>DATLSI010000018.1:0-17383 GCA_035534255.1 Ktedonobacteraceae bacterium | reverse complement strand
TGAACCGGTGACAATAGCGAAGAGGGTACACCCGTTCCCATCCCGAACACGGAAGTTAAGCTCTTCAGCTCCGATGATACTTTGGGGGTAGCCCCACGGGAAAATAGGACGTCGCCGTTTCACCCGCTCACACGGGCGGTTCGTTTTTTTGCTCCTCTCATCCAAAAGTCCCTTGCCATCTTCCTGAAATACATTCATGCGTTTGAATACAGTAGAGATTTCAACAGGAAGAGGTAGAACTGTGCGAACGTGGCGTCCTCTGGCTTTTATATTTCTTTGCGGTATAGTCATTATGTCCTGGCTTCTTTTCCAACTTCAGGCGGCTAATGCAGCAGCAAACACTGCAAGCAGCGCGCTCGTGCCTGCAAGCGCGCCAGGCCAGCTGCAACTTGATAGCCGCCTGCCCGTGCAAACCTATAATGGCACCAGCGCCGCCAATAACGTCAATGCGAAATTTGGCTCGCGCTTTGATTTTGTGGTTTCTCCCACTACGCGCCAGGTGTACAGCGGCACCGACGGTGTTTATCACGATAATACCGCCAGTTACATAGTTGGCATCGCCGCGGCAGGAAGCCACATGACCTCTATTTTCCACATGGGAACGGCAAACCCCGCGCAGGGTGATAGCTATGTGCGCAATGAGAAATGGATACAGGGACTGGACACATCGCGCTGGGAAGGTGATGCCAGCGACGGCTCAGGCATGCACATTACTGTCGATATTATTGATACCTTTTTTGGCGAACCCGGCTGTGTTGCCATCTCTGATTGTGCCAGCGAAGTGCGGGATGATACTGTGCCAGTTTTTCTCGTCGGTGTGACGCTGCAAAATAACGGGAACAAGGCGCTGTCCGGAAAATTTCTCTTTGGCAGCGATCGTAGTCTGCCAGCCAGCAATGCCTGTGTGCAACATACGACACCGGCTGGCACCCCGGTCAATGTGCTCTCTTATAGCGCTAGCTCCGATGCCAGCGGGGGAACGCTCTTCCTGGCTGGCGCGCAGGCCCGGTGGCAATGTAATACCGCTGTCAGCGACCGCGCCGGTCTCGCGTGGGCATACAACATCAACGCCGCGCAAAGCCAGACAAGCTATATGCTGATCGGCGCGTGGAATGCCGGTCGAAATCTCTTCATTAACACACAGTTGCCCGCGAACTGCCAGCATGAATTGCTCTATCCCGCGCAGCAGTGGACATTGGAGAATGATGTCGTTGATTTCGCTACAGACAACCTCTCGACGGGCGACAACCTGCTTGGGCGCGCGCAGGCAATGGAAGATATCTTAATTCGCAATACGACGCTTTCCTCGCAGCAACGCTGGATTATTGCCGACACGCTGCGCAGCTACAAGGCGGCCAGCTGGCTGGTCGGACGGCAAAGCTGCGCGGGCGGCGGCTACGACGCGGCGGTGTACGAGGGCGCGTTTGGCTTTTTAACGACGGTCGATGTCTTGCATGAATATGGCTACTTTGAGATAAACCGCGTCCCCTGGTTTTTCAAGTCCGAGCTGCAAATCGTCCTCAACAATGCCCTGCGCAACAAATTCGGTATTTTCTTCCAGCACGATCAGGGTGGCGATATCAATAGCAAAGGTTTTTGCACCCATCCGGGTCTGGGCATACCGACAATTCGCGCTACCTGCTACGGCCCGCCGCTCTTCTCGTTTGGCTCGCCCATGCCTACCGAAGAAGACTCCAACGTAGCGTTGCTCACCGCGTACTATGTGTACATTACCGGCGATAACGCGCTGCTGACCGGCAACAACAATGCCAATCTCAAATTGATCGATGCCGGCATGCTGCATAACCAGAAGGTGGGTGATCCGGCCACCGGCATTGCCTACAACTTCCAGGACACCAATACCACCTATGATGATCAAAATGATTGCCTGCACAATGAGGCACCCAACGCCGGCAACCTCTACTACCAGGGGCTGAAAGAGGCCACCGCTTATCGCGCCACTGCCTATATCGATGGGCTGATTCCTGGAGACAACAACTCTGCGGCGTGGATCAACGATGCCAGTAAGATAGAAAGCGCCATGGTGCGAGAATACAACGCCAACGGCTTCATCCCACTTGCGCAGAACAACGACGCTTATAACAACTGCAACGGGCGCACGGTGACAACCGGAGAGGGACTCTTTTACCTGCACCTCATCGGCCTGGACACAACTATGAATGCGACCCTGTTACAGGACCTGGCCCGCCAGTACCCGGCAGACCTGGCCGCCAACAGCATCGCTTCGCCGCAGATGATCTCCCTGGAGTCCACGCGCGCTACCGGCTCTCAATGCCCTCACAACAATACCTGCTTCCGCTACGAATGGTTCAGCAAAGTCATGATCTCCGGCATCATCGCCGACATGGTGTATACGCAGCATGGCTGCGCGTCATGTCACCACATGGATGTGATATCCGCCGTCTTCAGCCACGACGTGACGCTTGTGCAGAACTTTGGCGACGGATTGCGCGACAATGGCAGTGACTGGCCCGGCCATTATTACCCGCGCGGCATGATTAGTTGGGCATTTCTAAACGCGAGCTACTGATTTCAACCTGCTCGGTATACTGGACTCACAAGCTTAAAATTTGCCTTGAGGAGTCCATACATGCTCTCGACAACCGGGTTTGATAGATCGTCATTACCGTTATTTTCTTTATCTCGACAGCAGCTTACACACTATCTTGACCATATCTGGCAGGGCTATTTTTCAGATATCCAGCGTGTTAATTTTGTGGAGATCGCCTATTGCCAACCCTGGAAGAGGCGGCTTGGACTTATCCGCCTGTCGCTCGATGGCACGAAATCGTTTATTGGCATCAACGCGCTGTTGCAAGTTCGCGACGTGCCAGATTATGTGTTATTCACGACCATTGCCCACGAATTGACGCATTACGCGCACGGATTTGGCTCACCGCATCCGCGTATTTTTGAACACCCACATGCCGATAACGTGGTACAGCGCGAACTGGTAAAACGCGGGCTGGGCGAATTGGCGTTGAAGTGCGATGATTGGATTGACAAACAGTGGTTCTCGTTTTATGATATGCAGCGTGAAACTGGTTGGATCGGAATTTCCAGGTCCTCCTGCTCCACACGCTACCATTCTTAAAAAGGGACGCGATTTATCGCATCTACTCGAAGAGAACAAGTCGAATAAAAATCTTGACATAGGCTGATACGTGTGGTATAGTGTTGCTAGCTCCTAAGGTATAGACCGCACCATTCTTGAGTTCCGCAGGTTTCTGTGTAAACGTTGTTATGCTGTTGCGTCGTAAACTGTCTTAGGTATGTTGGTCAAGCCTCTTTCGCCCATCAAAGGACAATTGTCGCCACCCGTTTTCAGGAATTTCCGAGAAACGTGCATTTTACTTTTCCCACTCAACTCCATGTTTAACACAGAAAGGAGAAAGGGCGTGTTACTTCCCAGGGAGTTGTTCCGCCCTAGAACAACGTGAACATCGCTGAATTAGAAATCAAAACTATAACGGAGCTACGCGATATCGCTCGCGACCTCGAACTCTCCGGTTATACTACCCTCAAAAAACAGGACCTCGTTTTCCGACTTCTCCAGGCTCATACCGAACAGCAAGGCAACATTTTCAGCGCGGGGGTACTGGAAATCGTTGAAGATGGCTTCGGTTTTCTCAGGCAGGAGCGTTTCCTGCCCGGCAATATGGATGTCTACGTCTCGCAATCGCAGATTCGCCGCTTTGGTCTGCGCACCGGAGATATGGTTTCCGGCCAGGTGCGCCCGCCGAAGGATAATGAAAAGTACTATGGTCTGCTACGCGTAGAAGCCATCAACGGCATGGACCCCGAAGTCGCCAAACGTCGCCCGCATTTCGATCTACTGACACCCATTTTCCCACGTGAAATGTTTAACCTGGAGACGGTCCCCTCGAACATCTCCGGGCGTATCATCAACCTGGTAGCCCCTATCGGGCGTGGGCAGCGCGGTTTGATCGTCTCTCCCCCTAAGGCCGGCAAGACCATGCTCCTCAAATCCATCGCCAACTCGATCACCGAAAACTACACCGATACCCACCTGATGATCGCCCTGATTGGTGAGCGACCAGAAGAAGTCACCGACATGAAACGCTCCGTCAAGGCCGAAGTCATCAGTTCTACCTTTGACGAGCCGACCGAGGCGCATACGCGCGTAGCCGAGATGGTGCTGGAACGCGCCAAGCGGTTGGTCGAAGGCGGACGTGATGTAGTCGTGCTGCTCGATAGTATTACCCGTCTGAGCCGCGCCTATAACCTGGCCGTGCAGCCCAGCGGTCGCACCCTCTCCGGCGGTCTTGATCCCAGCGCGCTCTTCCCACCCAAACGCTTCTTTGGCGCGGCCCGTAAAATCGAAGAGGGCGGCAGCCTGACCATCATCGCCACGGCCCTGGTCGATACCGGCAGCCGCATGGATGATGTCATCTACGAAGAATTTAAGGGTACCGGCAACATGGAGCTGCTGCTCAACCGCAAACTTGCCGAACGCCGTGTCTTCCCCGCCATCGACATCGGCCTGTCCAGCACGCGCCGCGAGGAACTGCTGCTCGACGATAAGACTCTACGAGCCGTGGTCGTCATGCGCCGCATGTTCTCCACGCTGGCCGACCAGCGCGGTATGGAGGCCATGGAAGCGCTGCTCCAGCACATGTCGAAGACCAGCAACAACATCGAATTCCTGGCGACGCTCAACAAGAGCATTTTGTAAGCCAGTTAATGGGAGACCATGCATGACCACAACTGCCGACATCTACCATAACTACATCGGGGGCAAATGGCAGGGCGCGCAGAGCGGCGAAACCTTCAGCAACTATAACCCGGCGACGGGCGAGTTGATTGGTCATTTCCCGCTTTCCGGCGAGGCCGAAGCTCACGCGGCGGTAGAGGCCGCGCGCGCCGCCTTTGAGAAATGGCGGCTGGTGCCAGCGCCCAAACGCGGCGAAATCCTCTACCGCGCCGGTGAGTTGCTTAAACAGCGCAAAGAGGAACTGGCGCGTACCATGACACAGGAAATGGGCAAGGTACTCAAGGAGACGCGCGGCGATGTGCAGGAAGGCATCGACATGGCCTACTATATGGGAGGCGAGGGGCGCAGGCTATTCGGCTACAGCATCCCCGTCGAATTGCCCAATAAATCGGGCTTAGCCATGCGCGATCCCGTTGGTGTAGTTGCCTGTATCACGCCCTGGAACTTCCCCATGGCCATTCCCACCTGGAAGATGTTTCCCGCGCTGGTTGCGGGCAATGCCATTGTCTTCAAGCCTGCCAGTGATACTCCTCTGAGCGCGCTGCGCCTGGTCGAAATCCTCTATGAAGCTGGCTTGCCGGAAGGCGTGGTTAATATCGTCTTCGGCCCCGGCGGGACTGTCGGCGAGGCCCTGCTGCATCATCCTGATGTAGCGGTCATCTCTTTCACAGGCTCGACCGACATGGGGCGTCACGTGGCAATCGAGGCCGCACAGTCGCTCAAACGCGTCTCGCTGGAGATGGGTGGCAAGAATGCCGTGATTGTGATGGATGACGCCGACCTCGATCTGGCCGTCGAGGGCATCCTGTGGAGCGCGTATGGCACTACCGGCCAGCGCTGCACCGCGTGTAGCCGCGTCATCGCGCACAGGGCAATTCGCCACAAGCTGGTCGATATGCTCGTGCCGCGCATCGAAGCCCTGCGCCTGGGCAACGGACTGTACGAACATGTGGATGTCGGACCCGTTATCAACCTCCCACAGCTTGAGAAGATTCACTCTTACACGCAAATCGGCCTGGCGGAAGGAGCCACGCTCGTTACAGGAGGTGCCTTCGCGAACGAGGGCGATTTGACGCACGGGCATTTCTACCGTCCCACGCTCTTTACAGGCGTGCGTCCCACCATGCGCCTGGCGCAGGAAGAGATTTTTGGCCCTGTGTTGTCGGTGATTGACGTTGACTCGCTCGATGAGGCCATCGCCGTCAACAACGACTCGAAATTCGGACTGTCGAGCGCCATCTACACGCGGGATATCAACCGCGTGCAACGCGCAATGCGCGATATCACCACCGGCATCCTCTACGTCAACTCAGGCACGACGGGCGCGGAGATACAATTTCCCTTCGGCGGCACGCGCGGCACCGGCAATGGACACCGTGAAGCCGGTATCGCCGGACTGGACGTGTTTACCGAGTGGAAAGTCGTCTATACCGACTATAGCGGCAAGCTCCAGAAGGCGCAGATAGACGAGTAATTATACTTCTACAGACATGGCTACCGCGCCTCCGCCGCCTAGACACAGGGTGGCCAGTCCGCGTCCACCACCGCGGCGACGCAGTTCGTAGATCAGCGTGGTCAGCACGCGCGAGCCGCTGGAACCGATGGGATGCCCCAGGGCGATAGCCCCGCCGTTGACGTTGACGTGTGACCAGTCCCAGTCGAGTTCTTTGCCGTTGGCGAGTGTCTGCGCGGCAAAGGCTTCATTGACTTCGATCAGGTCGAAATCGCTTATCTTCAAACCTGTGCGTTCCAGCAGGCGGCGCACGGCACGCGTGGGAGCGGCGAAGATGTAGCGCGGTGTGATGGCGGCTGAAGCATAGCCGGTGATGCGCGCCATGATGGGCAAATTGTGAGATTGCGCGAAGCTCTGATCGGTGACGACGGTAGCCGAGGCTCCATCGCTCAGTCCGGGCGCATTGCCAGCCGTGACGGTGCCATCGTTCTGGAACGCGGGCACCAGCCTGGTGAGAGCATCCAGCGAAGAATCGGGCCGAATTGGTTCGTCCGTGTCTAGCACAACTGAGCTTTTCTTCTGCCGCACCTCAACCGGGACGATCTCATCTTTGAAACGACCTGAAGCAGTAGCGGCGGCGGCGCGCTGGTGACTTTGTAGGGCGAATTGATCCTGCTGCGCGCGGGTGATGCCGAACTTTTCGGCGATGATCTCTGCTTCGTTCCCCATGTGGATGTTCTCGAAGGCGCACCACAAACCATCATTCACGACGGCATCGAACATTTCGGCGTTGCCCATGCGGTAGCCGGTGCGCGCTCTGGTCAGCAGGTAGGGCGCGTTGCTCATGCTTTCCATGCCGCCGGCCACGAACGCCTGCGCATCTCCGGCGCGAATGGCCTGCGCTGCCAGCATGACTGCTTTGAGGCCGGAACCGCATACCTTGTTCACGGTAAAAGCAGGAATGTCGTCCGGCAGACCGGCAAAGATAGCCGCCTGGCGCGCGGGAGCCTGCCCCACGCCTGCCGAGACAACATTGCCCATAATCACTTCATCTATCGTGTCGGGCGCGATACCGGCGCGGCGCACCGCTTCTTTAATGGCGATCGCGCCCAGTTGTGGCGCGCTAAAACTGGCGAGACCTCCAAGAAATTTTCCGGTCGGCGTGCGAACCGCCGCGACGATGACAGGTGTATTGTCAGACATGTATTGGTACTCCTTTGGGGCCGCGTGCGTTGCCCCTGCCCTGGCTCTTGCTGAATATCGCAATAAAAAACGAGAAACGTACTTCATTATATCGCATCGAAGAGCCTACGGGAGCGCGGGTAATGTTCCCATGTGGTATCCCTGTGGAATGCTCATATCCCACATGGATGAGGATACCTGGGAAGAGGGAATGAGTTGCAAGGTTGTGTAAATTGGCTGGTCTGTGTCGCCGCGCAACACGTTTACCGGGCGATACTGCATATCGAGCAGCATTACCAGACCATCCTGGCAACGGATACGATAGACCGGCTGGCCATTGAATAACACAGTACCAAGATAGACATCGTTCTTTGCTTGCAGGTCATGCCTGAGTACATTCAGATTGAACACAGAGTCATCAACCGCCCATTGATCGGCATTCATCTGGGCAACGTGGTGAATCATGTCCAGGCCCACCATTTCAGAGTTATCGCCCACCACCACTACGTCAAGCTGGTCGCCCATCGTGGTCTCAACATGCATACTGCCCGTACCCAGATCGTTATAGCTCTCCACCTGGTATGCCTGACCGCTCGCGCTCATCCTGGTCTGGCTGTGAAACAGCACATACTGGTTCCATGAGAGAGAAGATGGTAGTGCGAATGCGTTCTGGTTGCCAGCGCCATCGAAGATGCTGGAGAAGTGCAGAGAAGCAAAAAGAGCCAGCAGGATCATCGCTGCCGTGACCAGCGCGCCGGCAGGATTGACGAGACGACTGCGCAGCGTAGTACGCCGGAAGCCAGTAGGGACGCCCCTCGTGGGTGTCCGCGTTGGTATCCCCGTTTCCTGTCCCCGCGCTCGACCCTCGATCATAGCTCTGATGGCAGCATCAACACGCGGTGATGGAGCTGTCGCGGCGGCTTTGCCGACCAGTTGTGTGGCCCGTTCCAGCACAGCGAAATCTTCTCCGCAGGCCGCGCAGCCTGCGACGTGAGCGTTGACCAGTTCAAGTTGTGCAAGCGCGAGATCATCGATAACCGCGAGATACAGTCGCACGACAGCGCATACTTCGGGACCACGTTCCCCGGCAGAGGGCAACGGGGGGAGGGACGGCAAATTCGTGTTGTTCATACTCATTCCTCCTGTTTTCCCGCGTCATCGTCATTAAAACGCTGGTAGGCTTCCATGAACATGCGCTTGGCACGCGAAATACGCGTGGCGGCGGCATTGGGCGAGATACCCAGGATGCTGCCGATCTCCTGGTATGGAACTCCCTGCGCCGCGCTTAGCACGAGCGCAATGGCATAGTCACGCGGCATGCTGGCCAGCGTGCGGCGAATATGCTCGCGCTCGCCAACCTCCGGGATGCCTCCACTATCAGGCGGCAGGTATGACATATCCTCTTCACGACCTGTGGCCGCATCTTCGCCGCGCCTGATGTGTATCAAAGGCCACCAGGAGATACGTTTGCGCCTCCGCAGGTGATCGACGCACAGGTTGGTGGCGATACGATAAAGCCAGGGCGAAAGATTGTCGCGATCATAAAGATCATTCCAGGCGAGGTAAGCCCGCGTAAATACTTCCTGGGTAACGTCGTCGGCATCCTCGTGACTGCCCAGCAAGCGGTAGATATAGGAGTGCAGAGGTCGGCTGAATTTTTCGTAGAGCATGCCGAAATCCAACGCGCCCTCGCGCGCGGGGGCGTGATGTATCGTGTCCGTTGTCTTTTTTGTTCTCATGCTGGCATGCGTTCTTTCCACAAGGGTAGAAAGGCGTGATTCAACGCGCTCGCCCCCTGTGGTTGGATCTTCTTCAGTAATGGTTTCTCTCTGGGAGCCAGTAGAGACGCCCTTTACGGGTGTCTTCGTATCCCCAACAGGCCATGTCGTTAGTATACCAGCATTGACAATCGTATGATACATGCCAACCTCATTGAACGCATGAGTATCGCCTGATATTCCCTGTCTACAACAGAGTAGCTACTTTATATCCACGTTGCTACCCACAACAATTTACTGCCTGGCTCAATTAACCTGATATAGTCTTCTCGTCACCGTAGGGACGATAGGGGAAAAGGGTACACTGGCATTTATTTCGATAAGCCCAGCCTGACTATCTTCCTATCTTTATATTCGCGAATACTACGATTGTATCTATTAGTACACTGTAATATGAAGAGAATACATAAGAAGGAGGATGCTCACTTTGAGGCTTACACGAACTGGTTTTGTGTCGATTGCCAGGTATGTCTTGCTGCTGGCGGTTCTATTTGTGTTGCTCGCGGGAGGATTCTCCTCGACGTTTGCCAGTAGCCCGCGGCGCTATCCTATCGGTTTGCGCCCGGTGGCGTTGCCACCCTCTGCGACTATTAACCCCAACCGCCCGGTGCTGGCTTTCTACTATCCCTGGTACCACACAGGTGACTGGTCACTCAACACTATGTCAGACCTGCCCACCATCAAATATAACTCAAGCGACGAGTCTACCATTGTCCGCCAGGTCAACTGGGCATCGCAAGCGGGCATCAACGGCTTCATCAGTTCGTGGTGGGGACAGGGCGATTCAGGTGGCACAGACGCCAATTTCGCTAAAGTGCTGGCATACGCGGCTACTTTACAACAAAGCACCGGCTTTCACTTCGCCTCAACTATCTATTTTGAGAGCGACGCGCCGGCCTTGCAGGGGATGAGCGCTATCGTCAGGCAACTGCGCTACGTGCTCAGCAAGTACTCCAATAGCAGTTATTTCTTCCACTGGCATGGCAAACCCGTCATCTTTTTCTGGGACCCGCTGGGCGGCGGGCGCACGCTCTCCATGTGGCAGTCGGTGCGCAGCCAGGTCGATCCGCATAACACTACCATCTGGTCAGCGGAGGGCGTGAATATGAACCTGCTCTCGGTCTTCGATGGCATACACCTGTTCAGCGCGGCCTACTGGGGCATTCTACATAACAATATCAACGCCGTTGACCAGGGTTTCCGCTCGCAAATCAACGCCTACAACCAGGCGCACCATACACAAAAAATCTGGGCGGCAGGCGTACTGCCAGGCTACAACGATACGAAGGTGCCGGGGCGTACAGGGACGTACATTGTGCCGCGCAACAACGGCGCAACCTATCGTATGAGTTGGAACGGCGCGCTCTCCAGCAATCCCGACTGGGTGACGATCACCACCTTTAACGAGTGGTACGAAGGCGCTATGATCGAGCCGAGCGTCACCTATAACACGCAATACCTCACCCTTACCCATCAATATGCTACCGGGTGGCATGGGTAAGCATCACGACCCTTGCGGTCGCTCTTCATCCCTACACTACACCGTATAACGGTAGAGCGCGTACTGTGCATCTTGAACGCCCATAAACCACAGGATGGCCCCACCACGCGTGCCTGTTGGAGTGACCTCAATCAGGTTGCCGGTTGTAGGTGGCGTAGTCACCTGGCTCCATTTTTTACTGGACGCATCAAAGCTCAGTATATGTGCCTGCGCGGGTACCTGGATATCAGGCGTGATTCGGATGACAGTGCTGACCGGAAGTGGCGTGCTAGAAACTCCCTTTGGGGTTGCTGGCACCGCCGTTCCCTTAGTTATAGTAGGCTGCGTGCCAGGCATAGTATAGCTCATGGTTGGCGAAGTATAGACGTGTCCATCCGCGCTCACAAACCAGCTTTGAATGTTTTGCTCATCCGCCGAAGTCGGTACTTGCTGCCAGTTCGCGCCGCCATCGGTGCTGACCTGTAAATGGAATGCTCCTATGTAGGAAGGGACGGATTGGGTTTGTGGTTGCCCTGATTGAGCTGCCAGTGGTAGAGGTCCGCGTATGCCTCCCACATAGATGATCTGTGAGTTGTCGCTGGCAAGCTGTACCTGTGATCCATAGGGCAGGCTGGTTAAGAGCGATTGCCAGCTCGCGCCGTTGTCGGTCGTCTTGAACAACTGCTGGTTTATGCCGTAAATGGGCGCCACATCGCTGGTTGGTGTGGGAGCTATTGCAACCGGAAACAGGGGATGCCCCGCCATTTCATAAATGGTGCCGGGATGCGCTGGATCAAGGACGTAACCCTGTGCGGCCAGTCCCTGCGCGGTCAACTGGCCGTCAATGATGGTCCAGGTGTGCCCACCATCAGCACTCATTACCAATCGCGCTATACGATTGAGGAAGGTCGGTGTGGGCTGTTTGGTTGGGGTCTGAGGAGTCTGAGGGGTCTCGCGCAGAGGAATTGCCATGATCCATTGCACGCCGTACAAATTCTGCCCGTCAAAGTGTAGCTGCTGCACAGACCAGGGGATAATCGAATTGTTTCCAGTCACGCGCAACTCAGGTGTGATGGCAGCCCACGTTTTTCCGCCGTCAGTGCTATGCTTGAGCACAGTAGGGGCACTTGCATTACCCGGGTTGGCGCTAATGGCGTAGATATCATCCGCATTGGTGGGATTGATAGCCAGGTCGCAATAACTGCCTGATATGTTTGAACCTACGCTCTGCCAGTGATCGCCGAAATCGGCGCTGCGCAGGATAATAAAGCCTGTACTGTCGCCATTCGAAATGGCTGTCAGAGTAGTCGTGCAGGCGTAGAGTACAGCAGGATTGGAGGGCGCGGCCTGTATTGAATAGAAGAGATAGCCTGACTGTACTTGCTTCCATTGTTTGCTAACGGGAGGCTGCGGCTTTGCCTGGTGTTGTCCCACAAGAGTAAAGATAGTGATACTCGTGCCTATCACCAGCAAAACCACTATGAACGCGCCAAGACCCGCCAGCCATGCTACTCGTGGTTTGCTATTGCCTGTACGCTGCGCTTTTGCCTGTAAATCTGCTGTATCTCTATTCTGCGTTTGCATGATGTAAAGTCCTTCCTAAATGCTATGTCTTCTACATGCTTCCCAATAATCACCTAAAGAGTAGACGATTGTAATGCCGTAGAAGTTCCCTGTCATATGGTCTGTTTAGTCCCATGCATTGACACATTGCGGTAAGGGGAATAATATAAGCACGGAAGTCGTACTTCGTATAGGGTAGGGGCGACCCTGGCGGTCGCCCTGGGAACAGCGTATAGGGTAGGGGCGACCCTGGCGGTCGCCCTGGGATGGCGGTCGCCCTGGAATCAGGATAAGATTGAATGTCTCAGATGCATGCAAACGACCACGCCGCGGCAGGTGATGACAGCCAGGATGAACTGGAACGATTGATTTCAGAGGGCCTCAGTTTAGATGATGGTTCGCCCTCCTCCCACAAGCAGGGCACACGTAATGACGTGGAGTCCAGGATTATTGCGCCCGCTGAGGACAGGGACGATGAAGTCGCCACGGCAGGTGATTTGCAGGGCGCATTGGGACTCTTCGCGGAAGCCACCGCGGATTTAGCAACGGCAAGCGTTGAGCTTGGCTTAGGCAGGCATTTCGCGTGCGTGGATTTCTGTAACCAGGCAGTCGAGAAGGCGGCTCAAGCTGTGAGCCTGCTGCGCTTTGGCCGCCGTTCAACGTATAGCCACGACCTGCGCGAACTGGGAGCAGCTGTGGGCGCGCCACTGGAGATTCAAGAAGAGATGGACCTGCTCACGCCGTTCCATCCCGAAGCATTCTATGCCGACACGCCGCCGGAGGAAGCCGATGAGGTGATCAGCGCGGAACAGGCCGAAAGCTACCGCCTGCACGCTCGTCACGTATTACGTTGGGTCAGAAACATTGTATTAAACGCGTAGCTTTTGTAGAGGCGAGGGAGGAGTGGATGTGGAGAGAAGACCCTGGCGGTCGCCCGCGTCCCTTTCTCAGTTATAAAAACAAATTATTTATTGGATGGAGGATATTCGTGACACAACAAATTACACGGTCGGGATTGGATGAGGCCGTGAAGCAATCCCCGAAAAAATGGATCTACCTCTTTAGTGAGGGCAACGCGAAAATGCGCGACCTGCTGGGTGGCAAGGGCGCGGGCGTGGCCGAAATGACCAACGCGGATCTGCCGGTGCCTCCCGGATTCACGATCACCACCGAGGCATGTAACGCCTATTATGATTCGGGCAAGCAGTTTCCAACTGGCATGTGGCAGCAGGCGCTGGCCGCGTTAAAGATCGTCGAGCAGCAGACCGGCAAGGGCTTCGGTCAGCAGGAAAACCCTCTGCTGGTTTCCGTGCGTTCGGGCGCGAAATTCTCCATGCCCGGCATGATGGATACCGTGCTGAACCTGGGCATCAACGACGAGACGGTGCTGGGACTGGTCAAGCTGACGGGCGACGAACGCTTTGCCTACGATGCCTATCGCCGCTTCATCCAGATGTTCAGCAAAATTGTGCTGGACACCGACCCGCACGACTTCGAGCGCGTGCTGGATCAGTATAAGGAGCGTTCGGGCGTAGCCACCGACGCGGAGATTCCCGCCGATGCGCTCAAGCAGCTCGTGGTTGAGTTCAAACAGATCGCCGAGCGGCAGTCGGGCGAGCCTTTCCCCACCGACGTGTACCAGCAGTTGAGTAAGGCCATCGAGGCCGTTTTCTCATCGTGGGACAACAAACGCGCCATCGATTATCGCAACTTCAACAAGATTGCGCACAGTCTGGGTACCGCCGTCAACGTGCAGAGCATGGTGTTCGGCAACATGGGCAATGATAGCGGTACGGGCGTGGCCTTTACGCGCAACCCCAGCACGGGCGAGAAACAGTTGTACGGTGAATACCTGCTGAACGCGCAGGGCGAAGACGTGGTAGCCGGTATCCGCACACCATCGAAGATCAGCCGCCTGGAACAGGATTTGCCGCACGTCTACCAGCAGTTCCAGGAAATCGCGCAGCGCCTCGAACAGCATTATCGCGACATGCAAGACCTGGAGTTCACTGTCGAAAAGGGCCGCCTCTACATGCTCCAGACGCGCTCAGCCAAGCGCACCGCGCAGGCTGCCGTCAAGGTGGCCGTTGATATGGTCACTGAAGGGCTGATAAGCGAGCAGGAGGCCATCAAGCGCGTTGAGCCTCTGCAAGTCTATCAATTGCTGCTGCCGCGCTTCGACGATGAAGAAAAGAAGAAGGCTGAAACAGAAGGTCGCTTGCTGGCTAAGGGCCTGAATGCTTCCCCCGGTGCGGCCAGCGGCAAAGCCATCTTCACCGCCGACTACGCCGAGCAGCTTGGCAAGGCTGGTACGTCTGTGGTGCTGGTACGCCCTGAGACTAGCCCCGACGATGTGCATGGCATGCTCGTAGCGAAGGGCGTGCTGACGGCGCGTGGAGGCGCTACCAGCCACGCGGCGGTGGTGGCGCGCGGCCTCGGTCTGCCCTGCGTGGCGGGTACCGAAGGCATCCGCGTCAGCGAAGAAGAGCATCTCTTCCGCGTTGTCAGTACCGGTTTCGTGCTGAAAGAAGGCGACGACATCTCCATCGATGGCGCAACCGGCGAAGTTTTCGCGGGCATCATCAAGACGGTTGACCCCGATTATGAGAAAGAGGTCGATCTGAAGAAGCTGCTCGCCTGGGCTGACAAGTTCCGCAGGCTCGGCGTGTGGGCCAACGCGGACTACCCGCGCGACGCCAAACGCGCCGTCGAATTTGGCGCGCAGGGCATCGGCCTGTGCCGCACCGAGCACATGTTCATGGAGCAGGAACGCTTGCCCATCGTGCAGAAGATGATCCTGGCGGAGAGCGTAGAAGAGCGACAGGCTGCTCTCGACCAACTGCTGCCATTCCAGCGTAGCGACTTCAAGGGCATCTTCGCGGCTATGGTCAGCCCTGAGACGGGCGAAGGCTACCCGGTCGTTATTCGCCTCATCGATCCGCCCTTGCACGAGTTCCTGCCCTCCTACGAAGAACTGCTGGTCGAGGTAACGCGCCTTGAGACGCAGGGCGGCCACGAAGCGGAACTCAAGGAGAAACGCGGCCTGCTCGAAAAGGTGGGGGCCATGCGCGAGATGAACCCCATGCTGGGCCTGCGCGGCTGTCGCCTGGGACTGCTCTTCCCTGAGATCAATGTCATGCAGACGCGCGCCATTCTGGAAGCCGCGCTCGAACTGGCGAAAGAGGGGAAGAAACTCCAACCCAAGATCATGATCCCGCTGGTCGGGCACGTGAACGAACTCAAGGAGGTGCGCCGCCAGCTTGAAGCAGTGGCGCGGGAGGTTACAGCCGAGGCAGGTTTGGCCATCGACTACAAGTTCGGCACCATGATCGAACTGCCGCGCGCCGCGCTGACCGCCGACCAGATCGCGCCCGTCGCCGACTTCTTCAGCTTTGGTACCAACGACCTGACGCAGACCACCTTTGGCATCAGCCGCGACGACGCCGAGGGCAAATTCCTGCTCAGGTACGTCGATGGCCTGGACGAGCCTGGCGCAAAAGAGAAGGTGAAAATCCTGCCTCTTAACCCGTTCCAGACTCTTGACCGCGACGGCGTGGGTCAGTTGGTGCGTATGGCCGTTGAGAATGGCCGCAAAGCCAACCCTCACCTGGAACTGGGTATCTGCGGCGAGCACGGCGGCGACCCCAACAGCATCGAGTTCTTCCACATGATCGGCCTCGACTACGTGAGTTGTTCGCCGTTCCGCGTGCCGGTGGCGCGCCTCGCTGCCGCGCAGGCCGCGCTGACCAGCGAGGAAAAGGACCGCTAAGTTTGTACCTGTCATAAAGTGGACGCCAATGGGGATGCATTCAGCGTACCCCATTGGCGTCCCTACTGTTACTTCATCATTTGCATGTCCCGTCAGAATGGCCGGCAATCTGCCAGATCCAGGTACGGTTGACCGACGCTCTAGGGGAAACTTGGGGAGAGAGCCTGAGCTCCGGGGAAGGTTCCCTCCATCCACTGAATGGCTAGAGAATACCAGGCGCTTACGTTTTCCTGCAGGTTCAGGTCGTGCCCGGCGCTGGGGATAACATGAACCTGCAAGTGCGCCTGCGGAGCCCAGAACAAGGACTCATACGCCTGGACTCCGGCGCTGTTGTGGCAATCGAGCGTTCCGAGGCAGAAGATATTATCCTCCTGACCCACGGCGATAAAGACCGGCACGTGGATGCCGATCGAATAGAGCGGGGTACTCTCAACGGAAAAAAATGTGGCCACCTCGCTATCAGTCATAGTCGATTTTGTTGCTTCATCCATCTCTACCACCTGTGGATCCGCGTCGGGCAAGTAATAAAAGAGTTGCCCGCGCGTCCCAGGGCGGGTCGTCAAGTACCCCGGCGGAAGCCCGCTTGTGGAAAAATGGGGGTCGAGGTCAGCGGGATACACATCAGTTGCGAGCTGAGTTGCAAAGGCTGGATCGACAAAGTGCAAGAATCCCGAGAGCAGGACTCCGTTGACATCCCCGTAGCTCGACGCCTCAGCGACCACAATGGCGGAGCCGATGGAATGCCCGACGAGAATGACGTGTCGGAAGACGTGTGCTCCAACCAGTCCCGCTTTAAGGGCCAAGATAATCTGGTGAATCACGCCGGCGCTCGCCTGAACCGTGAGCAGTTCGGGCAATGGGTGGGCGCTCAACCCGTAGCCTAACCGGTCCAAATTGAAAGTGGCGTAGCCGGCGGCGTTCATGGCATGAACATAGGAGTAGTCGATGCCATTGACGGTCGGGAAGTCCCAATAGGTGTGATCATAGGTCCCTCCCGATACGAGGACCTGCACGTAGTCGTACTGGGTGATGGCTCCGCTGTAACAAAGCCATCCTACGACATGATAGACTGCGATACCCAGTGTAACGGATAAGGCCTCCTGGTTGCAACCAGGAGAGAAGGAGCTATCGTGGAGGATAGCAGCGGTCTTTGCCTTCGTTGTAGATGGAATACCCAAAAAACTGCTAAGCAGAACGACAAAGAGAGCCGCAAACAGAGATGTACGCCGAAGGAGGGTACGAGCTCTCTTCCTTATGCTACACCGCCGTCTGTCCTGTGGTGGATCTACCGCGTTCATGTTAATACCTCCATAGGGGCCCGGTATCACGTAAGCTGCTCCTGAACCCTCACCCCTAACAGGTTGAGTGTACACGCTTTTCGTAGAAAGTGCATGAAAGTTAT
>DATLSI010000017.1:0-33066 GCA_035534255.1 Ktedonobacteraceae bacterium | reverse complement strand
ACATTCTCCCCGGACACTTCACTGCATTTTTAAATCAATTGGACAAATCACATGATGGTTTAATCATCATACCAAATAATTCTTTCTAAGTCAAGCTTTTTCTTAATTCGTATTATACTGAACAATACAGGGGGTAACTTGACTTTGCTAAACGAGAATGGTATGATGATTAAACCATCATGTGATTCGTCCATTCAAGAAGAAGTAACGGTTGTATGAATGAACTGCAAGCGACCGGGTTAGAACGCCGTAGGGAAGACTACGCTCCCATCACTGGTCGCTCCCATTACGTTGATGATATCAAATCTCCTCCCGACCGACCGCCTGCGCTGCATATGCTGTGCGTGCGCAGTCCTTATGCTCACGCCGCCATAAACAGTATGCAGCTCGATGCAGCACGTGCCTTACCTGGCGTCATTGCGGCTTTCGCGGGTGCAGAACTGGTCAACGGCATGCACACCCTGGATTCCATCCCCATGCCGGGACTGCATAAGCCAGAACGCTGGCCAATGGCTGTAGGTCGCGTCCGCTACGTAGGAGACCCGGTTGCCGTTGTCTTAGCCGAAAGTCTCTCCGTCGCCGAAGATGCGCGAGACCTCGTCGAAGTAGATTATGCTCTGCTGCCCGCCATATCCGATCCAGAAGCAGCTCTTGAGCCGGGCGCGCCTCTCTTATACGACGAATTTGGCTCCAACATCGCCTTCACTCAAAAATCAAGCTGGGGCGATATACAGGCAGCGTTCGAGCAAGCTGACCGTGTCATTCGCCTGCGCCTCCTGAACCAGCGCCTTGCCCCCAGTTCACTGGAGCCACGCGCCTGTATGTTCGATTACGACCCGTCCAGTGGCGCACTCACCGCCTGGATGTCTTCGCAATCCATATTCCGCGCCAGGGATACGCTGTCAACTTTCCTGGGAATTGACCGCAACCATATCACGATTCACAATGCCGACGTTGGCGGAGCGTTTGGCGCGAAAAACAACCTGTTGGGCGAAGAGATCATCGCCGCGCTGCTGGCAATCAAATTCGCGCGTCCGGTCAAATGGATCGAGCAACGCAGCGAGAATCTGCAGTCCCAGTCGCAGGGACGCGGTCAGGTCTACTACGTCGAAGCCGCCGCGCAAAACGACGGTAAACTGCTCGGCTTGCGCGTGCAATCGATTGGCGACCTGGGCGCATTTCTGACGTTCCTGACGGTCATGGTACCCGCTCGCGTGCCATCCATGTTGTGTGGGCCATACCAGGTGCAGGCTGTTGAGAGCCAGGTAGTGGGCGTTTTCACCAACAAAGCTACCACTGCCCCCTATCGCGGCGCGGGACGACCCGAAGCCACCTATATCGTGGAACGCGTCATAGATCGTATCGCCCAGGAACTGGCACTCGACCCGGCGGAGGTGCGCCGCCGTAATTTCATCCCGCCACAATCCGGTCCCTATAAAACGGTGACAGGTATCGTCTACGACAGCAGCAACTATCAGGCCGCCCTTGCCCGCGCGCTTGAACTGGCTGATTACCCGGCCTGGCGCGCCAGGCAGCGCGAGTACCGCGCTGCGAGTAATCCCAGCTTGCTCGGCATTGGCCTCGCCTCGTTTATCGAACTTTCGGGCGATAACGCCGCTCCTCCTGCGAACGCGCCTCGCGAAGCAGCGACGGTACGCCTTCGCAGCGACGGCACGGCCCTGGTACTGAGCGGCGTCGCGCACAATGGACAGGGACACTTCACCGCCTTCGCGCAAATTGCGGCATCCGTACTAAACCTGCCCGCCTCTAAGGTAGAAGTTCGCATGAATGAGAGCACCCTCCCAGGTTATAGTATCGGCACCTTCGGCAGCCGTGTTACACAGGTAGCCGGCTCGGCTGTGTTACTGGCGGCAGAAACCGTCAAAGAAAAAGCAATGCAACTCGCCTCACAGGTTTTGGAAGCATCGCCCGCCGATCTTGTCATGCAGAATGGACTAATAATGGTGCGTGGAACTCCATCGCGCACAGTTACGCTGGGTGAACTTGCCCGCATGGTCGAGGAAAAACCCGACCTTATCGAGCGGGAACCTCCCAATCCGGCCAATGGTACCGCCATCGAGGGCCTGGCTGCCTGGCGCGATTTCACCGAAACCGGCGCGACCTACTCCTCCGGCACACATCTTGCCGTCGTTGAGATCGATCCCGAAATCGGCGAGATTCATATTTTGAAGTATGTCGCCGTAGATGACTGCGGGCAAGTCCTCAATCATTACCTTGTAGAAGGGCAGATTCAGGGAGGTTTGGCGCAGGGCATCGGCCAGGCATTATACGAGGAAGTGCTCTACGATCAAGAAGGTCAATTGCTCAGTGGCACATTGATGGATTACGCCCTGCCGAATGCCAGCATGCTGCCAGACTTTGTGACCGACTTTATCGAGACGCCCTCGCCATTCAACCCGCTGCACGCCAAAGGAGCCGGCGAGTCGGGCTGCGTCGCTGGCCCACCGGCCATCGTCAACGCCGTGCTGGACGCGCTCGCTCCGCTCGGCATCAAAACAATTGATATGCCGCTCAGACCGGAGAAAATATGGTCGCTGGTGCAGGCGGCGCGTAACGGCACGCTGGCACAACCAGACCCTGCTCCGTTCTCAACCTTTTCCGGTGAAGTAAAGAAAGTGTGAACGCTATGCACATGCGCGCAATGGTGCTCGAAGAGTTCGGGGGTACGCTTAAAGCTCAAACACGGCAAGTCCCCGAACCCGCTCCCGGTGAAGTGCTGGTACGGGTCGTAGCCTGTGGTGCAGGTTTGACCCTTGAGAGTATCCGCCTGGGACATCTCGGAGGATCAACGCCCAGAATCATGGGCCACGAGTATTCAGGAACCATCGCGGCGCTCGGCGCGGGCGTTGAGAACTGGCGTGAAGGCGACCAGGTAACAGGCTCCTTCTATCTGTTCTGCGGCAACTGCGTCATGTGCGCCGCGGGTCGCGAAATGCTCTGTATCAACAACAAGGGCAACATCGGAGCAAAAATAGACGGCGCTTTCGCGGAATACCTGGTGGTGCCAGCCCGCAACCTGGTACGCATCCCCGCTGGCGTTGTTTTGCGCGAGGCTGGCGTCATCGCCGACGCCGTGGCAACTCCTTACCATATCGCGCGCGAGCGGGCGCGCATCACTCCAGGCCAGCGAGTCGCGGTGATCGGCGCTGGCGGCGGCGTCGGTATCCACATGCTCCAGGTGGCGAAGGCTTTCGGCGCGTTCGTTATTGCAGTCGAGCGCGATCAAGCTAAACTCCGCCGCCTGCAAGATTTTGATATCGATGCCCTCGTAGACTCCTCGACCGAAACATGGCAGGCAGACCTCATTGACGCTGCAGGCGGCCAGCTTGATACCTGCATCGACTTTGTAGGCGCTCCCGTCACTACCAGCAATGGCATAGCAGCCCTCGGTCGCGGTGGAACCTTCGTCGTCGTAGGAACCCTGCCAGACCTGCGCTCGGATAAAAACGCCGTAGTATCGGCTGCCCCCATGTACCTTGTCAATAAAGAAATCACCATTATGGGAACGCGCTATGCCACTCGCGCCGAGATAGCCCGCTCTTTAGAATTGGTGCGCGATGGCAAGGTCAAACCAGTGATCGGCGCTACGTTTCCTTTAGCACAGGCCGGAGATGCCCTTGAGGCCATCCGGCACAACTCGGTATTTGGGCGCATTCTCATCGATTGCGCCGCTAATTGATCCTCATTTGGGCGCAGTGACCCGCGACCCTCCATTCAGGGAAAGGAAAGTACTTGATGAGCATTGTCAACACATCCCCGCGCTATAGCCGCTCGGAAGCTAAAGCCTACGCTCGCAACAACCTGCGCGGCGTCTGGGGCGCAATCCCCTATCCATTCACCGCCGCCGACGAACTCGACGAGCAAGGCATGAGGCGCAACATCCGCTATTGCATCGACAACAAACTCCTGGACGGTATCTATTGCGGGCACTTCATGAGCGAGTTCTGGTCGCTCACTACAGAGGAGCGCAAACGAGCCGCCGAAATTGTGGTTGACGAGTGCCGCGGCAGCATTCCGGTCATGGTGCATACCGGCCATACTTCTGTGAAGGAAAGCGTTGAGCTATCCCAGCACGCTGAACGTAGCGGCGCTGACTACCTGGCAGTCGGCAATCCTTACTTCATGGCTTACGACGATGCTCAAATCTACGATTACTTTCACTCTATTTCCGAGCGAACCGAGGCGGGCATCCTCATCACCAATACAGGATATACAGGCATCGTCCTGTCCCCTGAAATGATTAACCGCCTGGCAGACCTCGAAAATGTGGTCGCCGTGAAAAATTCTCCCAAACTGCCCCACACGCTTGAAACGCTGCGGCTGGTGAGCGACCGCATTATTGTCAGCAGTCCAGATGAGAGCATCTGGTTCACGCTCATGACTGAGCATAACTGCCGTCTCTACATGTCTTCTGCCGCGCCATACCTGCTGCAGAAGCCCGGCCAGACACCCTTGCAAGATTACACCGCTCTCGTCTTTCAAGGTCAAATTGATGAAGCTGCCATAATCGCGCAGAACTTTGAACCTGCGCGCAAGGTCTTCAATAAATGGCTGCGCGATCCCTGGCCTACGCGCCGCCTGATGCCAATCGCCTACCTGAAAACCTGGAGCGACCTGCTCGGCATGGTGGGCGGCCCGGTTCGATCTCCTCTCCTCCAGACAACCCCTGCTGAACGCGCGGAACTGCGCCAGGACCTGGCAAGCATCAGACTGCTCTAAATTTCGACCTGGCCCTGTGGGATAATATCTACTGCAAAACAGGAGACAAAGATGTCAGAACAATTCGATATCGTCATAGCTGGCGCGGGCCACAACAGCCTGATTACAGCAGCCTATTTAGGCAAGGCGGGCTACTCCTGCCTGCTACTCGAAGCCCGGCCTGTCACCGGCGGCAATACAATGACCGAGGAATTAACGCTGCCAGGATTTATGCATGATACCTGCTCAACGACGCATTCTATCTTCATGCAAAGCCCCATCTGGACCAACCAGGAATTGCCGCTAGCTGAATACGGCCTGGAATACATCAAGGCTGACCCTGTCTCCCAGGTGGTATTCCCGGACGGTACCTACATCACCCAGTGGATCGACATCGACCGCACCTGCGCTGAGATTGCAAAATTCTCGCGGCGCGACGCCGAAACGTATCGTAAAATGATCTCCGATTGGCGGAGTGTATCGCCAATCTTCAATAAGATTCGCTACACTCCAGCTGGCTGGGACCCGGCGCTCGCCGGAGAGTTGGCAGCGCATCCCCAGGGAGCGATCTGGATGCGTCGCCAGGCGCTCTCAGCCTGGGACATCATCGACGCCGCCTTCGAGGACTGGCATGTCAAGTCCTGGATGGTATGGTTCGCAGAGGGAACGTTACAGCCAGCCGAACGCCCTGGCACCGGCACGCTGGCCTACTCTTTCGTAGCAGGGCGCCAGCGCAACGGTTGGGCCATCCCCAGGGGCGGGTCCGGTAGTTTACCCCAGGCTCTCTGCCGCATCGTCGAGGCACAGGGAGGCACTATTCTCACGAATAAGCCGGTGAGCCGCTTAATCATCGAACATGGGCGCTGTGTGGGCGTCGAGACCGAGTCCGGCGAACAATTCAGAGCGCGCCACGCCGTTGTCTCCTCCATCCATGTCAAACAATTGGTAGATATGGCTCCTCCAGAAGCGTGGGGCGAGGCTTTCCTGTATGGAGTCGAGACCTACAAAGCAGGTCGCACGATGTTCGTGGCTCACTACGCAACGACAGAACCACCGCGCTTTACAGTCGAGAGTGGCACCTTATCGCTGGTAGCAGCGGGGGTCGCGCAAACCGCGGAACGCCAACTACAGGTGGGAAACGACTTCCACCACGGCATTGCAGGCGCACAACAGCCAGCGCTACTGGTATTGACTCCGTCGGTCGAGGACGCCTCGCGCGCGCCCGCGGGTAATCATATGATTAAGGTGATTAGCCAGCAACCCTACTCGCTGCGCGAAGGCCCTGAGCATTGGGACGAGATCAAGCAAGAGGTGGCGACGAACAATCTCGCGGAATTGCGCAAGTACGCGCCCAATTTGACCGAGGACAAAATCCTCGCCAGCGAGATTCGCAGCCCGCTCGACCTGGAACGCTACAACCGCCACAACTGGCACGGCAGTTGTCACGGGGGCGATATGGACCCGTCACAGTCCGATACTCTGCGGCCAGTTCCCGGTTATGCACAGCACCGCATGCCGATTCCCGGCCTTTACCAGACGGGCGCTACCACCCATCCCGGCGGTTCAGTCACCGGCGGACCGGGCCGCAACGCAGCTATGGTGCTACTCAAAGATCTGGGCAAAGACCTGAACGAGGTGATCTCGCACCCGTAGCTGCGTTTCTCTGCAAAATCTCTATTTGAAAAGTGCAGGAACGTTGATCGTGTGACCTCCTCCATCTCACTCATCCAGTGGTGGCGGATCACCACATGCCCTATCCCCCCGAACGCATGGGAGGAATCTACCACGAATTAATTACACGCCCAACCAGCGAAGTAGCCTTCTCCTCCTGAATTGAGCATCGTTCTCCATTTGACACACCATTTACCAGCGTGCTAGACTGCGGGCAGAACCGCATGGTTCGCATGAGTATTATCATACTGGGGGAGACTTTTGGACGGGATCAAAAATTACCTGCTAGACATGGATGGAGTTATCCTGCACGGCTCAACGCTTATCGCTGGTGCCGCCGATTTCTTGCATCACCTGCGCGATCAGGGCATACCTTTCTTGATTCTCACCAACAATTCCCTCTACACGCCACGTGACCTGCAAATGCGCTTGTCTTATATGGGACTGGATGTGCCTTCAGAATCTATTTTCACATCCGCGCTGGCGACAGCGCAGTTTCTTCACGCCCAGCGACCCGGTGGAACTGCCTACGCCATCGGTGAGTCCGGTCTGACAACGGCCCTGCACGATATCGGTTACGTCCTGACCGACCAGGAGCCGGAGTATGTCGTGCTGGGTGAGACGAACACCTACAGCTTTGAGCGCATCACGCGCGCTATTCGCTTCGTGAATGCGGGCGCGCGTTTCATCGCCACTAACCCCGATGTGAATGGGCCAGGCGAAGGAGGACTCGTTCCAGGAACCGGCTCGGTAGCTGCCTTAATCAGCGCGGCCACCGGCATCAAACCGTACTATATCGGCAAGCCGAACCCTCTCATGATGCGCACCGCCCTGCGCACGTTGAATGCTCATTCCGAAAATTCTGTCATGATCGGTGATCGCATGGATACCGATATAGTCGCCGGCTTAGAGAGCGGATTGCGCACCATCCTGGTACTTACCGGCGTCACCAGGCGCGAAATGGTTGAGAAATTTCCCTACTGTCCCACCTGGATACGCGATTCTATTGCCGATATCGAGATATAAAGCCTGTATCGTGCTCAGGTCACAATCGTCCATACTGCCTGGGTATGATGCGCGAGCCGCGCAGGGTCTACATTCTCTGTCGTCAGATCAAGAAACAATGGCAGCACCACCGAAAAGACACTGCCTTCACCTGGAACACTCTGCACATCGATATGTCCGGCGTGCCGCTCTACCAGTTTGTGCGCGATATACAATCCTAACCCCAGGCCACTATGTGAACCTGATTGCACTTCCATACCTGCTACGCGATAATACTGATCGAAAATGTACTCCAACTCTTCCGGCGCAATGCCCGCTCCCATATCACGCACCGAGATAATGGCTTCAAACCCTACCTGTTGCAGCGTGACGGTAATGGGGTAGCCCTTTGGCGCATACTTGCGCGCATTCGATAACAAATTCAGCAACACCTGGCCAATGCGGTCAGCATCTACTTCAGCCTCAATCGGTTCACCAGGAGCCTCAAAGCGCAGCGCGGGACCGCTTCCCGCCGTATACTCATTCAGGAAGTTCCGGCAAACCTCAACCAGGTCACAGCGCCTGCGATGAATGACAAACATATTCGTTTTAATGAGCGAGGCATCCAGCAGATCATTCACCAGCAATTGCAGGCGATTGATAGATCGTTCGATATCTCCCAGCCCCACAGTGACCAGGTCATCTGTTGCCCTCTGCTTACTCTGGCGCTGCAGAAGCTGCGTTCTCCCTTTGAGCGTATTTATGGGCGTCCTGAGTTCATGCGCAACCATGCTGAGAAATTTATCTTTTGTCGCGTTTGCTTCGACCAGTTCGCGCGTGCGATTTTCGACAACTCGTTCGAGCGATAGGGCGTGCAGCTCCAACGCTCGCTGGTATTCTACCAATTGACGACGCAAACCACGCGTTTGAATTGCCCGGCTTAACGCGGCCACCATGTAATCGCGATCAATCGGCTTCTGGATAAAATCATACGCGCCGCCCCTCAATGCCTGAACTGCCAGATCATGCTCGCCATGACCCGTAATCAGCAGCGTCGGCGTTTCTGGCCGCAGCTTCTGAATCTCCGCCAGCAGCGCCAGGCCGTCCATACCGGGCATTTTAATATCACTCACGATAGCATCATAATCGTGGTCCTGGATAAGCTGAAGTGCATTGAGGGCCGAATCCGCTGTATCCACCTTTACGGCGGTCAAGCGCAGAGACAACGCTTGAGGTAGCGCCTCCAGTAACGCTATATCATCATCAACAATAAGGACGTATGGTGAATCATTCATAATCTGGTCCTTCCTGGCTAAGCGATATGCGCGGAAGATGGAGCAAGAAGTGAGCGCCTTCACCGGTATGATTTTCGACCGTGATGGTACCCTGGTGATCTTTGATGATGCCGTAAGTTATAGAGAGGCCCAGACCTGTCCCCGCTCCAACTTCCTTTGTCGTGAAAAATGGATCAAAAATCCGTTGTTCCAGATCCGCGGGGATGCCTGGTCCGCTATCGCTCACACACAGTTTTACGCTCTCCCCAATCATCGTACAGGTGATAGTAATTTCTTTACGCGCCACGTCGGCCAACGCGTCACGCGCATTGGTCAAGAGATTAATAAAAACCTGCTCCAGTTGAATCGCGTTGCCGAACACAATCACTTCTTCACCTGGAAAATGCAACTGCACCTTGATCTGGCGCAGACGCAATTGTTCCTGCATGAGTGAAATCGCGCGTTCAACCACCTGCAAGATATCGACCGGCTCAAAGCTGACAGGGGCAGCGCGACCAAAGGTACGCAGGTGCGAAATAATTTCGGTGGCCTTGCGCACTTGCTGCATAGCGTTGTTAAGTTCGCGCAATATACGTTCTAGATCGTCATCAGCCGTTCCCAGTTGTATCAAGTCGATGGCATTCCCCACAAACAACCCGATATTGTTGAGGGGATTATTGAGTTCATGCGCCACGCCGGTCGTCAATTCGCCAAGAGTGGCTAGCTTGCCTGCTTGCACCAGCTGTTCCTGCTTTTCGCGCAATTCCTGTTCACTGCGCTGCACGGCTTCCGTCGTCTCGCGCAGATCGCTCATGATGTGGATCATCGCTTTACGGCTATCCTCTAAACGGAGATTGGAACGATGCGAATCCTGGAGGATGTGCATGAGCGCGCGGCGCGAATTATGCAGGTGTTCCGTCTGCCCGGCCAGGCGACTGCGATCCTGCTCATAGTCAGCCAGGATATGGATCATGGCCTTGCGCTGGTCAGCCAGTTTGCGATTGACCGTATTCAGATCACTCAGGATATGAATAAAGGCGCGGCGGCGCTCCTCGCTCTTGCGCAGGCTCATTTCCAACGCGTTTTTCTGCTCGAGCAGCGTGTGGTATTCCCGCCAGGCTGTCCCCAGGTCTATCTCTACCGCCGCTGCAGTTTGCGTTGTAAATTCTTCAAGATCATTCATCAGTTAGGACCTCGGCGTACCTTCTCCAACTCGCGCTTCAGATTCTCCACCTCTTTTTCCAGCGCGATCATTTTTAGTTCGCGCCCGACCACTACCTCTTCGAACTTCTCCAGGTCGAGAATCTTTTCCTGCAATTCGTATTTCGATTCCTGCAAGTCCCGCAAAACCTTCTCATAGGCGCGCATATCGCGCAGGATACCAATGGCACCAATCACCCTGCCATCCGTGTCGCGTAGCGCCGACGCGTTGAGGGTGGTGGGTACAATCTCACCTGAAGCGCTGCGGGGATTGAGGCGCGCATTGCGCATCACGCCGCGTTCGATCACTTCGCGCAGCGCGGCCAGGAACTCGCGCGTCTCTTCCGGGCTGAGGAAGCGCGAAAGCGACTGCTCCAACACTTCATCAGGCCGAAAACCAAGCAGTTCGTAAACCGCGTCATTGGCCTGTAATATCTTGCCCTCCAGGTCGGAGACAAATACCGGGTCGGGGGCATTCTTAATCAAGCTGTCCGAATAGGCCAGCGCTTTATCCAGTTCGCGCATATCGCGCAAGATGCCAATCGCGCCAATCACCCTGCCATCCGCGTTACGCAGCGCCGACGCATTCAAGCTGGTTGGAATCACTTCGCCCGAAGCGCTGCGAGGGTTGAGGCGCGCATTGCGCGTCACGCCGCGCTCGATCACCTCGCGCAGCGCGGCCAGGAACTCGCGCGTCTCTTCCGGGCTAATGAAACGCGAAAGCGATTGTTCCAACACTTCATCTGTTCGAAAACCCAGCAGTTCATAGACCGCGTCATTCGCGGTAAGAATCTTGCCTTCCAGGTCAGAAACAAATACGGGGTCAGGAGCATTCTTGATGATGATATCAGCATCCAGAGAACCATGCGGATTCGTTATGCGGGGCTGGCCAGGAGTAACTAACGCTGCCGTAGAAATAACGTCTTCATGCATAGGGCAAAATCTCCTATTCGTAATTCCGGTTGTCTTCTACACGTTCGGTATCCCCAGATTATAGCAAATAAGAGAGCTTTTACACGCACGGATAAGAAATTAGTCGTGCTGAGCTAATAATAAGTATCTCAGAATAGCAGGAAAACATGTAGTCCAGCTTAGTAAGAATGAGAAAAACTGGTAAATTCAAATGAAGAATAGGACAAGAGGAATATGTGTTGGAAGCGAAAGACTACGAATTGTACAAGGAAGGAACTGCCTGGAAGGCAGGTACACAGAAAATTGCTGGTCGCTTGCTTTATATCGGCTTGGGAAGCTGATTCATACAACTACTCAAAAAAGCACGCTCAAATGGGGCAGGCATTCATGGTTTAAGCTCTGCAATCGAAACGATATGTAAACAGGTACTTACTGCCATCAAAGAGATTATAGCATATCTAACAGACCAATATCAACAAAAAACGTACTTTCAGTTCGTGTACTATCAATCCTTTACGCCATATGATTTAGCAGAACAGCCCCAACAACTAATTCAATTAACGTGAGGATTTATGGACTACGAAGCAGCTCGTAAACACTTCGGTAAACGAGTGCATGACCTTAGAAAAGAGAGAAACATTAAGCAGGAGCAATTAGCGGAGCGTATCGGAAAATCCACAGAGCATATCAGCTTTAGATTCTTACAACTTGGCTATGTAGTCCTTACCCCATATGGCGGCAACCAAAGGTACGACCTGGTTATTGAGGATGTCGAGGGACAGTTCTGGCGTGTACAGTGTAAAACGGGTTGGGTTGATGAGGAGGGTACGGTAATCAGGTTTAACACAGCAAACGCCAATATCACAGGAAAGAACAGGCAGCTGCGACACTATCGAGGACAATGTGAATACTTCGCCTTGTACAATACTGAGCTAAACAAGGTTTATCTAATTCCAGTTGATGAGGTTGGGACAACCAGAGCAAACCTTCGGCTGACAACACCGAAAAACAAGAACCAGTACGGTTATAGGATGGCATCGGACTACGAGTTATAAATGGGCCCACCTGGGATCGAACCAGGGACCAATCCCTTATGAGGGGACTGCTCTAACCACTGAGCTATGGGCCCTCGTGAGACGTATTGTAGCATACCTCTCTATTTTTGGGAAGAGGGTATTTTCACTTTCACTAATTCCTACCTGTACACAAGGGATTTTCCGAGATTCGTATAAAATTCGTGGCTTCAGATGCATTATCTTTAGTGAAGTGTGATATAATTACTGATGTTATACGAATAGTTCTGTTTCTCCCTTGCGCCGGATCGCTACGCTGAGGACGTTCAGGAACAGAGACGAAACGATGGTATTGAAAGTGGCTATTGCTAAAGGTTTCTCAAGGTGTTTGCAGTGTACGAAACACCACCAATAACAGGACCGCGCCACACATGCAGTAGATGGCGCGGTCACAAATTTTTCCAGGGAGCATTCGATGGAGAATGAGTTAACAATCAGAATTGGCGGCGAGTCCGGGGAAGGCACCATTTCAGGTGGTGATATCCTGGCGCTGGCTGCCGCGCGGTGGGGATATCATGTATATACCTTCCGCACCTTTCCCGCCGAAATTCTCGGTGGGCCGTGTATGTTCCAGGTGCGCATCAGTGATAAACCTGTCCGTTCTATGGGCGACTTCGCCGATGTCCTCGTTTGTTTGAACAAAGAGGCTTTTGATCGCAATGTCAGCGACTTGCGACATGGCGGCGCGCTCGTCTATGATCCCTCAGATTTTACACCGGACGCCGGCGACTTTATCATGTACCCTGTCCCATTCAACGATCTCGCTCGCAAAGAAGTCCAGCTCTTCCAGACTAAGAACATGGTCATGCTGGGAGCAATTTCCGGGCTATTCGGACCGCCCCTGGCAGCCATTGCGCAGGTGGTCGAGTCCAAACTCTCCAGGTCGCGCAAATCCAACCCCATCCTTATGGAGAAGAACATGCTGGCGCTGGAGATCGCGCAGAAATACGTCACCGAGCAGTTGTCCAAACGAGACGCCTACCAGTTGGGACCCGTCGAGAAAGCCGATCGCGTTGTCCTGAACGGCAACCAGGCGGTTGTCGCGGGAGCAATGGCGGCGCGCTGTGGCTTCTTCGCAGGCTATCCAATCACTCCGGCCAGCGATATCATGGAAGGACTGGCTAAAGAACTGCCACAGATCGGCGGTACGTTCCTGCAAGCAGAAGATGAGATCGCCGCCATTACCGCCGTACTGGGGGCTTCCTTTGGCGGCGCGCGTGCTATGACGGCAACCTCAGGCCCAGGTTTTTCCCTGATGAGCGAGGCCATTGGCTATGCTTCCATGGCTGAACTGCCCGCCGTAATTGTCGATGCCCAGCGCGCAGGCCCAAGTACCGGTATGCCGACCAAAATGGAGCAGTCCGACCTGAGTTTCGCGCTCAATACCAGCCACGGCGATACTCCACGTATCGTAATCGCGCCAGCAGACGTGGCAGATTGCTACTCCTTAATGGTGCAGGCTTTCAACATGGCCGACCGTTATCAGATGCCGGTGATCTTCCTGACCGACCAGTCGCTCACCGCCCGCGTGGAGAGCGTAGACCGCAGCGCCTTCAAGCAAATTGCGCTTGAAGAACGTGTCCTCACCGGTCAAAATGGTGTGAACAACGTGTCAAGCAATGGTCACGCGGCGGCGGTAAGTGAAGAAGAGCATGCCTTCGCGCGCTACGCCTATACCGCCAGCGGCATCTCACCCACTACCACACCCGGACACGGCGCTCAGACCTACGTCTCAACCGGCCTGGAGCACGATGTCTATGGACATCCCAACTACGAACCAGAAGATCACACCGCTATGATGGAGAAACGCTTCCGCAAGCTCGTAACTGCTGCTGATGAGTTACCCAAACCCCAACGTTACGGCGACGAAGATGCCACCGTTGGCATCATCGGCTGGGGTTCGACCGAAGGAACCATCCAGGAAGCGGTCGATCGCGCGCGTGAAAAGGGCTATAAAGTAGCGATGTTGCATCCCAAGATTCTTTCACCACTGCCCGATCGCGCAATTCGCGATTTTATCCGCTCGGTGAAAACGGTAATCGTACCAGAATGCAACTATTCAGGTCAGTTAGCCAATCTGCTTGGCGCGAAGTATGGCCTGCAAGCCATCCGAGTAAATAAATTTGGCGGCATGCCGTTCACAGCGGGAGAAATTCTGCGAGCAATTGAGGAGGTTAGCTAATCGTGTCTCAAACAACTTTGACACTTACTCCAAAGGACTACAAAAGCGAGGTCAAGCCGACCTGGTGTCCTGGATGCGGAGACTTCGGTGTACTTAATGCCATCTACAATAGTCTGTCGGTCTTGAAACTGCCGCCCGATGAGACCGTTGTCGTATCAGGCATCGGTTGCTCGAGCCGCTTACCGCACTTTGTGCAAACCTTCGGTTTTCACAGCCTGCACGGGCGCGCGCTGCCGGTCGCTCAGGGATTGAAGATGGCGCGTCCTGACCTGACCGTGCTCGCGGTTGGGGGTGACGGAGATATGTTCAGCATCGGAGCGGGGCATCTTGTCCACGCCGCGCTGCGCAATATCGACATCACAGTCGTGGTGATGGATAACGAGATCTATGGCCTCACCAAAGGGCAGACCTCACCCACCTCGCCTACCGGTCACATCACCAAATCGACGCCCTATGGCCTGCTCGCTTCGCAGTTTAACCCCATTGCAACCGCGCTCTCGCTGAATGTTAGCTTCGTGGCGCGCGGCTTCTCCTCCAAGCCAAAAGAACTGGCAGCGCTTGTCGAACAAGGCATCCAGCATAAAGGGTTTTCCTTTATTCACGTGCTTAGCCCGTGTCCAACGTTCTACAACACGATGGATGTCTGGAAAACGACTGTGACGCCCATGCCCGCCGACCATGATACACGTAACCGTTTCAAGGCTATGGAACTGTCAATGGAAACCGAAAAACCTTACGTCGGCCTCTTCTACCAGGAAGAGCGTACCACGATGGATCAGGCTGCGCACCAGCTTTCACAGCAGGCGAAACCATTCGACATCAACAAGTACATGGCACGCTACGCGTAAGACAAGTACCAAAGAAAAAAGCCCGGCAGGATGGACCGCGCGGTCCATCCTGCCGGGCTTTTTTCTTTATCCAGCCTGAACACTTGTGTCGGCTGTCACCCAGAGTTTAGATGAGTTGATAACCGCGTGGGTAAATTCATCGCCGCAGGAGCGACAGAACAATCCACTATCATTGTGAGCATTGCCGCCGATGGCGGTTAACTGCACCTCTGCTGGCTTGCCGCACCACTCACAGCGACTGCCGCGCGGAGCAGAGTCTACGGCAACAGGCTGGCGAAATTCATTATATGACATCAGGTATCCTCCCAGTTCGTGCTAATCAAGCATTACATCACGAACACATCTAAGGGGAAACCCGTATCTAGTGGTCAACGACTCTGGAGGGTCCACGACGATACGGCAAATCCAGGTGACGCGCATCATCGCCCAGGAGCTACATCGCTCCCTTGCTCGACCAGGTGGAGAAGCTTGTTGCTACTCACCTGTGATGAGTGAAATGGTCGGTGCAAATAGAATATAGCACATTTTCACATAATTTGCCAGTGTAAACAGGGCAAATCAGGCAGATCGCCATAGAAATTAACCGCGAGAATCCGTGTGGCTTCGCTCGCCCACCTTTTCTCCCACGGTTATCCTTTCCCCGGCGGCTGCATAACGCGAGGTCAGGCGAGTCCCTACAATCCAGCCGATGGCAGCCAGAACCAGCGTCAGTCCCAGCCAGATCAGCAACACCGTATTCAGGGGCACGTTATGGAGCGCGAGAACCGCCGCCAGGATAATACCGAGTGATAAACCCGCCGTCACTCCAATCAGGCACCCCGGATGCGCCAGATTGCGCCCCTGCAATCGTTTCATCATAGAACCGTTCACCTTTTTTCAGCACAATTTCTCTCTACGATGATAGCGCGCATCAAGCATCACGTCAAGCAATTTGCTAACCTGGCAGTATCGCCATTCAGAAACGCTTTTCTCAGTAGTATTTATTATCAGGGTAACGATAGTTACATCTTTCTATCCATTAACATTTTAATGTAACATCCATAGGGGAACCACGCGGAACTGTAGAAGAAACTCGCACGAATAGAGCTAATAAACAATACAAAAGTTCCAGAAATCTGGACATTAGAAAGATAACTTACTATACTACAGTAACAATAGTAACTAATTACTGATTTATAGCACGTAGCAGCCCGGAACATGTTCAGGCAGGCAGCAGAGACTTTCTGAATCCGGTATACTGCTTCAACGGTGTACTTACACTTCAATGCAGAAGAAAAGAGAATAGTATATGCATAGTAAGAGTACGTTCATTGTTATGCGCGGTTATCCTGGCACCGGGAAAAGTACCATCGCGCGCCTGCTTGCGACCGCCTTACACGCGCCGCTGATCGACAGGGACATCATCCGCCAGGTAGCCGTAGATGCGTTCGGAAGTTCTTCTCCGGTTGGACGCTTTTCCTACGAGCTGATGTTCGCGCTGACACGCGAACAACTGGGACTGAGGCTAAGCGTTGTCATAGATACACCCCTCACCTATCGCAGGACCTACGATGCCTGCCTGGAACTGGCACAGACCTACGAGGTTCCTATGCTGGTCGTTCACTGTCAATGCCCGCCGGAAGTACAAAAACGCCGTCTGGAGGGGCGTATAGGCCAGGTCTCTAACTTCCAGATTACCTCCTGGGAGGAATGGGAACAGGAAAAAACACACTACGAGGACTTTGAAGATTACGGCTGCATTATAGATACCTCACACCCGATGGACGAGTCTTTAGCCAAAGTAATGCGATCCATCCACGAACTTCATGGCCAGCAGCCCATCGCTACTGAACAAGAGTTGTCCGATAATCCCCGTCTTTAACATTCAACCCACCATATCCGTGCGGATAACTGTTGCATCGTTTATCTCGCTGATCTATGCTTCGCTGGCAGCAAGCGAGGGAGTTCCCGGCGTACAAGCTTTCCTGAAGAAGTATGTGGCAGATGTTCAGTAAAGTAGATAGCCCGGGGCTGTTTATAACGAGCCAGTTTCTGCGCAATATAGCCTGACAACTCCCCGGCGCTAACTGTGCTGCCTGCTTTGAGAACAATAAAGGCAACGGGTACCTGTCCCCATTGTGGGTCTGCCTGTCCACATACGCCGGCCTCTTCTACGCCGGGGTGCGATAGCAGGGCGGCTTCGATCTCGGCGGGATATACATTCTCTCCACCAGAGATAATCAGATCTGCCCGGCGGTCAAGTACATAGAGGTAGCCATCGTTATCACGATAGCCAATGTCACCGGTTGCGAACCAGCCGTCCTGAAATGCCTGGGCCGTTGCCTCCGGCCTATCTATATAGCCAGGAGTGATTGTTGGCCCTTTCAGAAATATCTCACCTGGCTCTCCAGGGTATGCCGGCCTGTTATCATGCATAATGCGCAGTTGGACAGGAAGAAGCGGGCGACCGGCAGCGCCGGGTTTGCGCCTCGCATCTGCGGGTGAAAGCGTCACTGCCTGCGAGCAAACTTCCGTTAGACCATACGTCTGTACGACAGGAATATCACGAAGCATACATTCTTCAAGCAGTGGATAGGGAATGGGACCGCCGCCAAGCAGCACACAACGCAGCGTTGCGGGGTAGGCGACCCCACTCCTGTTGGTGGCGAGAGCGGCGAGCATTCGTTGCAGCATTACAGCAACTACCGAGATAATGGTTATCCCGTCCTCCACTATGCTGGAATTGATAATACCAGGATCAAATTTTTTGTGTACCATCACGCTGATACCATAAATGACGCTGCGCATCAGGATAGAAAGCCCACCAATGTGAAAGAGCGGCAGGCAGGCCAGCCAGCGATCATCGGGACTATAACCAAGATTGAGAGCCGAGCCAACAGCATTCCACCACTGCATGCCATACGTGATGATTGCGCCTTTCGGCTGACCGGTTGTACCTGACGTATACAGGATGGCCTGTGGCGCGCTGAGGTCAATCAGGGTTCGCAAGGGAACATCTGTTTCTGGAAGCTCACTTAACGTTTCGCCTTTCTTCGACTGGCCTGCCAGCGTATGAACAGGTAGTTGTGGGACAGCGCGCCCGATTTCATGGGCCTGAGCGGTATTGTCTGCATCACAGACCAGGAGCGAGGCACGCACATCGCGAAGCTGCCAGCATAGCTCTTCCAGGGTCAAACGCAGATTGAGAGGCACCAGGACGGCTCCAAGCCGTGTCAACGCGTGAACAAACGCGACGTAGAAAAGCCCGTTTGCGGCCAGCATGGCCACACGATCCCCCTCCTGGACGCCTGTAGTAGCTAGCTGCCGCGCAAGCCTTGTTGCCTGGCGATCAAGCTCCGCAAAGCTCCACTGCACCTCGTCGCATTGAACGGCGAGGTGTTCCGGGCGATTCTCGGCACAACGGGCCAGCCAATCGGGTAAAAAATTGTCAGATGTATTCAATCGGGACCTCAAAAGCTATATCTATCGAGCGCTTCCCGATCCAACGCAACTCCCAGACCAGGATCGGTTGGAACTGTCAGGAAGCCGTCGCGGACCGGCAGATCGTCGATGAGCAAGTCATCGCTCAACAGGTGAAGAGTCGCAAGGCCGCACTCAAGCGTTACAGCAGGCGATGCGGCAGCGAGATGCAGCGCAGCTACCAGGCCAATGCCTGCTTCGATAGCGCTCGTAATGACAGCGCGCACGCCCCGCGCTGCCGCACTCTGGATCATCTGCTGCCCAACACGTAGTCCACCGGCAAGCTGAGGCTTGATAACAAGGATATCAGCCGCCTCGCTATCAATGACGAGTTGCGCGCTCTCGCGGCTACTCAATGCTTCGTCAACTGCAATCGGGATATCTACCGCCTGCCGGAGAGTACGCATTCCCGCCAGGTCGTGCGCCTTCAAAGGTTGCTCAACATACTGAATGTCGTATGGCACGCACTGCGTGAGAATAGCAATTGCTTCCTCAAGATTCCATGCCTCATTCGCATCCAGGCGGAGATGCATGGCTGATCCGATTGCATCACGCACTGCCTCCACACGCTCTATCTCTTCGCGCGCACTTACTCCCCATCCTACTTTCAGCTTTACACAACGATAGCCGTTGTTCCTGGCATCCAGCGCAGCCGCAATTGCCGCCTCAGTTGTACTTGCACCGATAACAGCGTTGACCGGTACGGCTGCTCGTGGCGCAAAACCGGCTGGAGAGAGCAACGCACAGACTCCACAACCCTCAGCTTTGCCAATGGCATCAAGCAGCGCGGTTTCCAATCCGCAGCGTACAGGGGCTGAGACGGCAGAGGCGGCCTTCGTACCCGCTTTCCCTTCGTTGTGTACCAGGTCCAACGCTTCGTACAGTGTCTTACCGGAAAGACGCGCAGCCAGCGCCGGAAGCAGCCTGCCGACATCCGCGAGGCTTCTTGCGCCGAACGCAAGAAGCGGCGCTATCTCTCCAATACCAGAGACACCGCGCTCCGTAGTCACCTGCACAATGATTCCCTCACGCGCAGTCGTCACGCCGTGAGCTGTGCTGAAGCTATTTTGGAAAGGCAGGCGGTAGTTGCGCCAGCGAATGTCAGCGATTCTCATGTTGCCGGCTACCTAAGGCAAGCGCGGGAACCTGGAAAAATCGGGCTTGCGCTTCTCCAGGAAAGCATTTTTCCCCTCCTGACCCTCTTCGGTCATGTAGTAGAGCATGGTGGCATTTCCTGCCAGTTCTTGAATACCCGCCAGGCCGTCGGTGTCCGCGTTAAAAGCTGATTTCAGGAAGCGCAGCGCGATCGGGCTTTTCTCCAGCATCTCCCTTGCCCACTGAATGGTCTCTTCTTCGAGGCGTTCCAACGGTACTACCGTGTTAACCAATCCCATATCCAGAGCCTCTTGAGCAGTATACTGCCGGCAAAGATACCAGATCTCACGGGCTTTTTTGTGGCCGACAACACGTGCCATATAGGTAGCTCCCCAACCGGCATCAAAACTGCCAACCTTCGGGCCGGTCTGCCCAAACCTGGCATTGTCTGCGGCAATCGTCAGGTCGCAGAGCAAGTGTAGCACGTGACCACCACCAATGGCATAGCCTGCAACCATGGCGATGACCGGTTTGGGAAGATATTTGATGACCTTCTGCAACTCGAGCGCATTCAGGCGAGGCACGCCATCACTACCAACATATCCACCATGACCCCGAACGCGCTGATCTCCACCAGAGCAGAACGCTTTATCGCCTGCACCTGTAAAGATGACAACACCAATCTCCGGGTCTTCGTGGCAGGCATTAAAGGCATCGATTAATTCCGTCAGCGTCTCCGGTCTGAACGCATTGCGCACCTCGGGCCGGTTGATGGTAATCTTTCCCATGCCCTCGGCTTTCTCAAAAATAATGTCTGTATAGTCGCGGACGTTCTTCCATTCTACTGGCATACATTTCTCCTCCTGTTGTTATTCATGAATTTGGGTTTACCCCGTATCTTTGTTTCTACCAGAATGTGGTATCTTGTATGAGGAATCGATCATGGATAGGCAGAAATCCCTCACGAGAGAAACAAACTCATCTGGCCGTTCCAGGTGAACTGTGTGGCCGGCGCCCGCTATGATACGCAGTTGTGATTGCGGTAGCGCCCGGGCCATCTGCCGGGCAATCGCCGTGAATTTGCTGTCAAGCTCGCCAGCAATGAGCAGCACGGGTATATGCAATGTTGGCAGTTGAGGGAACAGGGATGGCTGTGTGCCTGTGCCAACGCCGCGCAAGCTCTGCGCCAGTCCGGCGGCTCTATTGCGCAGGCGCTGTCTGCGCAACTCCTCTCTCGATACGAACGGCAGTGCGCTCTGGCTGGCAAACAGTGGCAGCTTTTCCCAACGCGCAACGAATGCTTCAACACCATCGCGCTCTATGCTTGCGGCCAGCGCTTCGTCGTCGATCCGCCGCTGCTCGCGCTCAGCGGGGTCTTCCAATCCAGGCGAAGCGCTCTCCAGGACGAGCGCGCGAAAGAATCCCGAAAATGCTGAGTAGAGCGCTATGCGTCCGCCCATCGAATAGCCAAGCAGGATCGCCTGGCCCCTGCTCACACCAAGCTCCAAGAGCGCCGCCAGGATATCTTGCTGGCAGCGTTCGATCGCATAGCGATGCGGATCATCAGGGGCATCGGATCGACCATGACCGGGCAAATCAAATGCGATGACGCGCAATCCGTAAGCGGCAAGCGCCTCAAGCTGACGACCCCAGCCTGCTGCGCTTCCCGTAAAGCCGTGCAGCATGACAAGCGTTGGCCCCCCGCCCTGGCACACGACTCCAAGCCGTAGACCATTCACCTGCACAAACAGACTCTCCATGTTCAATTCCTCGTGCCTGTGTCTCGCTCGTTGAGGGTTTTGCCGAGTACCTCCCAGAGTTGGCGATGCATTTTGACATTGCCTGTACGTTCGGTAGGGACCTCAATAACGTGCAAACCGCCGGAGTGCAGTCCCTGGTTCACTGCTTTGCGGAACTGTTCCCAGCTATCAACCTTTTGAAACTGCCCGCCGTACATCTGTACCGCGAGGCGAAAATCCAGTCCCGTTGGCGTGCCGAAAAGTTGCTCAAAATGCTCCGGGTAGGCTGCCTGGGGCAGGAAGGAGAAGATTCCCCCGCCATCGTTGTTAATCAGCACGATGGTCAGGTTAAGCTGGTGCATGCGAGCGGCGAGCAGTCCGTTAAGATCATGGAAGAACGAGAGATCGCCAAGCACCAGCACTGCCGGTTCATTCTGCCCTGCCCCCGCACTTACCCCAAGAGCGCTGGAGACAACTCCATCAATGCCGTTGGCGCCGCGATTGCCCAGGAACCGTATTCGACGTGTACTGCACCAGAAAAAGGTATCAAGGTCTCGTACTGGCATGCTGTTGCCGATGTAGAGCATTGTATTATCCGATAACAACCCGGCAAGTTCGCTAAAAACTCGTCCCTCGAAGAGTTCATTGAAATCCTGGATGGCATGCTGTAATGTTTGGCGCGTCACTTCATCCGCAACCTGCCACGTAGCCAACCATTGCTGAGAAGCGCCTGGCTGTATTTCTTCACTGGTATCAGGTTTATATTGATCGAGAGCTGCGACAAGGCTCTGGCACAGGACAGCAGGATTGGCATGAATAAGTTCGCTGGCGAGCTGCGTTGGTTCCTCCCAGCCACCATGCCCATCTATGACGACAATAGGACAGGATGCATAGCGTTTCAGGTAGAGCAGCAAGGGTTTGGATGTCGGCATGGCGCCAAAACGGAGTATAAGCTCCGGTTGCGCATTTTCGATAAAGGAGTCGATACGCAAGAAAGCATCGTAACTGGAAAGCACCATCGCTCGATCATGCCTCCCGCAGCGCAGTTGTGAGAGCGGATCAGCCAGAACAGGATAACCGAGGCGGCGGGCCAGTCGCACCACTGGCTCAATCAACGCAGGATCATCGTTTGGACCAGCAATGATGAGTCCGCGCCGTGCTCCACGCGTCATCTCCATCAAGTGTTCAATGGCCCCAGCAGCAGGTGCAGCCGGTGGTGCTTCTCGAACTTCGACGTAGGGAGCATTGTCTGGCCGACCTTGCCAGGCAATGAGATCGCGCTGCTCAACCGGAGGCAGAGATTGACCGGGAATTGGCTCAGGCGTTAATGGCTCGCGGAATGGAAAATTCAAATGCACCGGACCGGCGGGGATAGCCTTAATTGTCGCGGTCGCGCGGGCGGCAAGGGTACGAATGTAGCGAAGGGCAGCATTGGTCGCTTCGGGCAGAGCTACCTCTACAAACCACTTCACATACGTCCCATAGAGCCGGTTCTGATCAATGCTCTGTGGCGCGCCATTATCACGCAGTTCATGAGGGCGATCCGCCGTCAATACCAGCAAAGGCACATGCGTTAGTTTCGCCTCGACAATGGCAGGCATAAAGTTTGCCGCTGCTGTTCCCGATGTGCATAGCAATGCCACCGGTTGGCGCAATTGCCTGGCCATCCCCAGACCAAAGTAGGCAGCTGAACGCTCGTCTACCTGCATCCAGACACGAATACCTGTCCGGGCAGCAAACGCCAGAGCCAGTGGAGTTGAACGGGAACCCGGGCAGATTACGACATTCCGCACACCGGCTCGCTGTAATTCATCCACAAACGCTCCAACATAGACATATGTTGGGTTTGTAGGGTCTTGTCCCCCTGTAGTCCCTGTAGATACACTCGACATTCTTCACTCTCAATTGCTGCTATATTCCGCGCAGCCATACCGGCTGCGCGGCTGCTGTTGGACGATCAGCCAGCCTGGCCATCTAGAAGCTCGCCACCTAATCCGCGCAGCATGACTTGAAATTTCAAACAAGACTCTGCATACTCAGTCTGAGGATCAGAGTTAGAAACGATGCCGCACCCTGCGAAGAGCGTAGCTTTACTCCCATCGATCAGCCCGGAACGCAGCGCCACGGCAAACTCACCATGCCCACTCGGGCCAATCCAGCCAAGCGGCCCGGCGTACCAGCCTCTATCTAGCTTCTCCGTGTTTCGGATGGCTTCAAGAGCAGCCTGGCGTGGGAAGCCGCCAACCGCAGGCGTGGGATGCAGATCTGCCATCACGTCAAGAATGCATCGTCCAGCAATGAGTTCACCGGCAATTGGAGTCTTGAGGTGCTGTACGTTCTTCAGTTTGAGCAGTTGGGGCGCAGCAGCGATATGGACATCCGAGCAGTGATTCTTCAGGGCTTCCCGCACCATTGTTACAACAATTGCATGTTCGCTGTTATTCTTTTCACTCTGTAGAAGTTCTGTCCCAAGCTGTGCGTCCTCTGCTTCGGTTTCGCCGCGCCGTGCTGAGCCTGCCAAGGCCATAGTATGTATGCGTCCATCCTGAGCCTGGACGAGCTGCTCAGGAGTTGCGCCCACAAAGTAGCGGCCTCCGCGCTGCATGGCAAAGACGTAAGCGGCTGGATAGCTCTCACGCAGCCTCTGGAGAGTGAGACTGATATCAAACACTCCAGCAGATTCATCCAGCGCTACCTGAACATCGCGTGCCAACACTACCTTTTCGAAAGCGCCGCGCCGAATCATATCTACTATGTTTGCCACCATCTCCATCCACTCAGATACCGGTCGAATCTCGTGTATCGAGAACCGGCCAGTTCGCTGCTCCCCTGGCAGCGTTGGAGCCTGCTCTATAGCGGCCTGAAGCTGTCTCATATTTGCTTCAATCTCTTGTATGCGCTGCTCTATAGTATCAGATGGCCGGATCATAGCGTTTATGGTGAGCGTTACCTGATGACCGCTGTAGCTCAACAGGAACCGGGGTAAAATGAGCAACCCGCCTGGAAAATCGGCCCAGAGTTGAGTGTGTGGGGAAAGCGGGTCAAAGGCAAATCCACCAAAGAGTATGGGGCCACTGCCAGGAGTGAGCGCCTTTGCAGGGGTATATGTGATAACCGCATCATTCAGTAAGGCACGCCAGGCAGAGGCTGAATCGATAAAGCACGCGCTCCCACTGGTTTCGATGGATGCGGCAGCGCCTACACCTATAAGCGTATTTTGCTCCGCTGGCCGCTCCCAGAAAAAGCACTCTCCCAGTCCCGCCCGTCTGGCGCCATTAAAGGCCTGGATTGGGTCACACCACTCAACCGGTAGTGTAAAACTGGTAAGGATGGCTTGTTGTTTCTGGGTGGCACCTCCGGCTGCCTCGTGTAAGGTTCTTATCAAAAGTTCCGGGTCAAATGAAATGGGCCATATCGCGGCTCCGCTCGTTGTGTGCGCATCAGGCACACCGGCAATTACTACTCTCATACTTTTTTATCTAGCTCAAAATAGAAGAATGGGCTGAAAAAAACCTGTGGCCCATAATCAGCTTTACTTCTATATTGTAGCAGAGATGAGAGAAGACTGCCAATACAGCTAGATGCTTTGCCCGGAGTTGGTCGCCCTGGAAACTTTAACCCATATTCACTTGTTTGATTTTAAGGCCATCTGTATAATAAAAGTGTTACTACTGCGTACCCGGTGACTCACATGGTAGCAGAAATCACATCAAAGCTATGCGCGCCGGTGATACGTCACCGGCTTGAAAGGAAGTATTTCACGTGGCAAAGACAATAGCAGATATCGAGAAGAAAATCGACATTCTCGATGAGACGGAAGAAGCTCCCAAAGGGCGCGGCTGGAAATTCTGGGTAATCGCTCCCATAGTCCTGGCAACGGTGGCAGGCGGCGCGTTCCTGGTAGTACGACGCTGGCTCGGCAGTTCCGAAAACTAAAGCTATTTGCAGCAGTGAGAACGGGCAGAGTTCAAAAGGGTTGTCATCCCTTTGAACCCTGCCCGTTTCTTACCAGATGGATTTCCGCACGTCTGCTTCCAGCGTCGCGTGCAGCGCGACCGGCACGATCTTCACGCTAACCGCCGTTTTATTGAGCGTTTGCTCAATCTTCTGTATGGTATCCGTCGAGCAGACACTCCCAGGCTGCTGCCCGGTGGCGATGCAAATGCCCGCGGTCAGGTAGTTGGCCGAACCGAGGATGTGTTTACTGATGGCTGAACTGTCATCAGCCAGGCTGCTGGCTATAGCCGACCATTGCATATTCGCCAGGTCCTGCGGCGAAAAACCCTGTCCTAAACCAATTGCTACAAACTTGTTGGCAATATCTACGAATGGAATGCTGCCCGCATTACTTGCCGTGGTGTAAGGCGGCGCGTCGTAGGTCGTGAGCAATTGCTGCTGTTGAGTAGTAGGTGTCTGTAGAATCGGATAGCTACCACTGCTATTGGCAACATTACCGGTTTCTTCTACCGGCACAAAATCAACATACTGGCTGGTATAAACCGGTCCCTTGTACAATTTGGGGTTAAAGGTAAAGGTAGGTGTACTGGGGTAGACATCTGTTGCCGAGGAAGTGGTCTGATACAACTGGCTGAATGAGCCAAAGCGACTCAAGGCCACAATCATAGCCCAGCGCTGCGCCGCGCAAAATGGGCAATACTCCGCGCCGATGTACAGAAACTCTGGCTTGCCTGTCGGCCCAACCAAGGCTGGTGGCGACCCCTTTATGGATTGTAGAGGATTCTGCACGCCACCTGTACCCACAACCGCCAGGATATTCGTGTCCACCTTTGTGACATCATTGAACACCTGCTTACTGGCCAGAGTCGGAGGGGGTACGCTGGATTGCGCGTTGGAGATAATTACAAAAGCCACGATAATTACCGCCAGCAACAATAGCACAATCCCCACCATGTATGATTGCTTCCAACCGCGCCTGCGCATTTTTCCTCCGCCGCGGTTCACCCTGGTAGTTGTCTGGCTTCTATTCTGTGAGCCTTCCAGCCGTTGCGCTCGCTGTTGGCGTTGTTTAACACGGCGTTCCGCCGCCGATTGTTGTTTTTTATTTGCCATATCCGTTCCTTACGAGAATATCGTTTATCAGGCACCATTCTAACATAACAAATATTTTCCGTATACGAAAAATCTCACTCCATTGATCTCAAATGACTCACGATTTTTTACTTGACAAAGCGCCACATATTAGAGTACAATCAAACCGCCGATATGGGAACATATGGCGCGCATGCCTCGTTCGTCTAGTGGCCTAGGACGCCGCCCTTTCAAGGCGGAGATCACGAGTTCGACTCTCGTACGAGGTACTATTTTCGGAAAAGCCTGGTACGCCGCAATTTATTTTGGCGTGCCAGGCTTTTCTACTTGATTCGTCTTGATTCGTCTCTGCAAACACGAAGTAATTGAACTGAGGGAGATAATAATGATCAGCGTAGAAGAAGCCCTTGAACGCATCCTTAACGGTATTTCGCCTCTTAGCGCTTCACAAGTTCCTCTTTCAGAGGCGCTGGGACTCGTGCTGACCGAGGACATCATCGCCCAGGAAGATATGCCGCCGTTCGCCAACTCCGCCATGGATGGTTTCGCGCTGCTGAGCCAGGATAGTAAAGCACGCGATGGGCAACCGGCTCGTTTGCGCGTAACAGGCACGGTAGCTGCCGGGTATGTCGCCGAGCATGCCGTTACAGAGGGCACGGCCATGCGCATCATGACGGGCGCGCCAGTGCCAGCGGGCGCTGATACCGTCATCCAGGTTGAACTCACCCGCGCCGACAGCCCCGCGAGCGAGTGGGTTGAAATACTTGAGCCGGTTGCGCCAGGGAACAATATCCGTCCAGCCGGTGAAGATATGCGGCGCGGGCAAACCGTACTGGCGAGCGGCACTGAGATCGGGCCGTGGGAAATCGGCATCCTGGCCACACTCGGTTGGGCAACCGTACCCGTGATCCAGCGTCCACGCGTAGCCATCCTGGGGACAGGCGACGAAGTCATCGACGTTGATCAGCCCCTGCAACCGGGGAAAATACGCAATAGCAACAGTTACCTGCTCGAAGCATCCGTGAGCCGCGCGGGAGCAGTCGCGCATCGCCTGGGAATTGCCCGCGATACAGTGGAGAGCCTGCGCGAGAAATTCAGCGAGGCCACGCAAGCCGATTTGATCATCACCTCTGGCGGCGTATCGGTGGGCGATTTTGACCTCGTGAAAGACATCATGACGGAACAGGGGGCCATCAACTTCTGGCGCATCAATATGCGCCCCGGCAAGCCCGTCGCCTTCGGCCATATCGGCCACGTGCCATTGTTAGGATTGCCCGGCAACCCTGTTTCAGCCGCCGTCACGTTCGAACTGTTCGGTCGGCCAGTCATCCGCAAAATGCTGGGACACACACGCCTGCTGCGCCAGCAGATAGAGGTCACAGTCGAAGACGGTGTCAGCGATGTAGCTATGCGACGCCATTACGTGCGCGCGCGCGTTGAATGGCGCGCTGGCCACTTCGTGGCTCGCACCACCGGCAACCAGGGTTCCAACATCATGACCTCTCTGCTTCACGCTAACGCGCTGGTAATTGTGCCGGAGGGCGGTGTGAAAGTGCGCCCCGGTGATAAAGCGCGGGCGATGATGCTGGATTGGCCTGAAATCTAAAAGGCCTTGCGCATGCGGTAGCGCAACTGGTCACGCGAGAGGCCCAGCAGCGCGGCGGCCTGTACCTGGTTGCCATGGCATTGTTCAAGCGCCTCTTGCACCAACCTTCGTTCGATATCGCCCAGCAACGCGGGAAGATCAACGCCAGTGGGAGGCAGGTGGATGTGCTTTTGTAGCTCGTCAGGTTGCTGAGCCGTGATGCCGTTCGGTTCACGTACCTCGCCTGGCAGGTCTGCGGGGCGAATCACCTGTTCATCGCAAACGATCTGACCGCGTTGGATGATGCTGCGTAGCTCGCGCGTGTTTCCGGGCCAGGCGTATCGCAGCAGGAGTTCCATCGCCTCATCGCTTATACGCAGGGGCTTAGTCTCATCTGGCGAAAGCTGGCGTAAAAAATGCTCGATGAGCGGCTCGATATCTTCCGGGCGCTCGCGCAGGGGAGGCATGCGCAGGGTAATCACCTGCAGGCGATAATAGAGGTCATCGCGAAACGTTCGCCGCGCTACAGCGGTGGCAAGGTCAATATTCGTCGCCGAAATCACACGCAGGTTGACATGCAGTTCCCTGGTGCTACCCACGCGCCTGAAGCTGCGCGTTTCGAGAAAACGCAGCAGTTTTGCCTGTAACAGCAACGGCATCGAACCAATTTCGTCGAGAAAGAGCGTGCCGCCATCCGCGCGAAACAGGTACCCGTCACGCGAAACCCTGGCATCGGTGAACGCGCCCGCCTCCACACCGAAAAGCTCAGTTTCCAGCAGCGTATCCGGCAGCGCTGCGCAGTTGATATCGACGAAAGGATATGCCGCGCGACGGCTCAGTGCATGGATAGCGTGGGCCGCCACGTCTTTACCCGTACCGCTTTCGCCTTGCAGCAAGACAGTGGTATCCGGGTAAGCAGCCACCTGGCGCATCTGGTCAGCAGTTTCACGCATAGCCTGGCTACGACCAACAACCATACCTATGCTGGAAAGAGGATTGTCAGTCATGACATCCGTCGATGACCTGGGATGAGATGAAATGTTTCGCCTCAACTCACACATGCCTCCCAAAACCAAAAAATGGGGCGCAACACGCTTTGTCGCGCCCGCTTTATAGGCCCAACCGCTGCTAATTACCCTGCTTTTGCGAAGGTATCGTTGTTTACCGCATACTGGCTCATCGGCAGAGGCTGTGAGGGCTGCGACGGTGATGAAGTTACGACCCAGCCATTACCCAGCACGAAAGTAGCCCCGTTGCCTCCATTGCCCCATTGCGAGTGCGTCTCAATGGGATAGGGAGCCGAAAATTGACCGTCAGAATTGGTCGTGGGCATCAACGCGTCCAGGGGCTGCGCGGGAGACACAGCAAATCCCGGCACCATCATACCATTGCTCAAACCCGCCCGCATATACTCTCTTGAAACAGGTGACATCTCATTCACCGTGCTATAAGTCGGCAGCGAGAGCGCGACGAGTCTGAGCGCAACCAACTCGCCGGCTACCTGGCAAACCTGTTCGCGCGACATGCCCAATTCCTGGGCCGCCATCTGTAGCGTCGTCTGTCCATCAGCGCGCGTAAAGAGTCGCCACTGGTCGGGTGTTAGTTGCACTTGAGGGTTTTGCTCGCGATACGCGGAAAGGTCTATCGGCGTCAATACCATCTGTGGTTGCATATACGCCGTATTTACACTCGCCGGAGTTACCGGCGCAATTACGCGCTGCGGCGGCATAAGCGAGCCAACCGACGACCTTGCTAACTCATCGGTGTTGCGTTCAGCACCCGGCATTGAAGCCATAGACGAAAAGAGGGCAGCGGAAAAAGCAGAAACGGTTGTTGAATCGTCAAACAAAGGAGAAGTACCGTGCATGGTTGGCGAGTCAGAAATACTGCTCCGATTTGCGCCCGCGAAGGACCGATGTTCAGCAGAAGCAACGCCGACAGGTTCAGCAACAACTTCAGCGTTCTGCTCAGGAAGCATAGCAGAAAGGGGAAGCGCAATCAACAAGCGATCGGCAGGAGGTTGACGATTCTCTTCAAAATAGATGTCGCCATCCGTCCACGAAAGAAGCGCCTCAATTACCTGGGAAGCTTCAGCCGATGCCCAGTGAAACAGGCTTTGCTGGTTGACATGACCGAGATCGATCAACGCCAGCGCCGCGCCTACTTCCCGATAATGCTCCGCGCCCAGTGTAAAAACTACCTCTTCATACGCTTCTCGCGAAATAACCCCGGCCTGCAACAGCCGTTCCCCCAGCGAGAAATCTGGCCTGACAGGGCCAATGCATAGTAATTGACCATAGCGAAAAGAGAGTTCTACTTTACGCTCACCTTGCTTGACAACGAGTAATCCAGTTTTCTTAAACGACTCGATTCTCTGCAAAATAATCGACAGGTCAAACTGATCTAGCGAACCTATGAATGACACTTTAAAACACCGCCCGTCCAAAAACGGCTCCAGACACAGGCTGCGCTACTGACAGGCAATTGGCTGACAAAAGCCAGGCAGCATCACAATCCGCGCGAGAGTCTACTACGAAACGTTGCGATACCAATACGACGATATACTGAGGAAGCCATGCTCTCACCCTCGACCACACTGTCGAGATCGCCGTAAGTGCAGAGATACACACCCCCGCGGTATCCCCGCCATCAATCACAGTTTTTCATGCTCACCCGACCCTGGAGGCCGGATGCAAAGTATTTGGCATTGAAAGGGCCACACTACCCTTCCAACGGAGGGAGAGGGATTCGAACCCCCGGGGCTCTCACCCAGCTGTTTTCAAGACAGCCGCAATAGACCACTCTGCCATCCCTCCAACATGACTATACCATATCCGCAGCCGTTTTGAAAAGAGGGTGGGTAGTAAATCTCATGCATAACGTATTTTTTAGACATATTTGGCATGCAAACCGTATAAAGAAGCCAGCAGCGCGCGCGGATTGTCCTGGCTAATACCAGGACTTTTAATAGGACTTTTGGCAACCACTCATTATGCCCGTATATCCTTACGCTTATAGAACCCTACCTCACCAGCCTGGCCCGCATCTCGTTTAGATCATTGCCGCACAGAATTTAACACGTAATATATACCGGACCGGAATCGTAGGCATTCTAAGAAGAATTTGCATTTGTATATTGCTATGGTATACTCCTGGAAATATGGATCGAATACAACTTCTTTGCTCAACCGGAGCATTCAGCCGTTTTCCCGATATCACCGATCACCAATCCATCATAGAATATGGCCCATTGCTGGCGGTGGATGGTCTCGAAGTGATGTTTTTCCCAGGCTGGACCGATAACATTGAACAGATAGCCGGAGAGTTGCGCGCTTCTGGCCTGCGTTTCCCGGCCATTCACGCCGAAAAAGGCAGCGTCCCGGCCTTAATCAGCACACAGCCCGCCGAGCGCGAGCAGGGCTGGCGATGGCTACAGGCAAGTTGTCGCCTGGGACAACAATTACAGGCAGATGTACTCGTATTTCACCTGTGGGGACTGCCGGATTCGGACGACAGGTTCGCGGACAACCTCGCCATCCTACCGGACTGTTTCACAATGGCTGAACAACACGGGCTGACCCTGGCCATCGAAACCATCCCCTGCAAAAGCGGCGATCCACTCGGTAATGTGCGCCGGGCAGTCGAGAAAGATTACCGCTGCCATGTCGCGCTGGACACCGAGTTCCTGGCCCTCCATCAGCAACTCGCAGCAGCGTTAGATGCCGACTGGCTCTGGCAAGATCAGCGCGTTCGCCACATCCACATCAAGGACTATGACGGTGCCATGTACTCTACCGACAACTATCGCCGCTACCTGCACCCCGGCGAAGGCAGCATCGACTTCCCACATTTCTTCTCCGCCCTCAAAGCCCGTCACTATCATGGCAACATTAGCCTGGAAGCATCCGTCGTCAACCGCGACGGAACTCGCGACATCGAGAAACTACGCCAGAGTTTAGCACAGTTAAAATTATTTGCATATTAGGTTGAAATATTGTACACTATGATCTGGTTGTCCAGGAGCAAGGTGCATGGTAACAGTAGTCAAACTCAATCCGCTTGGCGAGGTCAGAATCCAGTATGAAGGTGAAATGATCAAACGCCTGTCAGATGGCGTGGTAATCCAGGCATATTGGAAGCAGCCTGCAAAAGACCTCGGTTATACGCGTTTTGAGCCGGGGGACAGCTTCACCGAATACTACTTTACCAATCGCTGGTACAATATTTTTGATATCGCGAGCGCCGACGGGCAAAGAAAAGGCTGGTATTGCAATATCGCGCAACCAGCCTCTATTTTCGAGGATCGTATCGAACAGATCGATCTGCTACTCGATGTATGGGTTGACCCGCGAGGCTCGACACTCGTCTTAGATGAAGACGAGTTCGAAGCCGATCATACGCTCGACGCTCAAGTACGCCAGCGCGCGCTCGACGCCTTGCAGGTCCTGTTACAGGTAATTGCGGCGCGAGAAGAACCATTTATGTCTATATCTCCCGCGCAAAATGGGAGAGAGCAATAGATTAGTGTGTTGAAACAACACTGTGTCAGAGCCACACAAGACTCTGGAAGGACATATCTTGATGGAGAAAAAAGGCGCCAGGCTGTTCCAGGAGGATGGAGAAATTCTTAACTACGGCTGGAACATTGTGGAGCTTGAAACACGCAGACAACTTCGTCTGAAGGTAAACGAGCTACTTCGACTTGTAAACGACCCCGCGCTTACCACCAGCGAGATGCAGCAATATCTACACATCGGTGTAGCGCGGTTTGGAAATCAACTGGCGGCACAGCTTGTGCGTTCTCTCCAGCGCGACGACCACCACGAACGCCAGTCTATCATCTGGTTACTCACACTCTTAAATGATGCAGAGTCCGTGCCTCAGCTCAGGCAAATGTCGCAAAATAAACACCTGCCCCGCGGCGTGCGGCTCTCAGCTTCGCTCGCCCTGGCCGGCATGGGCGCGACCCCCGAAATGATGAACGAGCGCAGACATAAACGCCTGTATGCCATCAGTTGATTTACCTGAGTGGCACATCATAAGCGAGAAGCACCAGGGCGACCGCAAGGGTCCCCCCCATATCCACGCCTCTCCCGCCCTTACAATGACCACGACGAGGATGGAGACCCTTGCGGTTGCCCTCGTACCTCTCACGTTATCTGTGTTTTGCAAAAGGAACAGGCAGCCACATGGCGAAAACTGAACAACCCGTAGAGGCCGTACTTGAAACACCCGTCAAGCAATCAAAATCCGGCCTGCTTTATGTCTGCCTTGCC
>DATLSI010000016.1:0-34366 GCA_035534255.1 Ktedonobacteraceae bacterium | reverse complement strand
GCTGGACGGCGGTCGTGTCAAGTGGCTGGCCGACAAACGCGAACTTACCCCCGACATTCCATCGTACTCGCCCACAGACTATCATACCCACGCGTCAGAGGAAAACATCCGCGCCTATCGCGACTACATTCTCACTCAACTAAACAAGCAGGGTTTTGCAATGGTAGACGTGCGCTCGCCTGGCGAATACAGCGGCGAGCTACTGGCTCCCGCCAACCTGCCACAAGAGGGCGCGCAACGCGGCGGCCACATCCCCGGCGCGGCCAACATCCCCTGGTCGCAAGCGGTGAACGCGGATAGCACATTCAAAACAGCCGGTGAGCTTCGCGCCCTGTACGGCAGCAAAGGCGTCACAGAGGATAAAGAAGTCGTGGCCTACTGCCGTATCGGCGAGCGCAGCAGCCACACCTGGTACGTCCTGCACTACCTGCTGGGCTACCCGAACGTGCGTAACTACGACGGCTCCTGGACAGAGTGGGGCAGCCTGATCGCTGCGCCAATCGAAAAATAAATATCCTCGTATAAAATAGGGCGGCGCGTGCGTCGCCCTATTTTTGTGGAGATGAGCCATTACTGGAACACCAACCCTATACTATAGACAGAACAATAAAACAGGATGCCCTCACCAATCTGGCACCCTCTAACATAAGGATAGCTACTATGGACGATCAAACACGCCAGACGATCAATCACTTTCTCGCGCAATATGAAACGCTTGTCATTGCCACAGAGCACGAGGGACAGCCATACGTCACCCGCGCCTACTATGTTGAAAAGCCTGTCGCTGAAGGCGATACGTCACTAACCCTCTATGGCACCTTTATTGTCACATCGCGCAAACTGGCAAACCTGCGCGAAAATGCGCGCATCGGGCTATTTATCGGCCCCGATCAACCCAGTTCCTGGTTGGAAGCCACCGCTCACGCCTATGCCGTAGAAGACGAACAGGTCAGCGCCATGGTGCGCGACCAACTGGGCCAGAAATCGCCTATCGCGGCGGGTTTTATCGCCAGCGTCCCTATCGTAGCAGTCGAAATCCAGGTAGACTGGCTGCGCATCACCAACCTCACCGCCAGTCCTTTCTATACCGAAGTTACATTTGATACGAAACATGCCAACGTGGAGCAGAAAGTATGAGCAGATTGCAACTTTTCCTGCAAACGACGCGCGCCCGCACCTTGCCCGTGATGATCGCTCCGGTGGTCATCGGGGCGCTGCTGGCCTGGCAGCAGGGAGCGAGTTTTCAATGGGGCTTATTCGCGCTGACGCTGCTTGGCGCGCTGGCCGCGCACCTGGGCGCGAACGTCATCAACGATGTCTTCGACTTTGGCACGGGAGCAGACCAGGCCGCGCAAAACATCGTTGCTGGCGGCGAAACGGTTGTCACCGGTTCACAATTTTTGCTCAACAACAAACTGAGCGTCAAGACCTATCGCCTGCTGGCTATCGGCTGTTTCGCGGTCGCGCTGCTGTGCGGCATAGCATTGAGCTTCTTTCGCCCTCTCGCCATAGTATTCGGCGTGCTCGGTTTCCTACTGGCCTTCTTTTATGTCGCTCCACCGCTGCGGCTGGCCTATATCGGGCGCGGACTTGGCGAACTGGACATACTCATCTCTTTCGGCAGCTTGCCCCTGGTTGGCTCGTTCTACGTGCAATCCGGCACGGTAACGCTCATCGCCGTACTCGCCTCGCTGCCCATCGGCCTCTACACCCTGGCGGTCTTATACTTCCATCACTTCCTGCACTGGCGCGGCGATAAAGAGGCTGGGAAAATCACCCCGGTCGTCGCTCTCGGCGAGCATGGCGCGCGCATCGCAGGCGCTCTCCTGCTCCTCTTGATCGCCATTATGTTCATAATCGACGCGCTGTTAGAAGTCTATCCCTGGTACAGCTTCATAGTTGCACTGACTGTCATTCCAGTGCAACTGAGCCTGCGCGACGCGAAAGGAGACCTCAAGCATTACTTGCAACTGATGGCCGCGAATTTCAACGGCAACCTACAGGCCGCGCTGCTGATCTTGCTGGCGCTGCTAGTAAGAGGATTCGCGCATATATAAGCCACTATCCAACTTATAGACAATACCAAATTTATGCGAGCGGCCAGGGATGGCCTGCTGATTCGTAGACCGCCTCGATTGTGTGCAAGTTATCGATGGTCTCATTCAAACCATAAACTGGCTGCGTGCCGGTGCGGATGCACAATCCGAAATGCTCGACTTCGAGGCGATACTGGTCAATAGCGGCAATGCGCTGGTGAATGGTTTGCCCTTCCAGGTTTAGCACCACCTCGGTTTCGACAACTGGCGGGGTAAAGGGAAGCGGAATGGTAATGCTGCCCTGCTCGCCAATCACCTCTGCAACCTGGCGCGTCGGCAGTTCGAAGCTCGCATCGATCAGACCGAAACGACCATCACCGAAATCAAGCACGGCATTGGCGGAAAGTTCTACTTCACCTTCACCTTGCGCGAAGACACGCGCGGCCACGGCGATGGGCGCGTGTCCGTAGACAGCGCGGCAGAAATTGATGGGGTAGCAGCCCACATCCATCAGCGAACCACCCGCCAGCGCGGCCTGCAAGCGGATGTTGCGCGGATGGGGGGGATTCATGATGTTGAAAGCAAACGAAGAGCGCACCAGCTTGACATTGCCGATGCGCCCGCTATGTACCTGTTCCAGCGCCCAGATTGTCTGGGGGTGAAAACGATACATGCAGGCTTCCATCAGCAGTCGGCCATGCAACTCTGCCGTCTCAACCATCATGGTACCCTGTTCCGCGGTCACAGCCATTGGCTTTTCGCACAGCACATGTTTACCCGCTTCTAAAGCCTTGATCGTCCATTCGGCATGCATGCTGTTGGGCAAGGGAATATAGACAGCATCGATCTCTGGATCGCGCAGCAGACTCTCATAATCACTGTACAGGCGCACACCGGGCAGATGTGCAAACTTCTCCTGCGCGCGCTGGATATTGCGGCTGGCTACCGCAACCAACTTTTCGCTCGACGACGCGAGGATGGCGGGAATAACGCGCTTGACGCCAATATTCGCGACACTGAGCACCCCCCAGTGGATAGGAGCGTGTTGAATTGTTTGAAAAGTCTGCATCTCACCCTTCATTTCCTGCTTACGAGAGACTGTACGAAGGCTTTGTTACAACGGTCTATCAATGGCTCTGAATGGCGCGCCGTAAACCCAGCCACCAACCTTCGCACTGCGCATAACTGCATCGATTACCTGCATGTTTGCGACTGCATCCATGATTGGCGTCGGCACACCGGTATTGTTTAATATAGCCTGTGAGAGCGCGTCACCCTGCAAGGTATACTGGTTACAGATGTCCAGCAAGATTTCCTCTATCTCTTTCCCATGTTGATACCACATTTTGCAGGGCCGATCTGCTGGCGCATTGAACGGTATCTCTATTTCGATTCTACCCTCGGTACCGAAGATGTTGACCCGTTGATAGGGCGTTACCTGTGTCGAACAGGTGAAGGTCGAGGTGCCACGTCCGAAATCCAGGATGCCGGAAGCGATACGATCAGTTTTAAGCTGTGGATCGTATTCCACGATACCAAACACGCGTGCAGGCTCAGCACCGAAAATAAAACGCGCCAGCGAGACTGTATAGCAGCCGATGTCGTACATACCTCCACCGCCGACTTCAGTAATGTTGCGGATATTGCGCGGATCATCGTTAAAATAGGAGAAGAAAGACTGGATAGTGCGCAATTCCCCGATTTTACCTTCGTTGACAAGCTGCCGCGCCCGCTGCCACTGCGGGTGAAAACGATACATGAATGCTTCCATGATCTTCAAATCGGGATGTTGTTTAGCAACTCCAACCAGTGTAAGCGCTTCGGCAGCGTTCAAAGCAATCGGCTTTTCGCACAGCACATGTTTGCCCGCCTGCAGCGCCTTGATCGACCAGGGTACATGCAGGTGGTTCGGCAAAGGATTGTAAATAGCATCGATATCGGGATCAGCCAGCAGCTCTTCGTATGAACCATATGCCTTAGAGATACCCAGCCGTTTCGCCTCGGCCCGCGCCCTGGCCAGATCGCGCGAAGCGATAGCCGTCACTTCACTATAGTTCCCCTGCTGCATGGCAGGGATGACCGTCCCGGTGCCAATATGGGCAGTGCTGAGAACGCCCCAACGAACCTTGTTCATGATAATTCCTTTTCTTTCTCGATTCACGGTCTCGCCAGCCACATTTTCAACGACTCATGCCAGGCGTAGCCTGTGAGCAAACCGCAGCACCGCGTCGGTGGGCTTGCGCTGCCAGCGACGCAGCAGCGTCACAATCATAGCCGCGACCAGGCCATTAATAGCGCCACCCACAATATCGCCAGGATAATGAACCCCCACGTAAACACGTGCCACGCATATTGTACATGCTATCACAAAAGCAGCGATCAAGAGCAGCACAGGAGTGATTACCGGAGGAGATGCAGACTGAGCGCCACCAGCAGAAGACGCGCGCCGGATGGCAAAGGTGGGAGCAATCAACGCGAACAGGAGCATGCCAACTACCGCAAACGACCAGGCCGCGTGATCGCTGGGAAACGATGCATCGGCGGGATGAGTTACCAGCAAATGCACCGAATGTGTCACGAATGGACGTGGCTCGAAGATGAACTGCTCAAGCAAAAGATTGAAAGCATACGCGATCAAACAGGCCAATACTACCCATAACACAACCGCGCGCCGCTCCTGGAGCAGCTCGCCCTCACCAGGCCGCAGAGCGCGTTTTCGCCAGCTCAGAGGTATGCCCCACACCAGGAGCAGCAGCAAAGGCCAGAAAAATATCAAATAATTGGCGCAAAAGATCATCAACGCGTCAAACAAAGGATGTGAGCCAGCAGGAGCATTAATATCCTTAAACAGCGTATAGTTCAGTTGTAACAAAGCAGAGAACACCGGGACGTTTCCCTCCTATCAATTTGGATAAGCACATTATAAGATGAGACGGGCAATTATGCTACTTTGTCACTCAAAACCATGACTAACTACTCGAACTTGCTTTATGTATCGTCTTAACAATGTTCCCGGGAATCTGCAAATTTAAAAATGCCCGCGTTCCATAAATTGCAGCTTCCTGAAAATACTCTTACAATAAAGAAGTAACAAAATAATTACAACCATCAAGTTACAAACAATAGAGAGGGAAACAATCTTGGCAGAGTCATCTACAACACGGCGTATCCGCGTCGGCGTACAAATGCACCCACAACATGTTACTTATGCATCCTACATAGAGGCCGTTCATCGCTTCGAAGCAATGGGCGTCGATACCCTCTGGGACTGGGATCACTTCTTTCCGCTATATGGCGATCCGCAGGGAAACCATTTCGAGGGCTGGACGCTGCTGGCAGCGATGGCCGCGCAGACCGAGCGCGTGGAAGTGGGCTGCCTCGTTACCTGCAATACCTATCGTAACGCGGCTTTGCTCTCCAATATGGCAAAAACGGTCGATCATATCAGCAACGGGCGGCTCATCTTCGGCATCGGCGCGGGCTGGTTCGAACGCGACTACAAGGAATATGGCTACGAGTTCGGCACGGCTGGCAGCCGCCTGGACGCGCTTGAACAATCGCTTGCAATCATCAAGCATCGCTGGGAAGTGGATGTGCCGAAGCCGACGCGCGCTATTCCCATCCTCATCGGCGGCGGCGGCGAGAAGAAGACACTGCGCATCGCCGCGCAATACGCGAACATCACTCATTTCTTCACCGATGTTCCTACTTTCGCTCACAAAATGGAAGTATTGGATAACTGGTGCGCGGAGTTTGGGCGCGATCCCGGCGAAATCGAGCGTGCGTGCGGCACGCAAAACTACGCGGACGATGCCGAACGGGACGCGTATGTGAAAGCAGGCGCGTCACACTTCATTCTGGGCATGAGCGGAACCTGGGACTACAATGCCGTCGAAGACCTGATACGCTGGCGCGATCAGCGCAACTCAGCATAGTGCTCTGTCAAAGCTCTAACCCCAACATTCCCAGGCATTAGGATTGAAGTAATCAGTTAAGCGGCCTACTGCCGGAGCTATACTATACTGCCATTCGCAGAGGTTCATCACTGAGATACCCGTCTGTTGTCCACTTGAACTCACACATAACCAATCGTAGGCAGTATTACCAGCGAGTGTGGCGGAGGCGTAGCCTTGTGATTGACAGTACCCGTTCCAGTCGGTCGCATTTCCAAGATGGTGCGCGCCTGTGAAGCATTCCCACCCATTGAGATCGTTGTAGTTGGCAAGTAAGTCTTCTGCCTGGGGGTCGCGATACTGCCATTCGCATGCTAAGGGAGTTAAGATGCCGATTTGTTGCCCGGCAGCCGTCACACAACGCCAATCGTAGGCGGTAGTACCAACTTGTATAACACCAGCGTAGCCCTCTGATTGACAGTACCCATTCCAATCAGTGAGGTTACCTAATATTACAAGTGTAGAAGTCGCCGTCGGTGATGGCGTTGGCGACGGCGTCGGTGATGGCGTCGGTGATGGCGTTGGCGTCGGTGATGGCGTCGGTGATGGCGTCGGCGTTGGCGTCGGCGATGGCGTCGGTGACGGGACCGTTGTTGGGCCCGGAGGCGTAGTAGGTGTTGGGACCGTCGTTGGCTCAGGATTAGAAGTAGGCGTTACAATAGCCACTGGACCCGCCGCGAGCACCTGAAAATTCAAAGTCGCGCTGCGCGAACCTGCGTTCTCGCTCGCGTGCAGGGTATGGCCGCCCGCGGCCCAACTCGTCGCTACCTTCACATTCGCGTCAAAGGTTCCCGCGAGACTCACCGCGATTGTGTTGTTTGCGGTCTGCCCCGACGATTGCGCCATAGCAAACGCATGTAGCGCGTCTGCCGCGCTTGCCACAGCGCCGATTTCAGTAGCCCTCTGCGCCTCCTCCCGCGAGCCAGTCAAAGCGGTGGAAACAGGCTGCCCATTATCCAGCGTCAGGCTTACGCTGCCTCCAGGAACGAACCCTTTCCCATGCACCTGCAAAGTTCCTCCCGACGTTACCGCGCTCCCCCCGCTCAAAGACAATGCAGGAGAACTCGCCAGCACGTAAATAATCCCACCTGAGGTCAGCACTACCACAGCCACCAGTAACACAATAACCCATTTCGTGACCGCGGCAGTCGCTAATTTAGTGCTAGTAGCCACGCCTGTATGATGTGATCTTGTGAAGCGAGACTTATGCTGTTTATTCGCGTGCTCTGCCCGCTCGTGCTCCCCTCTTTCGTGTTCATGCTTTTCGCGCAGTGGTTGCGATGGTCGGCGATGTGGTGGAGGCGGATACTGGTGAATTCGCACCGGTGGCTGAGTCGATGGCGGCTGCTGTTGCAATGGCGTATGCTGCTGAGGAGGCGACTGGTGTTGGTAATGATGCATTGGCGCTTGCTCGGCATGCTGTGGGGGCGCGGGATGCGGCTCTAGCTGCCAGCTATGCTGTGGAACGGAAGGCGGTGCCTGGTGTACAGGTGGAGGTGCATTGCCCGCTATGTGAGGCGCGCCCGGCACCTCAGGCACATTGCCTATTTGCGGCGTTCCATGCACTACCGGCATAGTACCAGCCTGGAACTGTCCTCCCGACCCCAGGGCAGCAAATGGAAGAATAACACCAGGCCCTATGGTAGCGTTTTCGTCGGTTTGACGATCAGTATCATTCAACATCTGCTGGCTACGCGTAGCCTCTTCAGACCGTTGCGAATTGATCGTATTTTCGCTATCCTGGGGGCTGGCAGGTGCGCCTTCAAGCGTAGGATACGCAAGACTATTAAAAAGCGGGGGAGGAGTAGATGGTGGGTTGTTCAGAGGGTACAGACTCACAATTCCGGTCACGTCTTTTGTAGCGTCACCCGGAATACGACCGCAATTTCCACAAAAACGCGCGCGCGCGGGTAATTCCGCGCCGCAATATTCGCAGTACTGCATGATATCCCCCGGAACCAGGCAGGTTACATCAGCAAGCAGGCAGCATTAAATGTACGGATTTGAATGAAATATCTCATCGAGAGTATATCAAATATTTAGCGAATTTGCAATGGCAAGTTCATTTGGTAGGGATTCCAAGGGCGCCCGCAAGGGGACGCCCTTTAGAACTCATCAATGCAAAAAAATAGCGCGCACCCTTCATTTCCTGCGGAGGTCTTCCACGCGTTTGGCTTTGAGTTCAAAGCGGGGCAGCATGCCAGGCTCGACTACCTCGATGGGGATGCGCAGGCTGAGAGCGACATGCAGCGCATCTTGCAGAGCAGCCGCCTGTGCCGACGGGCATTCGACTTGCAATGCAATCTCGTCCATCGGTCCCGCGCTGGTGACGATAATGCGGTATTCCTGCACATCGGGGAAGCGGTGCAAAATATTGGCAAGCGCGGAGGGATAGACATTGACGCCGCGCACAATCAACATATCGTCAACGCGCCCAAGCACACCGCCGGGAAGAAAAAGAAAGCTGCGCCCGCAGGAGCACTCGTAGCCGCCATTCCGCACGAGATCGCCCGTGCGATAGCGAATGGCGGGATTGCCCCAGCGTCCCAGGTTGGTCAACACCAGCTCGCCCGTTTCACCTTCGCGCACAGCTTGATGGTCGCGCGGATCGAGAATTTCAGCGATGAACTCGCCCTCATTGACATGCACTCCCTGCTGTTCCGAGCAGGAAAAACCATACGCGCCCATCTCGGTCATGCCTGCGTGGTCAAATGACTTTGCATTCCACGCCGTCTCGATGCGCTGGCGCGTGGCAGGGATGGATGCGCCCGGCTCGCCCGCGTGAATCGTCACTCGAATACCGGACGAGCGCATGTCGAGTCCATGCTCTTGCGCTACCTCGGCCAGCCGCAGCGCGTAGCTTGGCGTGCAGACCAGCACCGTCGCGTTGACATCCTGTATGGCGCGCAAGCGCTGCAACGAATCCAGGCCGCCGCCGGGCACTGTCAGCGCGCCCAGCCGTTTCGCGCCCTCGTAGGCAGACCAGAATCCGATAAACGGACCAAAACTAAAGGCCAGGTAGACGATATCATCGCGACTGACACCGGCAGCGCCATAGACGCTTGTCCAGCATTCGGCCCACCAGTCCCAGCTTTCCTGTGTATCCAGTATCTTCAACGGGCGACCCGTTGTGCCAGAGGTCTGGTGCAGGCGGATGTAATCCGCGAGAGGATACGTGAGATTGCTGCCGAAAGGCACATGTTGCTCCTGGTCATTTACCAGTTCCTGCTTGGTGGTGAAAGGCAGGTGAGAGAGCTGTGCTAATGTCTCCAGGTGTAGAGAGGAGTCGCGCTCCAGCAGTTTGCGCTCGTAGAAACGGTTGCTTGATAGAATGCGAGCCAGGCCCATTTGCAGGCGAGCTAGCTGGTGCGCCTCGATCAGCGAGCGATCAGCCGTTTCCAGTTGAGACATGCTTACACCTCCAGCAGCGCGTTGAGCGCGCGACGAATATACACGGGTGTGACTTGCTTGCGGTAATTGATGGTTAAATCAGCATTATCAAGCGGTTTGGCGCGCCGCGCAGCGACCGTCGCTACCTCCTCGATCAACTCCGGCGTGGGTCGCTGGCCGATCAGAAGCGCGATAGCGTCGGGGACCTCGACCGGGTGAGAGGCAACCGCGCCCAGCGTCATACGCGCATCGGCCACCGTTCCATCACTGGCCATGAGCAGAGCGGCAGCCACACCGAGTATGGGGAAATCGAAGGAGCCGCGCCGCCGCAGTTTGATATACGCGCTACGCCAACCGTTCGCGGGCGGCAGCATTATGTCGGTCAGTATTTCGTCTGCCGCGATGGTGTAGGGGCGCATACCATCGTCCCGGTACAGTTGAGCGATAGGCAGCCATCGCTCGCCGCGCGCGCTCACCAGGCGCACCTGCGCCCGCAGCGTGACCAGCACAGGAGCGGTATCGGCTGATGAGATGGCCCAGCAGCGCGGGCTGCCGGGCGCGACAAGACAGATATCGCCATCTTTCTTCATGCAATAGCCGATAGACTGACGCCAGAATTCTGTCTGATTGTAGTAGTTGCAGCGCGTATCCAGCAACACGTTGCCGCCAATAGTGCCGGCATTGCGCAACTGAGGAGTGGAAATAGAAGCGGCGGCGGTAGCCAGGGCAGGATATGCTTGCTGCACAAGCGGGTCTTCGGCCAGCGCAGTCAGCGTCACACCCGACCCGATACGTAAGCTCTGAGCGGGTAAAACCTCCATTGTTTTAAGCGCGGTAATGGCGCGCAGGCCGATCAATACGGGCGGCGCGAACTGGCGGCGTTTCATGTTGGGATAGAGATCGGTGCCCCCCGCGACAAGCATGGCCTGTTCGCCCTCCTGCGCAAGCATCTCGACGGCCTGCTCGACAGAGCGCGGGGCAAGATAGCGAAAAGGTGGCAGCCGTAACATCAGCTTTTCCCTTTCGTCTGCGCGAGATCCTGCGCTTCAGGCTGCCACTTAATCAGGCGCGTCGGCCAGGGAGATGGTCCCACACTCGGCGTGACCTGCGGGCGCGCGGCGCGGCTCTGCCCAGACTCAGCACGCAGCGCCTTGAGCACTTTGTCGGGCGTGATGGGCGTTTCATCGATGCGAATACCCACCGCGTCAAAAACGGCGTTGGCAATAGCGGGAATGACCGGGTTGAGGGGACCCTGACCGGCTTCCTTGCCACCAAAAGGACCTTCGAGATCGGGAACCTCGACCAGCACCATCTCAATCTCCGGTGTATCAAGGGTAGTGGGCAGTTTATAATCCAGCAGCGATGGGATTTTATGTCGTCCCTTGCGGAAGATCTGCTGTTCCATGACCGCCTCGCCATAGCCCATGTACGCGCCGCCCTCGACCTGGCCCGCCGCGAGCAGAGGATTGATAGACTGGCCGATATCATGCGCCAGCCAGAGTTTTTCCACCACCACTTCACCCGTTTCCACGTCTACCGCGACCTGCGCGACACAGGTCGAGTACGAATAGGCGGGCGAAGGGCCAACGCCCGACCCTTTATAGTCGCCGTGCATACCCTCCAGCGGGGTATACGAACCGGACGCGACCAGCGCGCCGAATCTCTCTTCGGCCAGTTGCACCGCCTGCATGAAAGGCAGCGAAATACCCGCGTCATGCTCGTCGTAGATCACGCCATCAGCCGCTTCCAAACGTTCGACCGGGACTTTCAAATGGAGCGAGGCCGCCTCAAAAAGCTGGTCTTTGAGCTTGCTCGCGGCTGCGATGGCGGCATTGCCCGCCATGAAGGTCACGCGGCTCGAATACGAGCCGAGGTCAACCGGCGTCAGCGTAGTATCCGCCGTCTCCAGGTGGATATGCCCCGGCTGCACGCCCAGCACTTCCGCCACGATGTAAGCCAGTACCGAGGTTGACCCCTGACCAATATCAGTCGCGCCGCAGTAGACGGTGACGCCGCCGCCGCGATCAAGGCGAATCTGTACGGCTGAATGCGGCATATCATTCCAGTAGATAGGCTTGCCCGCCCCGCAGATGTAGGATGAGGCAGCAATACCCATACCGCGCTTTACCATCGAATCAGCGTTGTGCGCCATTCGTGTCCCATTTGTGCGTAGTTCCAGCGCGTCGTTTCCAGAATTTTCGGCATCCTGCGCCTGAGACGCATGCCCGTTCGAGGCGATCATGCCATCTTGCTCGCTAAGAGCCAGAGCGCGTTGGGAGCGAAACTCGTTCCAACCGGAGCGTTCGACCACCTTATCAAGGCATTCATCAAGCGCGCAACTGGTGATACGCAGGCCGTTAACCGTGCGCGTGTAGGGTTCGATCAGGTTGCGGCGGCGGAACTCGACGGGGTCGATGCCGAGATCATACGCTACCTTGTCGAGATGCGCTTCGACGGCGTAACGCGGCTGGGTCGTGCCGTGTCCGCGCTTGGGACCACACGGCGGCTTATTGGTGAACAGTCGCATGCCCTCGAACTTGTAGCAGGGCAGCGTGTAGGTGACGGTTTGCAACGCTCCCGTGTAGTAAGTAGAGGCGATACCATAGGAGCCATACGCGCCTCCATCCAGGAACGAGCGGAAATGCATGGCCGTCAACGTGCCATCACGCCTGACGCCCGTTTTGATCCACATCTTCACCGGGTGGCGTCCGCGATGGTTGAGAAACACTTCTTCACGCGTGCAGGTTATCTTGACGGGCCTGCCGGTGCGGCGCGACAGCTCGCAGGCGCAGATTTCGTGCGAGAAAGGATCGCTCTTGCCGCCAAAACCGCCGCCTACGTGGGGCGCGATGACCCTGACATGCGACGGTGGCAGGTCAAGCACCTTGCTAACCTCGCGATGCACATAGTGCGGCGTCTGCGTTGATGACCACAGCGTTAGCTTGCCACCATACGCATCGGTAGGCATGGGTTCCCAGCTGGCTACACAGGCGTGCTCCTCCATCGGCGCGTGGTTGTTGCCCTCGTAGTAGAACCAGTCTTCGCGCACGTACTCGGCCTGCGCGAAGCCCGCCTCCATATCGCCAAATTCATAGGAAACGGCCTTATGGATATTGCCGGTACGCGCCTCGTCGTTGATCTTGATCTCAGGATGCGCCAGCGCCTCGTCGATGGTCATCAAGGCGGGTAACACCTCGTATTCAACCGCGATCAGCTTGATGGCCTCGTCGAGTATATCGGGATCGAGCGCCGCAACGGCAGCCACCGGGTCGCCCACATAGCGCACTTTATCGATAGCCAGCGCGTGTTCGTCCTGGCTGGATGGCAAAATACCATAGGCCCGCGGCAGGTCTTCGCCGCACAGCACCGCCAGTACGCCCGGCAATTCCAGGGCGCGCTGTGTATCTATGGAGAGGATGCGCGCGTGTGGATGCGGCGAGCGCAGCAGTCGCCCGTAAAGCATACGCGGGAGCATAATATCGTCGGCGTATACCGCGCGCCCGGTCACTTTGGCATACGCATCTACCTTTGGCAGCGGCTGACCAATATACGCATAGGTGCGGCGTTGTCCTTCTTTCTTTTCTGGATATGTCTTCATGATTTCCCTCCGCCCGCGCGCATGCGTTCAGCAGCGGCATCAACCGCTTCGTAAATCTTGGTATAGCCGGTGCAGCGACAGAGATTGCCCGCCAGCGTCTCTTTAATTTGCTCGCGCGTCGGGTCAGGATATTTGCTAAGTAGCGCGGCCCCGGCCATCAAGAAGCCCGGCGTACAATAGCCGCACTGGGCAGCTCCCAACTCGGCGAAGGTCTGCTGCAAAGGATGCAGTTTGCCACCCTGTTCCAATCCTTCGATAGTGGTAATTTCACAATCCTGCACCTCAATGGGTAAGGTCAGGCATGAGAGCATGGGCGCGCCGTCGATCAGCACGGTACACGCGCCGCACTCTCCCAGCTCGCAGCCATGCTTGGTGCCGATCAGCCCCAGGTCTTCGCGCAAGACTTCGAGCAGCGTGTGATGCGGCAGCACCGCCAGCTCGCGGCGTTCTCCATTAACATGCAAGACAATCAATGTGCGCAAGCGAAACTCTCCTGGATATCAGGGAACAACGTTCTGATACATACTACAGATAGTCTAAATCAAGAAAAGACAAAAGTCGAGGATATGTTCCCTTGATATTCAGGAACTTCAGGAGAAAAAAATTGGAAAAGCTCCGGTCTTCCAACCCTGTTATAACGTAGAGAGTTCAACCTGTGTTGCCAGATAAGCGCTTATCTCCTGCTCACCGGTGAGCGATCTTCCCTCACGCCACGCAGCCTTCCAGCTTGCATCGTCCACACGCGTGAGAATCTGGACGATCATCTCCTGAACAATCGGATTGTTACTCAGCCAGGGATTAGAACCGATAGCGCCTAACAGACCATGAGCCGCGCCCCAGATGCGCGCTGCTTGCAGGCTGGCAGCAACAGCATCAGGTTCCCCTCGCAGGCCAACAGCGTATCCCAGCAGGCCCAGACCGGTACCAACGAATTGCCTGTAACCAAGTTTATAGCTTAACCTGATACTCTTCAAGAGGTCAGCGATAGCTTGCGTATAATTCCCCTCCAGGATCGCCATCCCTCCTTGATCTTTCAGCACATCAGTAATGGCGGTTTCATCGCCGATCTCCTCAAACAGGATTTTACTTTGAGCGAAGAGCATGTGCATCTGCTCGTAGTTGCCGCTGAAACCTGCTACATCTCCCAGGTAAAAAAGCAATTGAGCGCGCAGCCATACATTGCCATGTGGGGAGAGCAATTGCAGGCCGCGCTCAAACACAGATTTCGCCAGCTCAAAGTCGCCCTGGGCGATGGCGGGCCATCCCCGGTGAAACAAAGCAGCAGCCAGGCCCCTGGGATCGTCCAGTTCCTGCCAGAGCTTGATGCTTTCCTCGCCCAGTTCTACAGACCTGCTTTGCTCATTTTGCAAACAAACCAGGCGCACAGCCTCGCTCAACGCACTGGCACGCGCCGCGCGTGTCGTTCTTGCAGCGTCCTCCGCAAGCGGCAGCGCCAGCACAGCTTCTAGCCAATCTCGTCCCTCCACCAGGTAACCCTGCCACTCCCAGTATGATCGTAGAGCTGCCGCCATACGCAGGGCAACTTCAACAGCGGGCAGATGCGCGCCCGCTTCGCTTCTTTCCAAGCTGGCTCCGGCACCGGCTCGCAGCAGCGACCACTCCAGAGCCGCGCGGAAATTATCCTGTTCAGCCACGAGCCGGGCATGCCATATGAGTTGCCGCGTACCCTGTAATCCCGACGCGGCTTCTTCCACCACTCCAAGATAATAGCAGGAATGCCAGTCACGCAAACGCACGAATTCGCCGCGTTCTTTCAGGCATTCCAGAGCATACTCGCGCAAGGTCTCAAGCATAGTAAAGCGCGCCTGTTCAGCCGTAACAGGCAGTTTCACCAGCAGGCTGCTATCCAGTAAATGTTCAAGGACCTGTAATGCTGATCCCGCGTCATGCGCTTCTTCCTCGTCCTGGCCACGAGCCGTTGCCAGCGCTTGCAGCATCGATTCTGCTGCCTCAAGCGACCACCCACCGAAAAACACCGCCAGGCGCGCGAACCACGCTTGCCCGCCTGGAGAAAGCAAGTCATAACTCCATTGAATGGTTTTGCGCAGCGTTTGCTGCCTTTCCGGCAGGTTTCTGGCTCCCCCGGTCAGCACTGAGAGCCGCGCCTCCGAGAGTCGTGCCAGCAGTTGTTCGGGAGATAACACTTTGATACGCGCCGCCGCCAGTTCCAACGCCAGGGGCAGGCCATCGACCCTGGCACAAATCTGCGCTATGATGGCCGCGTTTCCACTGGTCAAATTAAAGTCAGGCTGCACCGCTATGGCCCGCTCAACAAAGAGTCGCACCGCGCCATAGCGGGCTAGTTTCGTCCAGGTCGGCACAACGCCAGGATCAGGAACATCCAGGGGAGGCACATTGAACTCGCGCTCACCATACAGGCGTAACACCACCCTGCTAGTTACCAGCACTTTGAGGCCCGCAGCCGCAGCCAGCAGCTCGCCAACGAGGTCAGCCGCTTCTCCTACCTGCTCAAAGTTATCGAGTATAAGCAGCAATTGCTTGTGACGCAGGTAGGTAGTCAGACATTGCAGCGCGGGCAAGCCGGGCGTCGGTTGGATGTTCAAGGCTTGCATGATGCTCTGTAATACATACGCCGCGTCATGCACCGGGGCCAGCGCTACGAACCACACGCCCTGCGCGAAGCTACCGGTCAGTTCATTCGCCACCTGCAGCGCGAGACGCGTTTTACCACTGCCCCCCGCTCCAACCAGTGTTATCAAACGTATCTCTTCATGCGCGAGTAGTTGTCGAAGCTGCTCTACTTCCTCCTCACGTCCCACCAGGCGCGTAAGGGGAGCAGACAAATTATTCGGTAGATCACTCCTCACCAGTCGGCTAAGTGGAGGCGATTGCCACTCCTGGTCACTGAAGCAACCTGGCTTCAACTGCGCCAGTTCGAGCAGGCGCAGCGCTTCTTCCCGCGTTGTGATGACTTCCCATTGAGCTAGCGCGGTGATGATGCGCCTCACCTCGTCCTCTGTGAGATGAGAATCTCCATTACCGCGCAGCTTGCGGCTGAGCACCTTGGGATGCAGGCCAAGCGCATCAGCCAGACTCTTCTGGAAGCGCCCGCCATCGCGCAAGTACTTGCGCAGGCTATCACTAAATGCCTGAGCCTTTATATAATTCAACGTGTCTTCCCGGCGGACAGCACCGCGCTCCTCTGTATTAAACAAGTAGACTTTTTGGTAGACTTTGCGCTTAGAAAAATAAGGCCGCAGTTAGTATACTCGAATCGGCGGGCAGTAATCAACATAACGCGATGGGGGACACATGTAAAATGAGCCTTCTTCACATTCACGCGCAAAGTTCCGGCAAGATCTTCGAGGTATTACCTGAAGAAGTAGAAACGACCGAACTCATAACCGAAAACGCTGTGAGCCATGTTCTACTCGAACTTTTCGATGAGCCTACGGTCGATGAAGTGACTATCCACTTCACCCCCGCTTCTCAGCCAGGTCTACAAATTTGCTCCATCCTCATAAAAGCGGAATGCGATATTCAATCTTGCACGCTTCTCCCTTGCACGAAGGAGTATATGGGGCTTGCCATAGGAAAACGCATGGCCGCTCTCTTAAAGGAGCTTTTCGGGCCAGTCACTATCGAGAGCGTCCTGATCCAGCCGTCTGTATTGGAATTGCGGTAATCCAGGGGTATAAGGGGTGACCGATGGGGCTTGAACCCACAACCGCTGGAGCCACAATCCAGAGCTCTGCCGATTGAGCTACGGTCACCACACGTCCTTAACGTATCGCCAGTATAGACGAGAGAATGCGCTTTGTCAAGCAGGAAATTACAGCGCATTTTTTAACCGGCTATTGACACTACCACCATCCTCGCTTAACAAACACCGGGCATAATTGAGTAAGACCAACTCAAAAAGATAATGAAAAACCCTCTATGCATGGCATAGAGGGAAGCGAGGAAAAAATGGAGAGCTTAGAGCAGGAATTGATGTCGATGCTCCGACGATTACCCACACCCGTCACGATCACATGGCGAAGTGGCCAGTATCACTGGCATTGCGGACAGGGAAGCGGTTCCTCATCCAACCTGATTGTCGCCATTGGAGACGCCCTGGCCTACCTGCTGAATAACACAAACGCTGATAGAGTTGCAATAAAAAGCAAAGAGCTTCAATAGCTTGTTGAGGCTGATTGAGGGTGCTGGATGCGCGTTTGCGAATCGACGTGATCCTCGCCAACGGCGTGACGCAGCAGAGCAGGGATATCGTTGAAATCACTATCGAAGCGGCGCGCCGCGATGATGCGATCAGGACGCACCAGGTAAAGCGAGCGCGGCCCTGGATTGTAAGCGCTGGCAGCCTTCCTGCCAACATCCAGCACAATGGGAATACCATCACTGGCTGGCATGGCTGGCATGTGTGGCGTGATGAGCATGAATGATACCGGCACTCCCGACACCTGCATAGGTATCTGTTGCAGTATAGAGAGTGCCATCTCCGCGTCGGTCGTGAAACACAACGCCACAAACCCTTCAGCACAGCCATCCAGCAGCGATACAGGTAAGCCGCTATCAGCATCAGGTAGTGTCAATGCCGGCGCGGGCATGCCGACCACAGGCCCAGAACGAAAACGCTTCAAAATAGCATTCTGATCGCTTGACAGCTTCCTGAAACGCCCGCCCAGGTAGAGACGATGATCTTCGGAGAGCAGCGGCGAGTTTGGATATCCTGTCGTATCAGCTTTATCACCGAGATGGATAGATTCACGCATGAATTTGAGCGGCTGGCTTAATCTGAGCGAAGTATTGCGCCGCCACTCCGCCATACCAGGTGCCGGCGTGAGGAACTCTCTTATATCAGTGGTGCGCTGCATGTAATCAAACGCCGCCGCGTGTCGTTCATCATGATAAGTGTTGAGCAGCGTGTCCAGCACCAGTCCCGCCCGCACCAGAGCCAGCTTCCATACAAGATTCCAGGCATCCTGCGCGCCGCTATTCACCTCACTGGTTCCAAATAATGAGTGCGAGTGGGCGGCATTCCCCAGAAATAGGATGTGCATATGCTTGAACCGTTCCATGATGCCGTAGCGGTAGCTATGCGTACTGATGGCAACCACTTCATAAGAGCGGTTCCCAAGCAGAGCGGAGAGACGCTGTTGCAGCGCCTCCGGCGCGCAAACCTTCGCCAGGTCGTCAGTAGGCGCGAGTTGATAGATGACACGCGTCATCTCATCGGGTAGCGGGTGCAATTGCGCGACGCGCCCAGTGTTAAACGGCGCGTTAAACCAGAACCAGCGTTCAGGAGTGGGTCCCAACGCCGTAAGCACATCCAGGCTCAAGAAACGCTGGTCGTGATCCATTGACGTTTCTATTAAACCTGCTGACATGTGCGCTACTGTCGGCGGACTATTGGTGACGAGCAAATACTGGGCGCGCAAGAACTTCTGGCCCTGCGTCGTTGCCAGCATGATATCCACGCCATTTTGATCCGGCACAACCCCCGTCACCTGCTGTTGCCACAACACCCAGCTACATTGCATACGCTGCAGCGCCTGCAACAAGAGTTGTTCCAATACAGCCTGGTGGATATTCACCAGGCGCGGGTAACGCTCCCCTGGTTCATAGGTGGTAAGGGACGTGCGGTAAAGTTGCGACCCTCGGAACAACACCTGCTCTCCCACCGGGACAACGCCATGCGCCACGATCTGTTGCACCAGCTCACTCCCACCCCACGTTTCCAGAATCTCAAAGGTAAACTGATCGAGCAGCGCGATTTGATTGCTCTCCAGCGACGTTCCTTCACCCTCTTCAAGCACGATACTGGGGATGTGATAATAGGCCAGTCCCAGCGCTGTAATCAGACCTACCGGATTCGCGCCCACGATAACAACTGGATCGTACCAACTCGCTGAAGCTGCTAGTTGCGACAGTGCTTGCTTTGCCATACTATACTCGTTCGGTGTTTACTCCCAGGAAAACCTGCCTTAATAGAAAATACTACATTGACACGCTACTATCCTGCTACAACTACTTTCACCAGAATGTACGCTTATCAACTTTGAAGGTAATTTTTCCCTGGTTGGGATAACTCACCGCGTAAAACACCCTTGTTCATTTAATTAGACGTTCCAACTTAACCGTAACGGGCTATTTTACAGCATACAAGTACATAGGTACTATGGTTCTACTTTTAATAACTCAGCAGTGTACTGATCACCATCTCCCAGAAACATTCAACCTGCAATGCATAGCCAACACGCGCATTTGATGGCTTGCCGAGTTTGCCATAGACATCGCATACAGTTCTCCCCGCCGTCAATTCTCCCCCAGTCTCGATCGCGACATGCATTGTGTGCGCGCGCAAAATAGAAGGGTCGATAACAGCGGCAACGGCGCATGGATCATGCACCGGAGCGGCTGGAAAGCCAAATGTGTTGCGATAGGTACCGGCAAAGAAGACCAGCAGGTCTGCCGCGAAAGTGGCAACCGGCCGCTGCGCCGTCCGCAAACGCTCTGTGACTTCAGGCGTCGCCAGTGCCTGGTGCGTCACTTCCAGGGGCACCATCGTTATTGGTCTGCCGCAGCCAAAGACGATTTCTGCCGCCTCCGGATCGGTGTGGATGTTAAATTCCGCCGCGGGCGTCACGTTACCGAGACCGATCGCGCCGCCCATCAGGGAAATAGCGGCGATTTTGGGAACAATAGCAGGTTCGCGGCGTATGGCGGCGGCAATATTAGTAAGCGGGCCGGTTGGCACAAGCGTGATGTCGCCTTCGGAGTCCAGCAACGTATCTATCAGCATATCGACGGCGTGGCGCGGGTCCAGTTCGATATCAGGTTCGGGAATATGCGGGCCATCCATGCCCGACTCGCCGTGAATATCGGGCGAGTGCTTCGCCGGGCGCACCAGAGGACGCTCCATGCCCTTTGCGATAGGAACCTGCCGTATATTCGCCAGCGAGCAGACTTTCAGCGCGTTGTCTGTCGTTTTCTCCACCGACTGGTTGCCGGCCACCGTCGTTATGGCAAGCAGGTCAATCTCAGGATGGTGGGCCGCCAGCAAAATAGCGATGGCATCGTCATGTCCGGGGTCGCAATCGAGGATAATTTTATGTTTCATCTCTTCCCTTTCGCGCAATCGTCATTGACGCGCATCGATTGTTTCTCTGCAAACAATCTGAACAATATGGACTTATCCTAGCACGCATCAGTTCACATTTCAAGAAAGCAGCATGCCAGCATGCCAGCATGCCAGGGCATGTCAGCATGGCACAACCAATCAACCAATTGACAGGTTTTGCAAAACCATGCATACTGGCAACATCAAGTTAAGCATGAAACGCTTATAATGGGACGCACATACCATGAGCATGAGCCAGAAACCAAAATTGCGCATTACAGCCATACCTCAGGCCACCCTACGTCGCCTGCGCAATACCCCCACGTACTTCTTTCTCATCTGGCGTTGGACATGGTGGATCTATGCGCTGGCCTGGGTTGTCCTCAATCCCAAATACCCCTATTTATTTCTCCTGCTCGCTATCACGCTTGTGCAAGCGTTGATCGTCACACTGTATGCGCCCGTTTTCAAACTCCTTTTGCCGGGGGTAAGCGCCAAAAGGACGAGTGGCACGAAAATGCGCAAACCGCCAGCGGGGAAAACCGCCTGGAGACCGCGCTGGCGACTAAAAACTCTCCCTCCCGTCACTACCGATGAAGAACTGAAGGTCCTACCACCCATTGCCCGTTCGAGCAATCGTTATAAAAATATCGCCATTTATGGTCTGGATGTGCTTATCTGTGGCCTCGTCATGTACTTCAGCGCGGTATATAAAACACCACCTTTTGGCGACGGCTCGCCATTCTACCGCTACGGCTTCTCGACGGTCTTCGTGGCAGCCTTCGCCTTTCATTATCGCGGAGGACTGGCGGCTGCCGTCGGCTATGATCTGTTCGTCATACTCGGAGTCTTTCTACATCCACCGCTTGCGCCTCTATACCCGGCATTCCAGATACAGGACTTGCTCGGCTCGCTCTTCGACGCGCCTCTTATCGCTATCTTCGCGGCTTACATGTCTACTCTGCTCGATAGTATAACCCGCAATAAGCGCCAGGAACAGGACAGCGTGCGCAGGCAGCGTGCCTTGCTGCGCGTTGGAGACACATTGCTACACGGAACCCTCGACCTGCAACAATTCTTGCAGCAAATTGCGGAACCCATACGCAAAGGCGGTCACTTTGCCCGCCTCATACTGGCGCTGATCGGTCATTCCGAGGTTGACGGGCAGCCAGAAATCGACACCTATTTCGACACGGGTATCGCCGAAGCGGCATCACCAGATGCTGAAAGAACCCGCGTAATGCAAGTGGCTCGTTCAGGTAAAGCACTTAATAGCTTTGATTTGCAGTCAGGCACGGGCAATGAGGGACCTTCAGGTATTGCCCGCGTGTATCTGCCTTTCCACAAAGACAACAAAGATGAGCAAGTCTACATGGTCATGGGCGTTGAAAGCCTGCGCGGCGAACCATTTGGGCAGAGACAGGAAAATTTCTTAAACATTATCGGCGCGCAACTGGTCGTCGCCCTGGAAAACATCCGCCTGACCGAACAGGCCGCTGAACTGGGCGCTGCCGCCGAGCGCGGTCGCGTCGCTCGCGAGATACACGACGGCATCGCGCAGCTTATCTACATGCTCAGCCTGAATATGGAAACATGCGCCGCGCTCGTCCAACGCATCGCCGGCTCATCAGACGATTCAGGTCAGGCATTTACCCCCATTGTGCAACGGCTGGACAAAATGGTCACTATCTCCAAACAGGCGCTATGGGAAACACGTCACTATATGTTTACCCTCAAACCTCTGATTTCCGGCACAAGCACGCTGACACAGATGTTGACCGACCAGTTGCACGAGTTCGAATCCATCAGTGGACTTCCAGTGCAATTCGTCGTTATGGGGAACGAAGAGTCGCCCGGTGGAGACAAACAGCGCGCGCGACGACAGGCGCAAGTGGGAACAGCCATTTTTCGTATCACGCAGGAAGCGCTGACCAACGCCTATAAACACGCCAACGCCACTCAACTGCGCGTGCGCCTCAACCACCAGCCTCGCTCGGTCACAGTCGAAATTGAGGACGACGGCACTGGCGGCATACCCCTTATGGCAACCGCAACGCGTGACGAAAGCGCGCGTCAGCCACAACGGTTTTATTCCGGGCATGGCATCGGTGGTATGCGTGAACGAGCAGAAGAATTGGGTGGCACAGTTGAGATCACACAAACACTGGCAGGCGGGGTCAGAGTGCAAGCTCGTATCCCCCTCAATTAAGGCAGGCTTTATGGCAAAAACTCGCATTCTCATTGTGGATGACCACGAAATGATGCGCCTGGGCTTACGCACCGCGTTCGAGCCTGAACCCGACCTCGCTGTGGTAGGAGAAGCCAGCAATGGAGCTGAAGCACTGGCAAAAATGGCGGTGCTCGATCCGCAGCTAATTCTGATGGATGTGCGCATGGAAAAAATGGGCGGCATCGAGGCATGCCGCGAAATCAAAAGCCGCTATCCCGACGTGCGTATCCTGATGCTCACCTCGTATACCAGCGAAGACGCCGTCATCTCCTCCATCCTGGCAGGAGCCAGCGGCTACCTCTTGAAGCACTTGAGCCGCGCCGACCTGCTGCGTTCCATTCGCCTGGTCGCTGCCGGCCAGACACTCATCGACGCCAACGCCACAAAGCAAGCCCTTGATCGTATAAGCCAGACGCCCGGCAGCGAGCTAACCGAGCGCGAACGCGAAGTGCTGGCGCTGATAGCGCGCGGCTATACGAACAAACAAATAGCAGACGCCCTCACCGTCACAGAAAAAACCGCTCGCAACCACGTCAGCCACATCCTCGAAAAACTGGGATTATCTCGCCGCAGCGAGGCCGCCGTCTTCGCGGTTGAATATAAGCTGGTGCAACCTAAGGACAAAGAATTTTGATTGCATGAAGGTAGATGCATGCATGCATGCATCTACTCAGGCGCTTCAAACGTCTTTCTCGCCAAAAACTTCCCGCCGCCTTCACCGCCTACATATTGTCCATCTTTCACAATAACCCTCCCACGCAGCAACACCATATCAGGCACGCCCTGTACCGGCATCCCTTCATAGGGTGTGTAATCGACACGTTGGTGCTGGTTGGCGACACTGATGGTCATTTCGCGTCCGGGATCGAAAATCACCAGGTCGGCATCGCTGCCGGGGGCAATCGTGCCTTTACGCGGGAAGAGACCAAAGAGCTTCGCGGGCATGGTGCAAAGCAGGTCAACGAAATGATGTATGTCCAGTTTGCCTGTACGCACCGCGTCGTACATCAGCATGACGCGATGCTCGACGCCGGGCAAACCGTTGGGAATCCTGGTGAAATCGTGCAAGCCTATCTCTTTTTGCCCCTTGAAGTTAAAGGGCGCGTGATCGGTGGAGACAACCTGCAATTCATGGCGTTGCAGGCCAACCCAGAGGGCTTCCCGGTCGGCATCGCTGCGCATGGGCGGCGTGCAGACGAATCTGGCTCCCTCGAAGCCGGGCCTTAGATAGCAGCTATCGTCGAGGTAAAGATATTGCGGGCAGGTCTCGCCCCACACTGGCAGGCCCTTTACGCGCGCGGCAGCCACGGCCCGCAAGGAATAGGCGCAACTGACATGTACGATATAAACGGGAGCATCCGTCAGAGTCGCCAGGGTAATAGCGCGCTGGGTAGCCTCGCCTTCGAGCATGGCCGGACGCGTCATGGCATGGTAGAACGGCGCGCTATGACCGGCAGCAACGGCTTCGCGCACGATAAAATCGATGGCGATCCCATTTTCAGCATGCACCATGACCAGTCCGCCCAGGCGAGCGGAGCGCCGCAGCACGCGATAGATCGTCTCGTCATCCACCATAAATGTGCCGGGATAGGCCATCAACAGCTTAAAGGTCGTTACACCCGCGCCGATCATCTCATCCATGGCCTCTTCAGGCGCGGCTGCCAGGTCAGTAATGGTCATATGAAAACCATAGTCGATCACCGCTTTGCCACCGGCTTTGCGATGCCAGGACTGCAAGGCTTCGTCAAGCGTGTGGCCGCGCTGCTGGTTAGCAAAGTCGAGGATAGTGGTAGTGCCGCCGCAGGCTGCCGCAATCGTACCTGTCTCGAAGTCGTCGCTGGCAACCGTAGTGGGCAATGGTAATTCCATATGCGTATGTACATCTATAGCGCCGGGGAAAATGTATTTGCCCCGCGCATCAGTGACACTATCAACCTGCGCCGCTACAAAAGCGCCAGGCGAGCCGAGCGCGGCAATCCGCTCATCCTCGATCAAAATATCGCCCATATAATCATCGGTCGCGGTTATGATATGCCCGTTGCTGATCAGTGTTCTCATAAACAACTCCTCGCATTTTCTACGCGTTCTCTCGACAGACCTGCGCAAATTACGACAAAGGGTAGACGTTAAGATTAGTATAAACCACGTCCGCCACTGTCGAACCATCGCTCCTGGCAAGTAAAGCAATCTGCCCCGTTGCATAGGTAGAATCCGAAAGCGCTGCCAGAAACGCCCCATTAGCGAAAAAAGACAGGCCGCTTCCACGCATAATCAACTGCAATGTATTGAGAGCATTTCCCTTTTTCAATGCGCTGGCTGACGTCCAATCCTGCAGGACAGTGGGAGTAGCTAAGGAGTACGTCCCACTAAGTATACGATACCTGCCCGCGCTGTCCACTTCAAAGAGATACCCGGAATAGATACCCAGAAAGTTGGTTGTCATGCGGAAGAAGACGCCCCCCGATTGCCCGCTCACTATACGCATCGTCACTGTAATCGCTGCGTTCGCATAGCTATTGTTCGCTTCCCTGCATCCTTGCAGGCCATTTCCGCTGGTGACATGGTACCCATCCGATTTGAAGACGCACTGACCGCTCTGGTCCCAGTTCGCCGCACTGGTCGCTGCATTCGTAGGATTATTCAGAGAGTCTTGATAGACGGCTTGCCCGGAAGTGGCTGTCTGAATAACCCCGGCTGTCGCGCTGGCCTGCGCCTGCGCGGTGGCAGTTACAGCAGCGATGGCGCTCGCGGTAGCCTGGGCACGTGCTGTCGCGCTCGCCGCCAGAGCAGCCTGGGCCGTCGCCGTAAGATTTGGTGTTGCCGTTGGCGCATTTGTCGTGGCATGCGGCGTTTGCCCTGTCTGCGCGGTCTGCGTGGACCGGGTGGTCGCGCTCGTGTTGATGCCCGCCTGCCCGCGAGGAATGAAGATAATAGCAATCGAACCGGCGATAATCAGTAACGACAATAGAATGACTACGAGCGAGAACCAGACCCGTCGATAAAAGGGGCGCGTTGCTGGCTGCGCTGGCTGCGGAGATAGTGGTGATGGAACAGGTGAAAACGGCATACCCGCGTCTTGATAGTATGTACCGGCAAACGGGCTTTGCGATGAATATCGCCTGCCATCGGTGCCATTTGCCAGCGCCGGTGGCCTGACCTCCGGCGCATTGCTGACAGGGTCGAACAGCTCTGGCGGCAGTGACAGCACAAGCTGGTCGGAGCGTGGAACAGAAGACAGGGATGCCAACTCCGCTACGGCGAGCGTCGAGTAGTCGGGAATGCTCGCGCCTGTGCTGCTCGAAACCGCCCGGCAGAATGCCGCCGCTAATTCTCTGGCGCTGCCATAGCGCTGCTCCGGTTTCTTCTCCAGCGCTTTGAGTATGACGCGCTCAACCTGCGCTGGAATAGAGGGAACAATACTGCGCGGCGATGGCGGACGCTTTTGCAAATGCATCGAAACCAGGGCAATCTGGTTTTCCGCGCTAAAGGGGAGACGCCCCGTGACCATTTCATAGAGCAATACACCCAGCGAATAGAGGTCGCTGCGCGCGTCGGCTTTACGATCAAGCTCGAATAGTTCCGGCGCGACATAATCGACGGTGCCAAGCACATTGCCAGTGCTGGTCAGTTGAGTCTCATCGCCGACGATACGCGCGATGCCAAAATCCGTCAAGAAGTAGTTGCCGTCGCTGCTAATCAACACATTGGACGCCTTGATATCACGGTGAATGATGCCGTTCTTATGAATATAATCGAGGGCGCTGGCAACATCTTGTAAAGCATGGCAGGCTTCGACAAGCGAGAACGGCCCCCGCCGGATGCGCGCGCGCAGCGTGCCGCCCTCCATATAGGGCATGACGATATAGTAACGGGTGAGGTGATCCAGTTCGCGCGAGCCGTAATCGTAGATAGGAACGAGATGGTTTTCACGCATAGAGGCCATGAGTTGCGCCTCGCGAATGAAACGCCGCAGCATCTCCTCATCCTCGCGTTTGAAAATCTTTAGCGCGACAATGCGCCCCGTCAGTTTATCACTTGCCTCGTAGACATTTGCCATACCCCCCTTGCCAATCAGTCGCCGCAGTTCATAGCGATCAAGGGTCTTCCCCTCCAGTTCAGCCATACGAAACTCTCCAGTTTCCAGTTGCCTGTTTCATCCAATTCTTCCATATATATCTATATACAACGCTTTCGACAAGTTTTCGTTACTTTTCCCAGGCTTCTGTGTCAACCGCATGCAGTAATTATGTCCATCGGGACGCAAGCGGACCCCCGTTTTGTAGGGACAGGGACGCGGGGATGGGGACAGGCGCAAGGCCCCCGCGTCCGCCCACCCCCGCATCCCTGTCCAAACAAAACGGGGGTCCGCCTCTTACCGCATTCGGTCGGCAAAATTCATCTGGCACGCTCACCCGGTCATTGAACGTGCAAATATGTTATGATTTACCTGATAAGCGTATTCTTACCCCGAAGGAGGCCCTGCTTGGACACGCAAACGGAAGCAACATGGACATTGACCTCGCGCCAGATCAAGCTGGACGATCCGGCAGATGCCGTAGAGTTTTACTACCGGCAGGGCTGGACGGACGGATTGCCAGTTGTACCGCCAACACCCGCCAGGGTCAGGGAGTTCCTGGAATTTTCAGGCAACTTTCCCGGCGATATCCTGGGTGTCATTCCGGCGCGCAACCGCGTAATTACCGCCGAAAAAGTAGCCATCAACGCGGTCATGGCTGGCTGCCTGCCCAACTACATGCCCGTCATCGTGGCCGCCATCGAAGCCATGTGCCAGGAGCCGTTCAACCTGCACGGTATTTCAGCAACTACGGGCGGTACCGCGCCCCTGTTGATCGTCAATGGCCCGGCAGTGCAGCAGTTGAATATCAATTCCGGAGTCAATCTTTTCGGGCCGGGCGTGCGCGCCAACGCCACCATCGGGCGAGCCATCCGCCTCGTCCTGATGAACGTGTGCGGCTCTATTCCAGACGTGCTCGACAAAAGCTGCATGGGACATCCCGGCAAGTACAGCTATTGTATCGCGGAAGACGAAGAGGGCAATCCCTGGGAACCACTCAGTGTCGAGCGCGGCATCCCCTCCGGCCTTAGCGCGGTGACGGTCTTCGCGGGCGAGGCTCCGCATCACGTTACCAGCCAGGTAGGCGGCACGGGCAAACGCCTCGTGCTCTCCATCGCCAACACCATGATGGGTACCAGTTACCTGGGCGGCAACTGGATACTGGTGCTTTGCCCTGAACACGTCACAATCTTCAAGAAGGAAGGGTGGACGAAAGCACAGATTCGCGAGGCAGTCTGGGAGCAAGCGGCGCGCTCCTTTGCCGATTTCAAACGTATCGCGGGCTTCCGTGACGAGCTTATTCGCCCCGAAGATGCTGCATCAACCTACCACTATATACATACCCCCGATGATTTGTTGATCGTGACGGCTGGCGGAGGCGCGGGCGGCTTCTCCGCCCTGATCCCACCCTGGGCAGCCGGTGCCGACTCGCGCCCTGTGACACGGGCTGTCGGCGCGTGTATCGATTGCAATTAGTAGTCAGAGGAGACAATTAAAGATGACCGAACCATTCATCGTGCTTGACCCGACTCTTGAAGTGGTGACGACACGCAAGGAGCGCGCTCCTCGCCCACAGGTACTCCACACCATCGGGCTACTGGACAACGGCAAGCCCAACTCCGATAAGCTGTTAAGAAAAGTTGCGGCGCTGCTGGAAGAGCGCCACCCCGGCGTGCAGATCAACTACTACCGCAAGCCCGGCGCGTATCGACCCGCCTCCAGCGCGCTGCTCGATCAGGTAGCAGCCGAGTGTGACGCGGCACTGGTCGGCATTGGCGATTGAGGCTCGTGCAGTTCGTGCAGTGTGTACGACGGGCTAATGATCGAACAACGCGGCACAGCAGTAGCCGTTATCTGTACCGGGCAATTCATCTCATCCGCGCGCATGACCGCGCAAACCTTCGGCATGGACGGCTACCCCATCGCCGTTATCCTGCACCCCATCGGGCGCGTCACCGAGCAGGAACTTGACGAACGCGCCGGCGTGGCATTGCCACAGGTGATGGATTTGTTGGAGAAATGAAATGAAGTAAAAATGCCTATCCCCTCTCCACATATTTTGCGACGAGAGCCAACAAATCCCCCATCTCGAACGGTTTCGCGAGAAAATCATCGGCCCCGGCGTCCCTGGCCATCTGTCGCGTGTCTTTATGGGCCGAGAGGAGAATGATCGGAAGGTGGTGCGTGGCTTCCTGGCTTTTGAGCTGCCTACAAATCGTCCGCCCATCCGTGCCGGAGAGCCGGATATCCAGGAACAGCAGATCAGGAAACGGCTCGGCCATCTGCTGCACGGCTTGCCCATCCACCTGGATTTCCACCTCATACCCTGCGTCTTCCAGCATCTCGTGCAGCATCTCCCCGATTCCTGCATCATCCTCGGCGACGAGTATTCTTTTACGCATGCTGCCCTTCTCCTTCTTGCCGCAGCGGCTGCGGCAGCGAGTCATGTTCTGGCTGTGGCGCCCATGGGACGGTAAAGAAAAAGGTAGAGCCGGCGCCCACACGACTTTCTACCCATATCCGTCCCCCCTGCCGTTTGACAATCTGGGCCGAAATAAAGAGGCCCAGCCCAAGACCAGGGAAGGTCTCGTGCTCCGGGTCGCTCACACGAAAGAAGCGCTCAAAGACCTGCTCGTGTTTCTCCGGGGCGATGCCAATTCCAAAATCCTGCACGCCGACGGTGGCGCTCTCCGTGTCAGAGGCAAGCTTTACCAGGATGGCTGTGACCCGGGGAGAATATTTCATGGCGTTGGTGAGCAGATTGGTGAGCACCTGGCCAATGCGCTCCGGGTCCCCATAGACGGGAGAACGTGCCGCTCCCTCGATGCGAATCTGGTGCCGTTCCGTGGTATGACCCACCTCCTCGACGATGTCCCTCACGAGGGCTTCCAGGTCAAATCGCTTGTTGTGCCAGGAGAGTTTGCCCGCCTCTATGCTGGTCACGTCGAGCAACTCACCGATCAGATGGATGAGTTTGTCCAGTTGCGCATTCATCCTGGCCAGCAGCGCCGCCGAGCGTTCATCACCCGCTTTACCAAAGCGGGCGTGCAGCACCTGCGTATAGCCTTTCAGACTGGTGACGGGCGTCTTGAGTTCGTGACTGGCAATCGCCATAAATTCCTCGCGCTGCGAGAGCAGGTACTCCCACTCTCTCTCTACCCGCTTGCGTTCAGTAATGTCCTCCATCGCGAGCAAGATCAGCTGGGCGTGATCGATACGCTGGGCATTGAGCTGCATGATCCTGTGACCAATCCCTGGAAAGGTGTGGTCCACCTCGTAATCCACGAAGGCGTGATTGGTGGGGAGCAGATCCTCCAGCAGGGTGCGCAGGGCGGGAATATTCCAGTGGCCGTTTCCCATCTCGAAGATGCGGTGACGCTCGATGTCCGCAGGCTCGATCTGGAAACAGCGGTAGAAGGCCCGGTTCGCGCGTTGCACACGCAGGTCTGCATCCAGGACGAGCAGCGGCTCCCTGACGGTCTCCACAATCGCGTCCGCGAAATCACGCGCTTCCTGCAGTTGCGCGTGCCGCAGCTGCAGTTCCGCGTTCAAGACGAGCAACTCTTCGTTGCTGGCCTGGATCTCTTCTTTGGAGGTCTCCAGTTCTTCATTGAGGCTTTGCAACTCTTCGTTGCTGGAGAGGCTCTCTTCATTGGCCGAGTGCAGTTCCTCGTTGGCGGCCTCGAACTCCTCGATCATGGAGCGCATCTGTCCGCGGGTGGTCTCCAACTCCCGCTCGAGTTCCCGGATGCGCCGATCTTTGACCCCCCGTCGTACCGCACTCCCCTGCTGCCCGTCTCGTGTCATGAGCATGGTTGGCGCGGTGGACAGCGCGGGTGCCTCCTCAAAGAGGATCACAAAGTAGCGTTCCGTGGCGGACGCCTTCATGGGAATGACTTCCACAGAGATTTCGCGGCGTACTCCATGGTCGCTCACCTGGACCCCTCCTTTTTTCACCGGCTGCCCGCTCTTGCTGGCTTTGGAAAGGGCGGCGCGCAGTTCCAGATCCAGACCCGCTCTTGCCATCTTGAAGAGATTGAGACTCGCGCGGCCAGGCGCAGGTCTCAGGTAGGGGGACGTGTCTCCACGGAAGTGGAGAATCTCCATCTGCGCGTCGATCACGACGCTGGCCGGGGCAAAACTGGCCAGCAAACGATCCGTCTCGTGCTGCAGATCAAACTCCCGCTGTCCCTCTTCATACGCCATGCTGTTTCCCTCCTCACCTGGGTCTTGTGGTGTTTCTCTGGTCGATCGGCGCACTTCCCCGCTGACGAGTGGACGCGCACCTCCGGCTTTTTTCACATACAGCTGCCGTTTGTGCTCCCCGGCAGGCGCAAAGAGATCGGAGGCGGTCCCGATGGTTTCCGATGGCCCAAGCAGGAGCACACCGTGGGGCGCGAGCGCAAAGTGGAAGCTCTGGACGACCTTCTTCTGTGCCACCGGCCCCAGATAAATCAACACATTTTGACACGAGAGCAGATCAAGCCGGGAGAACGGCGGGTCCTTGAGCAGATTGTGCTGGGCGAAGACGCAGAGATCACGGACGGTCTTGCGAATCTGGGAGCTGCCATTGACGGGGAGAAAGAAGGAATCCAGACGCGCCGGGGAGAGCGCGCCGAGCGCGCCGGGTGGGTAGAGGCCTGTCCTGGCATACGCGATCGCCTTCCCATTGAGATCGGTGCCAAACATCTGGATGAGAGTGGGAAGAGAGCGTTCGGCGAGAAACTCCAGCAAGCAAATCGCCAGGGAGTAGACTTCCTCACCGGTGGAGCAGCCCGGCACCCACACCCGGATGGGGGAACCTGTGGCTTTCGTCGCCACCAGGCGCGGCAAGATCTCACGTTCAAGCGTCTGAAAGGTGGCGGGATCCCGAAAAAAACTGGTCACGCCGATCAACACGTCCTGGTACAAGGCCTCCACTTCGGCCTGCTGGTCGGAGAGATAGGTCAGGTACTCAGCAAGGCTGTTGATGTGCGAGAGCACCATGCGCCGTCCAATGCGACGCTTGAGCGTCGTGGGCTTATACGCGGTGAAATCCGTGTCCGTCCTGCGGCCGAGCACCCGCAGGATCTGCTGGAACTCCGGCTCACGCCCGCCAAACGCCTGCACAGGAGGAGTCGCTTCCTCCTCCGTCTCCGCCACAGATGGCTGGCGGACATACGGATGGCGGCTGATCCTGGTCAATTCCCTGGCAATGTCTTCAGGTGACCCGACGAAATCCACGCACCCGGCCGCAATGGCGCTCTGCGGCATCCCGGCGAACTGCGCCGAGGTAGGCTCCTGGGCAAAGGTCATGCCCCCCTCGGCCTTGATGGCCTGCAGTCCCAGCGTCCCATCGGCAGCCGTTCCCGACAAAATCACCCCAATGGCCCCGGCGCCTCGACTCTCGGCCAGCGAACGCAAGAACGTATCAATGGAGAGGTGCTGTCCACGGGCCTCTGTGCGGGGCAGCAGGGTGAGCGTGCCCCGCGAGAGCGTCATGTCCGTATTGGGGGCCATGACGTAGACATGGTCGGCACAGACTTCCATGCCCTCGCTTGCCTCGTGGACCTGCATGCGCGTGGCCCGGGCCAGCAGGTCGGGCAACAAGCTTACATGCCGGGGATCCAGGTGCTGCACCAACACATACGCCATCCCCGCGTCGTCGGGCAGGAAGCGCAGCAGCTCTCGAAACGCCTCCAGTCCACCGGCAGAAGCCCCAATCCCCACAACCGGGAACGCGTGAGACTCAGAGGCCATCGGAAAAGTCCTTTCTCTCGTCGTCGCCAGCGGCTTTTCTCTCGGAACTTCCAGACGGAATACCTGATGACAGCAGGTGAGCAAGCAAGGCCGGATTCTGCTTGAGTTGCCTCACCTGGACCATCGCCTCTCGTGAAATGTACAGGCTGCGCGTGCCGATGTGAAAGCAGACCGGCTCAATGCCCAGGTAGGTCAGATATTTCTTGAGGGTTCCCCTGCTTATGCCGACCTCGCCCTGCACAGTGAGGAGGGTCACATACGCTGACGGCTCTGGATCGATCATCCGGCTGGTCGTGTCCTGCTGCATGCTCTCCTCTGCTGTTCGTGTGCTCTACGCAATTTTCACGCGCTCACCAACGGTGTCCTGGGTAGTGTACCAGAAGTGCGAGCGGTCCGTCAACCATCAGCAGCCAAACGAAAGACAAAGCAAGCAACATCTGTTGAGCATCTGCGCCTGTTCTGCCAATGGTGGTGACTTCACCTTCCCCGTGCCACCCTCCGTTGAACGTCATATATTTACACAACCTTCGCGCAGCAAGCGCCCTGGAAAGGACCCAGGCCACAGATACCTACATCGGCTATAGCGGAACCTACCAACAACAGGGCAATCGCGTAATCCATCACGTCACCATCAGTTTCTTCCCCAATTGGAACAGAATACTACTTCCGCGGAGCTATACCAAATAAATGGTCTCCTGCGGCTGCGAAAACCACTCACATCCATCTGGCGTCACCAGCACTTCATCTTCCTGGCTCACATAGCCGCGTTCCGTCATTACGCCCAGTTCGAGCGTGTATACAGCGCCTTCCTCAATTTTGTTATACGGCATTTCTCCATAGCGCGGCCAGCACGGGCCAAGCAGCGGGCCGCTATCGTGCGCGTGCCTGCCGACACTGTGGCCCAGTGCGTGCTGGTACTCCTCGTAGCCAGCAGCAACCAGGTATGCGCGAGCAGCCGCGTCAACCTGCCAACCAGCGATACCCGGCCTTAGCACAGCTTTCCCGGTCTCAATCGCCCCCTTCACCGCTGCGAATGCGCGCTGCACCACTTCTGGCGGCTGCTCCTCCCCTGGCTGGCGTGCGTACCACAGGCGCTGCAAATCAGAACAATAGTCTTGATAGCGCACTCCCAGGTCAAAACTGGCAATGAAACCCGGTTCCAGCACAATTTCAGAGGGGATGCCATGCCCAAACAATGTATTTGGGCCGAATTTCACCCCTGGACAGCTCGCATACGACCAGGCCGCGCCCAGTCCCCGTTGCGCCATCGCGGCATGCAGCATCTCGGATGTCGCGCATTCGCTCACACCGGGCCGCAAAAAACCGTTCACCAGCCCAAATAACTCCTCCGTCTCCTTAATAGCCTGGCGCATGCGTTTGAGTTCAGTCGCCGTCTTGCGACTGCGCAGGCGAGAAACCAATGGCCCCGCCGAAATGAAACGCCGTGGAAAAGGCGTATACTTCAATGCAGACATCAATTGCAAATACATGCCATGCGTCAGGCCATCCGCCGCGACTTCGTCAAAGGCATAATTGACCGCGAGAGAGGTCGGATTGATCGCTTTCAGCGTATCGAGCAGCCTGGAACCGTAATCCTGTGTATAGGTGACAACATGATTGTAAAGACCGGATTGCTTGACAAGATCATCATCGTAGCGCGCCACCACCGCGTAACGCTCACCAGTTTTTGTCAGCAGGAACGCCGCGTGCCACGTAACATCTTGATTAAAAATAAGCTGTAGAGCGGGATCAGATCGTTCATCTGTCTCGCGCACAAAGGTGAGCCAGCAGTCGAGCTGTAGTTCGTTCAATATCCGAATCGCCTGGGCGATTTTCTCTTTTTGCAAGTCAGCATCAGCCATAATAGCGTTTTCCAATCCTATCTGGTTAAATAGTATCCAATCGCCAGTCTGCGTGTATTATGAAGCAATAAACATAGCAACCGCAAGAACCTCCACCGCCCTAATACAAAAAACCAACTGGCGTTCAGTTGGTTTTGTAGCTTTACTCAGATTTTAACTGCTTGCTAGAGAAAAAATACCTCAATTTTGCCGAGACCAGGCAGCAGGGAAAGGAAAGCCAGTGAGTGGCTCGCCTGTCGCGCACGCCTCCACTCGAGAGACGCGTGCTGCAATGCCGCGAAGTTGCATGAGTGCTTGCATTGCATGATTGGGTAAAACAAGCCGTTCGATCATTAGGGCCGCTTAGTTCCATCTGTTACCAGACTTCCGCCTGCGGTC
>DATLSI010000015.1:0-4171 GCA_035534255.1 Ktedonobacteraceae bacterium | reverse complement strand
CGCATGATCCTGCGCGGTGAAAAGCTGGTCTATCACGGCGAATTCTTCAACCTGGAACGTGGCTTCACGCTGCGCTTCAAGCCGCTGCGCAAAGACATCCCTATTTATATCGCCGCGATGGGGCCGAAAAATGTCCTGCAGGCCGGTGAGATCTCTGATGGCGTGCTGCCCGTCTACTGGCCGAGCAACAGGTGGGGCGAACTGCGCGAGCAGCTTGACGAAGGCGCGCGGCTGGCCGGGCGTCCAGAACATAGCGCGGCCATCGCGCCATATATTACATCCATCATTCTTGATGAAAATGCGACGGACGAGGAGCGCAAAACAGCACGCTTGCAGGCTGCTATGCCGCTGGCCTATTACATCGGCAGGATGGGCGTCTACTACGCTCAGATGCTGGCGCGCAACGGTTATGGCAAAGAAGTTGAAGCGGTACAGCAGGGTTGGAAGACAGGCATGCAGTCCGGCATAGATGCCATCACGCCTGAATTGCTAGACGCCACTTCTATCGTCGGCACACCCGCGGAGATCGTCGCCCGGCTGGATCAATGGGTCGCGGCAGGCGTCGATGAGCCAATCCTGGCCATGCCCGCTGGCACACCTGACCAGGCCGGTCCGAAGTTAGCGGCGCTAATGGCGGCTTTGAAAGCATAAAAATATCGCACCCTCTGTAGGGACAGGGACGCGGGGCAGGGCGGACGCGGGGGCCTTGCGCCTGTCCCCGTCCCGATCGATGCGGAATGGGGACGCACGCGTCCCAACAGGCATGATTACTGCATTTGGTTGTTACTATTCATCAGGATTCGATGGCTGTACTCGTCGGCGTGTTTCAAGCGTTTGCCGATGGATGGATGGTCGTAGAAGAGCGTTTCGACCAGGGGCGATGGCTCGACATCGGAGAGGTTCTGGTTGGCCAGGCGGGTCATGGCGCTCTTGAATTGCTCGACCATGCGCGTTGAATGCAAGGCGTACTCGTCAGCCTGGTATTCGATGTGGCGACTCATGCCATTGTTGAGCGGCATGACGACGAGGCTGAAGAGGGCGGTGAGCGCCAGCAGCAGTGGGATGGTAGCGGCATCGGCCAAGCCCTGGTAGAGATGTTGCGATGCGACCGCCCAGTGCAGGGCGACGTTTGCCAGGTACAGCCCAGCCAGCGTGACCACTGATTGACTGGTGATGAGTTTCCAGATGTCGTGATGCACGTGATGACCCAGTTCGTGAGCCAGCACAACCTCGATCTCCTCGTTGGTGTAGCGATCAAGCATGGTATCACCCAGCACGATGCGACGCGTGTTGCCCAGTCCCATCAGGGCGGCGTTGGCTGCCGTTGTCTTGCGGCTCATCTCGAAGGTATAGACGCCGCGCACGCGAGTCTTGGCACGGTTTGCCAGCGCCAGCAAACGCTGCGTCAGTTCGCCTTCGGGCATAGGATGAAACTTGTAGAAAAGCGGAAACAACAGCACGGGCGCGAGATTTGCCATCACGACCGAGAAGAAGAGCAGTACCAGCGCGACCCATAGCCACCATATATCCGGCTGCGCAGCCAGCAGGAAATAGATAAGCTCCAACAACAGGATACCCAGAACGATTTCTAAGACGAGGCCGATGAAGAGATCGCGCAGCCAACTCTTTATGGTCATGACAGAGAGTCCATAACGATGCGAGAGCACGAAGCCGTAGTAGCTGAGGGGCGCGGTGATGATTTCATAGACCAGCATCACGATCAGGAAAAAACACAGCACCTGCAAGGGGAACCAGCCATGCACCGGTTGCCAGGTTAGCGCGCTCAGCCGGTCGCGCAACCACCCGGCCAGGTTGGTGAACAGCAGCAGGCAGACGCCTATGGCGGCTATACCCATATTGATATAGGACAGGCGGCGGCGGATACGCGCGTATTCCTTCGCTTTGAACTGGCGCGCCTGGTCGATCTCAACCGTTGGTGCTGGTTGAACAGCATCTATTTCCATTTCCATGGGGTTTTCTCCTGAGAGTCTATGCTACTTTCTCTGTTATGATATATGCTACATCTTAGATAGTGCTAAAGCAAGATGCCAGGCAGTCCCTAATGAATTTTAACAATCGAACAGGTGAGTCTTGTAGGGACAGGGACGCGGTGCTGGGCGGACGCGGGGGCCTTGCGCCTGTCCCCGTCCCCGTACCCGTTCGCATTGATGCTGTATGGGAAATGATGCGCGGTGTCGATTTAGTCAGAAACCATTCGTCAATTATAATGAAGGGTGATGTTGATGGCCTTTCACAAAATTCTGTTATAAAGAAAGAGGGACAACATGCGCTATCTATTGCTGATCTATCAAGATGAAGTGGCTCATGCTCAGTGGAGCAAGGAGCAGGTGGAGGCGGAGTATGCAGCTTACAACGCGCTGGGAAGCGAATTTCAGAAACTCAATGTTGAGATGCTGGGCGGGGAAGCTCTTCTGCCTACCATTAGCGCGACAACGGTACGGCTGCGCGATGGCAAGACGCTGACAACGGATGGCCCGTTTGCTGAGACGAAAGAGCAACTCGGCGGGTTTTATCTGCTGAACTGCAAGGACCTCGATGATGCTATTGCTGTGGCGGCAAAGATTCCTGGCGCTGCGGATGGTTGCATTGAGATTCGACCGATCATGGAGTTCGAGTAATAGCGGTAGAGGGAAATGGACTCGATACAGCGGATTGTGGCAGATACATTTCGCCAGGAAGCTGATCGCATTCTTGCCGCGCTGATAAGTTCTGTCAGGGACTTCGAGCTGGCCGAGGATGCGCTGCAGGATGCTATGCTCGTGGCGCTTGAACGCTGGCCGCTGGATGGTGTGCCGCGCAATCCAAGCGCCTGGATTACTACTACCGCGCGGCACAAGGCCATCGATCGACTGCGCCGCGCGAGTACGCTGGCGCGTAAACAGGAGCTTCTACAGGAACTGGATACGCTGGATACGCAGGAGGGAACAGCAGAGATGGAAGATCGAGCGATTCCTGATGATCGTCTCAAGCTGATTTTCACCTGTTGCCATCCAGCGCTGGCTCTGGATGCGCGCATAGCGCTGACGCTGCATACGCTGGGCGGGTTATCCACGCCTGAAATTGCCAATGCCTTTCTCGTCCCGCTCGCAACGATGGCACAGCGCCTGGTGCGCGCCAAGCGTAAGATTCGCGATGCTGGTATCCCCTATCGCGTGCCGCCGACCGAGGTGTTGGGTGAACGGGTCGAAGCTGTATTCTACGTGCTCTACCTTGTTTTCAATGAAGGGTATATGGCTACAAGCGGGAACGAACTGATGCGACGCGAACTCTGTGATGAAGCAATGCGGCTCGCGCGCGTGCTGGTAATGCTGCTGACGCAGGAAGCGCTGATCAACGAAGTGCCGGAAGCGCAGGGCCTGCTCGCGCTACTGCTGTTGATCAACTCGCGGCGTAAGGCACGCGTCGGGCCTGATGGAGAGCTTGTGCTGCTGGAAGAACAGGACCGCACGCTCTGGAATGAGGCGGAGATACAGGAAGGCATGCTACTCCTGGAACGGGCGCTGCATATGAGGCGAGCGGGGCCTTACCAGATCCAGGCAGCGATCAGCGCGTTACATGCCCAGGCAAAGCACGCTGATGACACAGACTGGACACAAATCGCGGCATTGTATGGAGTGCTTCTGAAAATGACTCCCTCGCCGGTGATTGAATTGAACAGGGCTGTGGCCGTAGCGATGGCGGACGGCCCTCTGCGCGGATTGGCGCTGCTTGACCGGGCGGAACTGGAGACGTCGCTGCGCGACTATCACCTGTTTCACGCTGCCCGCGCCGACCTGCTGAGGCGCGCAGGACGGTTGAACGAAGCGGGCAGCGCTTATAAGCACGCGCTTAGCCTGTGCCACAATGAACGCGAACGCGCTTTTCTGCAACGGCGGCTGGCGGAGGTTTCGCCTGCTGAAAGTGTAGAGGAATGAGAAACAGGCCAATGGTGAAGGACGAGGGCGGGGCTCGCCATTGCACCAGTGTCATTCACTAACAGAGGCTACGATGACTACGAATCTGGAAGGGTTGTCAGGGTTGATAGTAGAGCGAGGGCGTAGGCTTCGGCGGGGGTCTGGGCGTCGTACACGTGGTCGCGCAGCATGAGGCGGTAGTGGCATTTCCAGCGGCGCGCGGGCCAGGGGGCAAGTTTGATGAGTGTGTAGGTTTC
>DATLSI010000014.1:0-20552 GCA_035534255.1 Ktedonobacteraceae bacterium | reverse complement strand
GACCGCAGGCGGAAGTCTGGTAACAGATGGAACTAAGCGGCCCTAATGATCGAACGGCTTGTTTTACCCAATCATGCAATGCAAGCACTCATGCAACTTCGCGGCATTGCAGCACGCGTCTCTCGAGTGGAGGCGTGCGCGGCAGGCGAGCCACTCACTGGCTTTCCTTTCCCTGCTGCCTGGTCTCGGCAAAATTGAGGTAATACTGTTTATCAGTTGGAGGGCGTACTGTTAGTGCGTCCTTTTTGCATTAGCAAGATTGTTGCTGAACCATGATTATTGATGTTCACACACATATCTTTCCGCCCGAAATACAACAGCAGCGCGAACGGTATTGCGCCCGCGATGCCTGGTTTAATGAACTCTACAGCAATCCTCGCGCGGTTATGGCAAACGCGGAAGACCTGGTGACGGAAATGGATGCCTCCGGGGTAGATGCCTCGGTGACGTTTTCATTCGGCTGGAGCGATCCGGCGCTGATTGCTGAAACCAATAGCTATGTAATAGATGCCATGCGGCGGTATCCGGGGCGTATTTATGGGATGGCGGTACTGCTGCCTTCAACTGGTGAGGCAGCGGTTTATGAACTGGAACGCTGCGCGCAGGCTGGCATGATCGGGGCAGGCGAGTTGATGCCACACGGCCAGGGCTACCGGCTCAGCGATATTTCTCTGCTCACGCCCATCATGGATGTCGCGCGCCGCTATCAGCTAATCGTCATGTCGCATTGCAGCGAGCCAGTGGGCCATCTTTACCCCGGCAAAGGTAATGTATCCCTGCCAGACATCCTCGCTTTCCTGACCGCCTTTCCCGACATCCGTTTTATTGCCGCGCACTGGGGCGGCGGATTGCCTTTTTACGCGCTGATGCCAGAGGTACAGCGCATTACCGCCAACGTATGGTATGATACTGCTGCTACCGTCTATCTTTACCAGCAGCGCATATTTCCGGCGGTGGCAAATCTAGTCGGGGCGGATCGCATCCTGTTTGCCAGCGATTTTGGTCTGTTACGTCAAAAGCGTATCATCGAGCATATCCAGCAATCCGGCCTGGATGAGCAGTCCATTACATTGATCCTGGGCGGCAACGCGCAGCGCCTTTTGGGTATAGAGACATGCGAGTAATCTCTTTAGGAAGTGGCAGCAGCGGGAATGCCCTGCTGGTCGAAGCCGGGCCGCGAGGCCGCACAAAATTACTGGTTGACGCCGGATTTACCGCTCGCGTTTTGATTAACCGCCTGCGCCAGATCGGGGTTTCTCCCGCGCAACTGACGGGTATTCTGATAACCCACGAGCATATCGACCACATACTCGGCCTGCCTTCCCTGATGAAGCAGCATGCTCTACCTGTAATGACCGATCCGCTCACAATCGAGGCTATTCAGCACGCGTTCACCGAAGATAAGGTGTCAACCGATAGTTTGTTTCAGGCGCTGCCGTCCGATTCGTACACGCTTATCGGCGATATCGAAGTCACTTCGTTTCCCGTCTCGCACGATGCCGTCGCCCCTTGCGGCTTCTTGTTAAGCGCGGGCGGTTGTCGCGTGTGCGTGACGATCGATACTGGCGAAGTCTCCTCTGCCATGCTCGAAATGATGCGGCAGGCCGATCTGCTGATCCTGGAATCGAACCATGATCGTGAGCGACTGCTGCGTGGTCCCTATCCCTACATGCTCAAACAGCGCATTCTCGGCGCGACCGGCCATCTCTCGAATGACCAGGCAGCCGAGGCTGTTTTGCGCACCTGGCGTGACGATGCTGTGCGCTGGCTCTGGCTATCCCACCTCAGTCGCACCAACAATACGCCGCAACTGGCCTTGAATACCATGCGCGCCCGTATAAGCGAGGCCGGGGCCAACCCCGCGCAGGCGCATATCACCGTCCTGTCCCAGCACATGGGCGGCATATGGGACTCGACACAACTGTGGCACAGCCCGACTTTGTGGGAGATGCAGGGGTAATGGTTGTGGTAAGCTATTGGTTACTAAAATGGAACAATAATCATCCAGGTTGGAAATGATTGCGCTTCCGAGGTAACATCTTAACATAGCTTCAAGAGAAAGCTCACCATGAAGGATAGAGATGAAGATGAAACGTATACTACTTTATATTATTGTGCCGCCGGTGCTATTGGCGGCGGCATGCGCGCTCGTAGTATTTTTCTACCTGCAATTTCATAAACCGGCTGAGATAGACCTGACAACGAAAGGGTTTTCGTTGAGCACGGTAGAGATTACCGAGGGAGAATCGGTCAATTTTGTGAACCAATCGAACGTGACGCAGGTGCTATGCCTGGGCCTGGATAAGGTGTGCGATAAGAATGCAGTTGCGCCGAAGGCCTTGAAAACTCCGGGGTATGATCTTAAACCCGGCGCATCCATCCATGTGGTCTTTGAGCAGTTTGGGACGTACTTGATAACCAGTACCAATGTGAAAGGTGTCAATTTAACCATTACGGTTGATGAAGGTGGTTGATGCGTCGCTACGCGCCGGTTGTGGGCATCTGCGCAGGCTCCCGGTCATCCTCATGTTGGTCCAGGGAGAGCCGCACGCGGGCGGCGTCGTGGACGGCTTTCAACGACTCGAAAAAGCCGAGCGCCTGTTCAAAGAAGAGGCGAGCGCGCCCTAAATCGGCTGTGTACTCAACCGCGTCGCCAGGGTTGACTATGTCGGCATGACGGCGGTGGTACAATCCCAGGCAGTAGAGCGTTTGCCCGCGTTCCCAGGGCAAGTCCAGTAGTTCGCAGTGCAGCAACGCTTGCTTCAGGTCGCCTTCGGCCTCTACCCATTGTTGTTGTTCCAGGTACATACGCCCACGCGCTCGCAGGGCGACAGCCAGGTATTTGCGCGTTCCCGCCTGCTCCGCCAGCGCGACGGCGCGTTCACACAGGGTGAGTTGAGTCGCGGCGCTTTCACCGGTGATGACCACCAACTCTGCCAGTAATGAAAGCACCGCTGGACTGGGGAATGGCTCGGAGCGATGCAAGGCTTCCATGAAATCGGCGCGGGCGCGTTCCCACTCCTCGCGTGCCAGGTAGATGCTGCGCGTGAGTTCAGGCTTAAAGCCGCGTTGTTCAGCCAGGCGTTTATACTGGCGTAGCAGCGAGTCGCTCTCTTCGATGTTGCCAGTGCGATAAGACAGGTCCGCCAGCGTCTCCAGCGCGTCCAGCATCCACTGGTCGTCTAACTGGTATTGTTCGGTCATTTGCAGGATTTGATAAGCGACCTCGCGCGTCTCGTCCCAACGGTTCCATTCATACCAGACATACATGCGGCAAAGCATGCTGTAGAGCAGCATAGATGGACTTTCCATCGTTTGCGCAATGCGCCAGGCGCGCCCCAACCACATAGCAGCAGCGGGGTAATCAGAGATATTTTTATGTGTCCAGCCTAAAGAGGCATACAGATCATGCAGTTCTTCTCGTCCGTGAATGCGCGATGCCAGTTTCTGGCGGCGATGTTGCGCCTCGTGCGCGTCCAGGTAGCGGTGTTGATGCTCATAGATAAAGCCCAGGGCATCCAGTGTGAGCCAGAGCGCACTTACATCATCGACATCCTCTGCGATACGCAGCGCCTCGTGGATGCTATCCAGGGCATGTCCAGCCATCTCCAGTCTCTTCTCAGGGCTGGCATCTTTCAATTGCCGAACATACCACATGGCCCGATAGGTCAAGAAAGCAGCATGATCCCCATTCGGCGGCTGCCCTTCCAGCAGCTTCAGACCCGCTTCGATATACGCCTGGACTTCCTCTATCTCCGGCCTGCGTTTGAACCAGCCTAGCCAGCGCGTTGAGAGTTCAGCCATGCGTGTATACAGGCATAATAGTTCTTTCCTATAGCCATTATTGTAGGTCTCTGCTTCTCCCGTCGAAACTGGCGGCAGGTGCGTACGTTCATGGTGGGTATAGTAGGAGAGCAAGTCCTGTTTGTTCACGTGGTCGCCCGCCTGAATCAACTGGAGCGCGTGAATATATTCATGCCAGGCTTCGTCGGCATTGGCACGCTGCGCGTAAGCATCACCCAGCTTCTGGTGCATGCGGGCAATGGCCGGCGTTTCCGCGTCACTCTCGATGAGCAAATCCAGCGCCTCGGTGTACGCCTGTATAGCGCGGATCGTGTAATAGCCACGAAATGCCTGGTCTCCCGCAATGGTCAGGTAGGTGATCGTGCGGCGCATCAACTCTTGCCGGGTGAAGAGTACTGGACGCGCGGCGGCCTCTTTGCCTTCGCCGTTGCTGACGGCGCGTGCCAGCAGACTGGCAGACCATGTTGAGAGGGCCTGCTTGTAATGATAGGCCAGCAGTTCCGCGAACTGATCGGTTTTGTCACCGACCTTTTCTTCGATCCAGACGGCCAGTTGCGCGTGTTTCTGCGAGCGCCGGGTGCGCGGAATATTGTTGTACACCACGTCGCGAATTAAAATATGTTTGAAGCTAAAAGTGCGGTCATGTGGAACAGGCGAGCGCGGCGATTGCTCCGTTTCAACGATAAAATCGCGTTGAATCAAGGTATCAACTGTTGTATAAACCGTCTGGTCTTCCAGATCAGCCGCCAGTTCAAGCAGACCTTCTAGCCAGAAAGTACGTCCGATGATGGCGGCATCCTGTATCACCTGCTTCTCCACCTGGCTCAGCAGGTCGATACGCGCTGCCAGTACGCCCTGCACCGTGTCGGGCAAGCGCGGCAGCGGCAATACGTAGTGCTGATCGATGAGCGTATCATCAGGCGGGGTTGCAGGGCTTGCCAGTTCCCCCAGCGCCGCTTCGTTTTGCTCACTGATACGCCAGCAGCCATCCTGTTTGACTAGCACGCCCTGGTCGATGAGCATGCGCACAATCTCCTCCACGAAGAACGGATTGCCTTCGGCGCGTCTCTGGATGCTATGATAGAGCACTTCGGGAAGATCATGGGTTTCTAGCAAACCTGTGATCAGATCATTCGTCTCATCGCCTGTCAACGCTTCAAGCACGATGGTTGTGAAATTGCGTCGCCCGCCGCCCCAGTCGCGCCTGCGCTCAAAGAAATCGGGACGAGCCGGGCAGAGGAACAGGATAGGCGCGTGAGTGATGCGGTCGGTCAGGTATTCAAGCAGGTCGAGCAGAGCCTCATCAGCCCATTGCATGTCATCGATCACCAGAATAAGCGGCCCTTGCTCTGCGATGGCTTCGAGGAAGACGCGCCAGGCGCGCATCAAGGCTGCCTGCGGTCCACCCTGTTCTGTGCTTCTGCTGTGCGTGCTGCGCTGGATATCGTGCCGCTCGCCGCTTATCTGGGGATCATAGTTGTTGCTCAGCCCGCTGCCAATGCTGCGAATGAGCGCGCCGGCGATCTGCGCCGCGTCTTCGCTGCTTTTAGCGGTAGTGAGTGTGTCAAAAACGAACTGCACCAGGCGCTTTTCAAGCTCGTCGCGTTCCTCTCCTTCTCGCACGCTCAACAAAGAGCGCAGGATTTCGACGAGAGGCCAGTACGTGATACCTTCACCGTATGGCGGGCAATGTCCCTGGAGCACGCGCGGCGCGGCCAGCCCCTGCATGTACGAGGCGCTTTTAGAGGCTTCTTCTTCGCGCCGGATAAAATCGCGCGCCAGGCGCGATTTGCCAATACCCGGCACACCTAGCAAGGTAATCAGGTGCGGGCGTTGTTCGGCTTGCACGCGCGCGTAGGTAGTATGTATAAGGGTGAGTTCCAGCGTGCGGCCCACCAGTGGGGATTCCTGCCCTTCGATACCGCGTGGATGTTGCGCGTAGAGACGCGATACATCACGCCTGCCTTGCACTGCCCAGGCGGCAACCAGTTCCTGTTTGCCTTTGAGGTTCAGGGGCGCGATCGAGCGGAAATCGAATACATCGCGCGTGGTCAAGTAGGTGCGTTCACCCACGAGAATAGTATCGGGGCTGGCTGCCTGTTGCAGGCGAGCAGCCACGTTGACCGCGTCCCCCGTGATGAGGAAATCCTGGCGAGTGGATTGCGCGCCGGGGGCCGCGACCTCGCCTGTATTGATGCCGATGCGCATTTGCAGGCGGGCAGCTTCCGGATCGCGTTCTATGCGCTGCGTATTGAACAGGCGCAAGGCCGCCTGCATATCGAGCGCGGCGCGAATGGCGCGATCAGGGTCGTCTTCGTGCGCGGCTGGCATGCCAAACACTGCCATTACCGCGTCCCCTATATATTTTTCAACCGTGCCACCGTGCCGCCGTATCTGCTGCGTCATGAGGTTGAAGTACCCCGACAGGATGGCGCGCATATCTTCAGGGTCAAGTCGATCCGCCAGTGGCGTTGAGCCGGTGATATCGGCGAACATGATCGTCACGACCCGTCTTTCCTCTGGTGCTTCGTAGGGACCAGATGTATCGCGTCCGTTGTTGTCGCGCCTGCTCTTATTACCCTCAAACGATGCTGCCGCGCGTTTATGCTCATCAGCAGGAGCGATCCGATTGTACCCACCGGCATTTGTCGATGGAATTGTGTCCGGCAAGGGAGAGACCGCGTGGCCATTCTCGTCGTTGTTGGGATGTGATTTATCGCGTCCTCTCGTCGTATCTTCACTGTGAGCTGTGAGAGGCGTGCCGCATTCAATACAAAATTTCGCGAAAGGCAGGTTAACGGTGCCGCAGTTCGGACAGACAAGCAGGCGATTGCCACATTCAAGACAGAATTTGGCATTGGGAGGATTGATGGTTTGACAGTTCGGACAACGCATTGCTTTCCTGTTTCCCGCTTTGTAGCTCGCGCGCATATATCGTAATGCACATCATTGTACAACAATTTTAGAGAGGCGCGGCGTGTTGTTCTCTTACAAATGGCACTTGTGCTTGACGGCATTCGCGAATTTGCGTACTATATGCAAAGCTAGGAAGGGAGTTTCATATGCAACCAGAATATCGAGTGGAGAGTCGCAGCTATGACCAGTTGTATCGTGGATCATGGCGAGGGTACAGATTAGATGCCGCAACACAACTGAGTGATGAGGAAACAGAGGAGGTGGTGAAGGTCTCGGCTGATTGTGTGCGGCTCTGGCTGCCCGTCGGCACGTCCATGCACTGGGCTACCAGGACGCGGCCTTTGCGCTCTCATTGTTTGCAACTCTACTGGCCCGAACGCTGGTATACGTTGAGCGCGTTTTATGACGACCGTTCGTTGATTCATACATATGCTTCCGTTATTCAGCCTGCAACATTTGAGGCGGGGCGGCTGGTTTATGTTGATCTTGACCTGAGCTTGTTGGTTCAACCCGATTTGAGCTATGAAGTGCTGACGCAGGCCGAGTTTGACCAGTTCGCGGATACCCTGGGTTATAACGAGGAGACGCGTATAGGCGCGTTGCTGGCTCTGGGGACGCTGACCAACGCCGCGCAACTGGCGATGGGTTTGTTCGCGACCATTCCGCTTACCCTGCGCCAGACGGATTTTCGCCTGAGCGATTGCTACAAATAGATTTCACTTCAGGAGAACAAACTCGCAATAGGAGAGTTTAGGGAATCTCAAAGGAGAAATGTATGCCTGACCGTATTGATCATGTTGCTATTATTGTGCGCGATATCGAACAGGCCCTGCTCTTTTATCGCGACACGCTGGGCATTACCCCCGGAGAGATAAAAGAAGTGCCGACGGAGCAGGTACGCATCGCCTTTTTGCCTATGGGCGGTCCCGGCGGCAGCGAAATCGAATTGATCCAGCCGCTCACGTCCGACTCCAGCCTGGCAAAGTTCTTGGAGAAACGCGGCGAAGGTCTGCACCATATCTGCCTGGAAGTGCCTGATATCGACGCCGCGCTCGCCGAAATGCAGGCGAAAGGCGCGGCGGTACTCGACAAGCAGCCGCGCATCTCAGCCGAGGGGCGCGCCATCTTTATTCACCCTAAATCTGCCAACGGGGTGTTGTTGGAAATGGTGGAACGGGAACGCCTGCCATAGAAGTAGGTGAAAATGTAGAATTTTGCATACTTCTCCGCTTTTTGTATTTTGTATATGGATATGGATATGGATATGGGGAGGTTCACTTCCCTCGTTGCTGTAAAAGAAAAATCGATAACCCCCGACTCTTAAAACCGTCGGCACAATGTCCTCTTTCCACCTACTTGTTTTCTGACTCTCTCTTCTCTATCTTATAAGAAAGTCGGTAACTTTGTCGGGTTAAATCTCTAATACTTGCAATTATACACTATTGCAGTCAGTTACAATGGCATATTCCCATGCTTTTTCGGTGGGTTTGTATCGCGTTTGTTCTTCAGCATCTCCAATCCGGTGATCAGCTTGGCGCGCGTGAAGCGCGGCTCGATCACTTCGTCAACGTAGCCACGAGCGGCGGCGATGTAGGGGTTGGCGAATTTCTCGGTGTATTCGGCGATCAGCTCTTTGCGGCGCTGCTCCCTGTCGGATGCTTTGTCAAGCTCATCCTTGAAGAGGATGTTGACCGCGCCTTCCGCGCCCATCACGGCGATTTCAGCGGTTGGCCAGGCGTAGTTGAGGTCGCCGCGCACGTGCTTGCTGTTCATCACGTCATACGCGCCGCCGTAGGCTTTGCGTGTAATGACGGTGATCTTGGGTACTGTGGCCTCGCAGTAGGCATAGAGCAGCTTCGCGCCGTGCCGGATAATGCCGTTGTGTTCCTGGCCCAGTCCCGGCAGGAAGCCCGGCACATCCACAAAGGTGATGATGGGAATGTTGAAGCAGTCGCAGAAACGCACGAAACGCGCCGCTTTGTCGGATGAATTGATGTCCAGTACGCCCGCCAGCGCGCCCGGCTGCTGGGCTACGATCCCCACCGAGCGACCATTCAGGCGAGCGAAGCCGATGACGATGTTAGCGGCGAAATATTCCTGCACCTCGAAGAACTCGGCATCGTCCACGATGTACTGGATGACCGCTTTTATGTCGTAGGGCTTGTTGGGATTGTCGGGGATGATGCTGTTCAATGCCTCTTCGGCGCGGGTTGGCGAATCTTTGGGCGTGATGCGCGGCGGGTCTTCCAGGTTGTTGGATGGAATGTAGCTCATCAACTGGCGAATCATGTGGATGCAGTCGGGTTCGCCGGGGCAGGAGAAGTGCGCGACGCCGCTGGTGCTGTTGTGTACCATCGCGCCGCCCAGTTCTTCAAAGGTGACATCCTCATGCGTCACGGTCTTGAGTACGTTAGGCCCGGTGACAAACATGTAGCTGGTCTGCTCCACCATAAAAATAAAGTCGGTGATGGCGGGAGAGTAGACCGCGCCGCCCGCGCATGGTCCCATGATGGCGGAAATCTGCGGCACCACGCCCGATGCCAGCGTGTTGCGCAGGAAGATGTCGGCATACGCGCCCAGGCTCACTACGCCCTCTTGAATACGCGCCCCGCCGGAGTCGTTCAGACCAATCACGGGCGCGCCGTTCTTCATGGCGTGATCCATGATCTTGCAGATTTTTTCGGCGTGTGCCTCGGAGAGCGAGCCGCCGAAGACGGTGAAGTCCTGCGAGAAGACGTAGACCAGCCTCCCGTCGATCTGACCATAGCCGGTCACAACACCGTCGCCAGGAATGATCTGCTCTTCCAGGCCGAAGCCCGTCGAGCGGTGTGTTACAAACATATCCAGTTCGTTGAACGTGCCAGGGTCCAGCAGGAGATCAATACGTTCGCGGGCCGTCAGCTTGCCTTTTTTATGCTGCGCTTCAATGCGTTTGACGCCTCCGCCGAGCATCGCCGCCTCGCGTAACCTGTGTAACTCTGCCAGTTTTTCTTGTGTTCCCTTGAGTCCAGGCCTGTCCTGGGGTGTGCGTTCACCTGTGGTCATAGCTTTATCTCCGTACAAATATGCGCTAAATTGAGCCAGTAGGGACATCCCTTGTGGGTGTCTGCGGATGCCTGCGTCCTCACGCTCAAGTCAAGGGCCACGCGGACACCCACAAGGGATGTCCCTACTGTGACCATAGGGCTTGTATGGCAGTATAGCATGTGGTCGAGAGTGATTGCCAGATGTGCAGGGTCTTGCAAGAAATGCGCATTCCTGCTATTCTAATAACAGGGGAATAGTGCGAATGTTGCCCCGACGGGTCGTAAGTCATTCTCGAATGAAAGCGATAACTCATGAATACACCTCTTCAGAGCACAAGTCTTAGCAGTGACGAGCTGGAACTCACGGAGCCAACTCTTGATGAGCAGGAAGAAGCACATGCTGAAGGTGAACCCCATATTCACCTGCCCAATCCCAGTTACTGGCCGCTTGTGGTAGGTGCGGCAATTCTCATCATTATGGTCGGCTTATTGATCAGCAGAGACACCTACGCGCTTGCCATTATTGGTATTCCTATTTTGTTGATTGGCATCATGGGCTGGGCGCTCGAAAACCCTGACGCTTCTTTAGAACCGGAAGTCAAACCGGGCGAATATGCTATGTCGTATGCCGAAGCGGCTACGACGGGCAAACCTACCGTGCTTGGTCAGATTGCCTTGCGTGACGCTGAAGATGTGGTTGAAAATGCCGTTACCATCAGCAGCACTGCCTGGAGCGCGCATCCCGTCAAGGTGTTTGTTGAGCGCGAAGGCGTCGTTCTCTCATTGTATGGCAAAGTTGAGATGGAAGCTCAGAAAGAGGAAGTCGAGGCAGCCCTGCGCAAGATGCCAGGTGTCCTTGATGTCATGAATTTCCTGGTTGCTGAGGATGAACTGCTCAATGCCGTCAATCGAGTGATCGAAGGCTTAAAAGCTGCTGGTAAGCTGGAAGGCGCGAAAAACATCTCGGTGCTGGTCGAAAACTACATCGTGAGCCTGTACGGTGAGGTTCCCTCCCCGGAGATGAAATACATGCTGGAACGGGAGATCACCGGAGTACCGGGCGCGCGCGTGGTCATTAATCACATTGGCCTGGACAAAGATATTCCAGGCAACATGGGCAAAACCTCGAACCGCATCGCTCGTATCTAAACATACAGTTCTTCATAATTTGTAGGGACGTGATTAATCATAATTTGTAGGGACGTGATATTTGTAGGGACGCGATTAATCACGTCCCTACAAATATCACGTCCCTACTTTTTCTATCTATATTATCTCCATCGCCATGGCGCGCTCCGGCGTAGCATTGCGCGTGTAAAAGGCCCAGTGGCAGTGGCCTTGAAAATTCCCCTATTTTCCACTTGACAGGGGGCTATCTCGTCAGTATACTTACTGTAAATGTTACCGTAAACGTTTACGGTATTGTTTACAGGGTATTTTCAGGGGGAGTTATGCCGGGGAAGTCGACCATACGTGATATCGCTAAACTGGCTGGTGTATCTACAGCCACCATCTCGCGTGTTTTGAATAACAAGCCTGATGTGGACCCCGCGACACGCGAACGAGTGCTGCGTATTGTTGAGGAGCAGCAATTTGTTCCCAGTCTGACTGCCTCTGGCCTTCCCAATGGGCGCAGTCGTCTCATCGGCGTGCTCATCCCTGACCTGACCTGGCCGCTTATCCCCGATCTGATTCGAGGCATCGGAGAAGTCGTAGGCAGTACCTCGTATGAACTCATCCTGTATAGCATCACTGATGTGAATCACGAGAAAGATCGCAGTGACGTCATTGATCGCATTGTAGGGACGCGCCTGGCGGCTGGTCTCCTGGCGGTCTTCCCAGGTTCCTCGGTGAAGCATCTGATTGAATTGCATTCGCGCGATTTTCCTGTTGTGCTCATCGACGACCAGGGGATACCGCCAGAGGGAACACCCTGGATCAGCGCCGATAATCGCGTGGGTGCCTATGAGGCTACCCGTCATCTCATTGGCCTGGGGCACCGCCGTATCGCTCATATCCAGGGTCCGCTCAAGTACCAGGTGTCGCATGACCGCTACCAGGGCTACTGCGATGCGCTAAATGAGGCCGGTATTTCGCTCGATCCCATTTTAGTACTGGAGGGCGATTTTATGCCCCGCACCGGGCGTACATGTGCCAATATCTTTTTTGATCTGCCTGCCAGTCAGCGTCCGACTGCCATCTTCGCGGGGAGCGATTATATGGCCTATGGCGCTATTTCGGCAGCGGAACAGCGCGGCCTGCACGTTCCAGAGGACATCGCTGTGGTTGGCTTCGACGATAATCCCTCATCTGCTCACATGGAACCGGCGCTAACAACTGTCAGGCAGCCGTTCTATGAGATGGGCCGCCGGGCCAGCGAAATTCTCCTGGCTCTTGTTGAAGCGCCACATCCGGTGAATGGGCCGAACCATAATGGCAGGATGGCCGGAAAACCCGCGCCATATTTAGAAGAGCCGATTCGCATAAAAATGCCGACCAGCCTTATAGTGCGTACATCCTGTGGTGTCTCCCAGCGCGTCACAGTTGAGTAAGAAGGGAGGTGCGCGTAGACTCTTGTTTTATTCTTTCATTTCCCAGCGCGTAACGTTTGTTCGCGGAGATTAACATCTGAGAACAACGGTGAACGTAACGCTTGCACAGTCTTCTTCTGTCAATGCAACGGTGTATGTCGATGTGTAAATCATGTCATACCGTTGTCAGGTTGTCCATTTGTCCTTTTAATGGCATGCTCAAGAAGCAAGAAGCTTCTAAAGGCGTGTGAATCGTTGAAAGATTCCTTTTCCCAGCGTTAGGAGGTAAAACGTGACTCCAAATCAAGCATCTTCCCCGCGCAGATACCGCTTCCCTGTGGCGATCTCCTCACTGCTGCTCGTGCTGGTTATGATACTGGCCGCCTGCGGCAGCACCGGCAACACAACAACGACACCAACCCGATCATCGACGCTTCGAATCCTCTCGTCCCCAGGCCAAACTAACCCCGATCTCTTTAACCCATACTTCAACACGAACCAGGGCGGCGACTATGGCGCGCAAGGTTTGTTGTATGAAGAGTTGTACTTCACAAACCTGTATACCGGTCAGGCCTCGCCCTGGTTGGCCAGCAGCTACTCATACTCCAGCGATCTGACGCAACTGACGTTCAAGCTGCGCACAGATGTGAAATGGAATGACGGCCAGTCCTTCACAAGTGCGGATGTCAAGTACACCTTTGATCTGATGCAGCAGTCTCCTGCTCTTGACCAGGGTTCGCTCTGGTCTTCTATTCTCAAGAGTGTTGATACTCCTGATAGCAGCACCGTGGTATTCACGCTGCAGCACGCTGATAGCACCGCGCTTTTCCGTATCGGCGATGGCGTCTTCATCGTGCCACAGCATATCTGGTCTACGGTCAGCGGCGACCCGGCCAAGTTCGCCAATGACAAAAATCCTGTCGGCACCGGCCCCTATGTGCTCAAAAGTTGGAGTCCCGATCTGATTACCTATACGGTCAACCCCCATTACTGGGGTACAAAGCCACAGGTGCAGACGATCCAGATTCCCTCGATCAAAGACAACACGACCGCCATCACTGATATGGTCAATGGCCAGCTCGACTGGGCTGGTATCGGTTGGAGTCCCGACAACAATACGGTGTACACCTCGAAGGACGCACAGCATAATCGCACGTGGTTTGCCGCGAGTAACACCGTCATGCTCTACTTGAACCTGCGCAAGGCTCCGTTCAACAACGTCCTGGTTCGTAAAGCGATCAGCGCTGCCATTGATCGCAGTCAATTGCCGCAGGGTGTGGCGCAATACGCGGTGGCTGCCAATCCAACCGGCATCATCATACCCACCGATAACAATTGGATCGCGTCGCAGTATCAAAGCATGTCCTTCGAGAACGGCCAGAGCAAGGTAGATAGCTACCTGACACAGGCAGGTTACAAGAAGGGAAGCGATGGTTTCTACCGCGATGCCAGTGGAAAATTACTCTCAGTAACGATAGATGTTGTCTCTGGTTGGAGCGACTGGGACCAGGATGTTCAGTTTATGGCGAATGACCTGAACAAGGCTGGTATCAAATCGTCGATGAATTCAGAAAGCGGCTACACACCGTACTACACCGCCATCTCGACCGGCGCGTATGATGCTGCTATAAGCTGGACGAATAGCGGCCCTAATCCGTACTACGGCTACCTGGCGTTGCTGAGCAGCGCGAATGCCGCTCCGCAAGTAGCGGTTGGCACCAACTTCGAGCGTTGGGACGCGGCGACCAGCAACGGGTATTCCGCGAAGACCGATCAGCTGCTCTCGCAGTTCCAATCGACCTCTGATCCCAATACTCAGATGCAGGCTATCCAGGGCATCGAGGATATTATGGTGAGTCAGTTACCAGTTATCCCGTTGACCGTCAATGTCTACTGGGATGAATATACGACGACTCACTTCACGGGTTGGCCGGACGCGTCTAATGCTTATGGTTCAGGCGCTCCTTACACATTCCCTGATGAAGAGAACGTCATTCTTCATCTGACGCCAGTCTCCTAGTCTCAGGGTGTTCTTCTAGTATGCCTCCATTCCCCGGCATCGCCGGGGGGTGGAGGAGTAGATACCTGCCATTCCGACACAGGCATCCCTGAAGGTCAACACAGCCCAATCAAGTACCTGGCAGAATGCCTCTCTGTACCTAATTTCAAAGGAGATATGTAATGCGCTACCTCTTGCGGCGCGCGGGCTTCTACCTGGTAGCACTGTGGGCCGCGGTGACATTCACTTTCATCCTCCCACGCTTAATGCCCGGTAATCCTGCCTTAGCGTACCTGGCAAAGATCCACGCGCAGAACGTTACGACTGCGCAATACAATGCGATGTTACAAGAATTTGGGGTGAACCCAAATGTACCCATCTGGAAGCAGTATTTCGATTATTTGAGCGCCCTGCTGCATGGTCAACTGGGCCTCTCCATTTCGCAATTTCCTTCGTCGGTCTCCAGTATCCTTTCACAAAGTTTGCCCTGGACTATTGGGCTGGTGGGGGTTGCTGTCATTCTGAGCTTTCTCATCGGCACCCTGATAGGGATGTTGGTCGCCTGGAAGCGCGGCTCCTGGTACGATACGGCTTTTCCACCGATCCTGACGTTTTTCTCCGCCGTCCCTTATTTCTGGATGGCCCTGGCGCTGATTTACGTCTTTGGCGTGAACCTGAACTGGTTCCCCACCGATAGCGGCTATGATGTGTTTAATGTCACTCCTGGCTGGAACTCCGATTTCATTTTCAGCGTCGCGCAACATGCCATTCTTCCTGTCTTAACTCTTGTCATTGGTTCGCTGGCCGGTTGGGTACTGACCATGCGCAATACGATGATCACGACGCTTTCAGAAGATTATGTCCTGATGGCGCAGGCCAAGGGACTGCCTGAGAGACGCGTGATGGTCAATTACGCGGCACGCAACGCGATTTTGCCCAGTATCACCAGCTTCTCTATCTCGTTGGGCCTGGTGGTCAGCGGCTCCTTGCTCACAGAGATCGTCTTCAACTATCCTGGCATCGGTTTCGCATTGTATAACGCCGTTCAAGGCGACGATTACCCCCTGGTTGAGGGATGTTTTCTGGTCATCGCCATCGCCGTGCTCTCCGCCAATTTCCTGTCCGAGTTGGTCTACACCTTCCTTGATCCACGCGTGCGACAGGGGAGGAGCTGAACAATGCAACTCACAAATATACCAGATCAGCAAATCGATACCGCTACTATTCTGGATAGTGCAAAAGGGCGTGGAGGCAGAATCTTCCGTGTTCTAACCTCCAATCCTAAAATCGCCTTCGGTCTGGGAGTTGTGGCCCTGTTTGTGCTGGTGGCGCTGGCGGCACCGCTGCTGACACCCTATAACCCCGACGCCAGTGTCGTGCGAGGCTCGCTTCCTCCGTCATCCGCGCATATCTTAGGCACAACGGGTCTGGGCCAGGATATGTTCGCGCAGATCGTCTACGGAGCGCGCGTCTCTCTGGTGATTGGCTTCTGCGCCGCAATCGGCTCTACCATGTTGCAGATTTTTTTCGGTCTGACCTCTGCCTACCTTGGCGGCATCGTTGATGATGTGCTTTCCCTGATCATTAATGTGTTCCTGGTCTTACCGGGCCTGCCTCTTGCCATTGTGCTCGCTTCTCTGGCCAGCAATGCCGATTCTGCCAATAAAAATGAGTTTGTGATCGCGCTGGTCTTGCTCTTTACCTCCTGGAGTTATGGAGCGCGTGTATTACGCGCCCAGACGCTCTCGTTGAAGGAGCGCGAGTTTGTGGCAGCGGCACGCGCAACCGGCGAAACCACCTTGCGCATCATTTTTACTGAAATACTGCCCAACGAGATAGCCCTGGTTGCCTCAACCTTTATCGGCACCTTTGTATACGCCGTAGGGGCCGAGGTTGCGCTTGAGTTTCTTGGGCTTGGTGACACGTCTCACGCGAGCTGGGGAGTGATTTTGTATTGGGCACAAAATAATACGGCGCTCATATCGGGGAAATGGTGGCAATTCGTGCCAGCAGGATTATGTGTGGCCGTGCTCTGCGCCGGGCTGGCATTTATTAATTTTGGCATTGATGAGCTGGCGAATCCGCGCCTGCGCGTTGAACGCCCGCAGCGCAGGCGGGCGTTGTCAGGAAAGAAAAAGGCGGTAGCACGATGATGACTCCCAAAGTTGCCGGGCATTTCGCGGACACTACCACGCGAGAGCGTACCGCGTTGCTGGAGGTCAAACACCTCAAGGTGGACTACGAAACGGGGAGCGATCCCGTCCATGCCGTGGATGATGTGAGTTTTACGCTGCACCGTGGACAGATACTGGGACTGGCGGGAGAGAGCGGCAGTGGAAAATCGACGCTGGCCTACGCCATCACGCGCTTGCTGCGCCCGCCTGCAATCATTACTGGCGGTGAAATACTCTATTATCCACAGAATGAAACACTGCGTAGGGACGCGATTTATCGCGTCCAGGAACCCGGTGATACCATTCAGCAGGACGCGATAAATCGTGTTCAGGAACCCGGTGATACCATTCAGCAGGACGCGATAAATCGTGTTCAGGAACAGCAGGACGCGATAAATCGCGTCCCTACAATCGATATTCTCCAATTGTCCAAGAAGCAGTTGAGGGCTTTTCGCTGGCAGGAACTGGCTATCGTCTTCCAGAGCGCTATGAACGCGCTGAATCCGGTCATGCGCCTCGAAACACAGATTATGGATGTACTGGAAACGCATAATCCATCCATGGGGCCTGATGCGCGCCGCCAGCGCACACTTGAATTGCTGCGGCTGGTGGGTATAACGCCTGATCGCCTGCGCAGCTACGCGCATGAATTGAGTGGCGGCATGCGGCAGCGCGCGGTCATCGCCATTGCTCTCGCGCTCAACCCTGAGATTATCATTATGGATGAGCCGACCACGGCCCTCGACGTGGTTGTGCAGCGAGATATCCTGGTGGAACTGATGGCCCTACGCGAGCACCTGGGCTTCGCGGTCATCTTCATTACGCATGACCTCTCACTCCTGCTGGAAATTGCCGACCAGGTAGCCATCATGTACGCGGGTCGCATTGTCGAGACAGCCTCGTGGCAGGAAATCTATCGCCAAACACGCCATCCCTATACATACGGACTGCTGAACTCGTTTCCATCGCTGCATGGGCCAAAAAGAAGAATGAGTGGCATACCCGGCTCTCCGCCTGACCTGCGCAATGTCCCTTCGGGCTGCGCCTTTCACCCGCGCTGTTCGTTCGCGTTCGACGCGTGTCGCGAGCGCGTACCGGCCCTGGCAGTGCCGCAGGCAGCAGGGGTTCATATTGGCGCGCAAGGTCTGGAGCCGGACGATACACTGACAGGCGCTATAGTGTCGGCGCGCTCGCAGGAATGCCAGGTGGCATGCCATTTGTATTGCAAGGAGGGGGTGAAGGACAATGAGTGACAATGATGAGGCGAATGGAGCTAACGGAGCTAACGGAGCTAACGGAGCTACAGCTACCGTATCACAGATGTCCGCGCCTGGCGAGGTGGTGAAGCCTCTGGGTGAGCCTGTCCTGGAAGCGCTGCATCTGAAGAAAGACTTTCCACTGCGCGCTGTAAAATTGATCGGGTCGGCGCGGGCGGTACATGCTGTGGAAGACACATCGCTCTCCCTCTATCCAGGGAGAGCCACGGCGCTGGTAGGCGAGAGCGGCAGCGGCAAAACGACGGTTGCCCGCTTGCTGGCACGTCTTGACGAGCCAACGGGCGGTGAAATTCGTTTCCAGGGCGCGCCCGCGGGGAAAGGGAGCAAGGCAATACGGGCTTACCGGCACCACGTGCAGTATATTTTTCAGGACCCCTTCTCATCTCTGAATCCTGTACATGGCGTGCGCTATCACCTGGGGCGTTCGCTGCGCCTGCATGGACTCGTGCGCAACGCTAAAGATGAGCGCGAGCAGATTCTTGCTCTGCTTGAGCGGGTGAACCTGACCCCCGCCGAGCAATTCATCGATAAATTCCCGCATCAACTCAGCGGGGGACAGCGCCAGCGTATCGCCATCGCGCGGGCGCTCGCGGTGCGCCCCACGGTCATCCTGGCGGACGAGCCGGTTTCGATGCTGGACGTATCAATTCGCCTGGATGTGCTGAATCTGCTGCTGCGTCTCAAGGAAGAGGACCAACTGGCTTTTCTCTTCATCACGCACGACATAGCCAGCGCCCGCTATTTCGCGGAGGAGACGCTGGTGATGTATGCCGGTCAGACGGTCGAGGGAGGACCAACCGAAGAGGTGATCCAGCGTCCGCAGCATCCTTACACGCAATTACTGCTCGCGGCGGCACCCGACCCCGATAGAATGGGAAACAGGCAGGCCGCCGGGGCAACAACTATAGGGACGCAATTTAGCGCGTCTACAGAAACGGTGTCCAACCATGATATGCAGGAGAATAGCGCGGGGGTAGTTGAGGCGATCGCCCCTGTACGCGGAGAGCCGCCCAGCCTCATCAATCCGCCAGGCGGCTGCCGTTTTCATCCACGTTGTCCACATGCCATGCCGGTATGCAGCCAGTACCGCCCGGCGCGTACTGACCTGGGCAATGGCCACTGGACGCATTGTTTCCTGTACAGCGGTGAGAGGACGCGATAAATCGCGTCCCTACAGAAAGTCATTGACGCTGGCATACGTTGAAATTTTCGTGATCGAACCTATTAGCAATGAATACAGAATGAACAGGAGAATCGATGAGCATCACCAACGAAACGCAATCTGTAGGGACGCGATTTATCGCGTCCGCTGCTACGCCGTTCGCTGACCCGCAACCAGAACAAGTAACTGCTGTCTTCCCGCCCGATTTCCTCTGGGGTGCTGCTACCTCGGCCTACCAGATCGAGGGGGCGGTACATGAAGGTGGACGCGCCCCGTCCGTGTGGGATCGTTTTGCCGCCACGCCCGGAGCTACATACCAGGGTCAGACGGGCGAGATTGCGGCGGATCACTACCACCATGTGGAAGAAGATGTTGCGCTTATGGCCGAACTCAACTTGAATGCCTATCGCTTCTCGCTCTCCTGGCCGCGTATCCTGCCGCAGGGTAGCGGTGCCGTCAATGAACAGGGCCTGGATTTTTACGATCGCCTGGTCGATGCCTTGCTTGCTAAGGGCATTCGTCCATTTGCCACGCTCTATCACTGGGACTTGCCCGTGGCCTTGCAGGATCGCGGTGGCTGGCTTAATCGTGATACGGCCTACGCCTTCGCCGACTACGCCGAGGTGGTAGCGCGCCGCCTGGGCGATCGCATAGACTGGTGGCTCACGCAAAATGAACCCTGGTGCAGCGCCTATCTCGGTTATGCCCTGGGCATCCATGCTCCCGGCCTGCATGATAAACAGCTGGCTGTGAATGTGGGCCATCATGTCTTGCTTGCGCACGGTCTATCCGTACCGCGCCTGCGCGCGCATCTCTCATCCCAGGCGCAGGTAGGTATTGCCCTCGACTTCTACCCTGCCTATGCCGCCGATGATAGCCCCGAAAGCCAGCTCGCCGTCAAACGCGCCGACATCTTCCGCAATCGCTGGTTCCTCGATCCGCTATTTCTTGCGCGCTACCCGGAAGGTCTTTTTACCGATATGGGTGTAGCTCCGCCTGCTATGCATGACGATGATTTTTCTATCATCTCGGTTCCCCTCGATTTCCTGGGCGTCAACTACTACTCGCGCATGCTTGTGCGCAGCCGCACCGATATCGAGACGGTCGCGAACCAGATGCTTTCCGCCGATAGCTTTGAAGCCATCGAGCGCATTCCCGGCGCGTCCTATACCGAAATGGGCTGGGAAATCTTTCCCGATGGCCTCGCTAACATCCTGACGCGCATTCATCGCGAGTACGCACCGAAAGCTATGGTCGTCACCGAAAGCGGCGCGGCCTTCGACGATCAATGGGACGGCAACGGCAACATTCACGATCAGCAGCGCATAGACTACCTGCGCGGCCACATTCAAACCGTTGCCCGCGTTATGCGCCAGGGTGTACCCATCAAGGGCTACTTCGTCTGGTCCTTTCTGGACAATTTTGAGTGGTCCGAGGGCTACCGCAAGCGTTTCGGCCTCGTCTACGTGGATTATCCCACGCAGCAGCGTATTGTGAAGGAGAGCGGGCGCTGGTACGCTGGCTTTATCGAGGAAAACCGGCAGTAGGGTGAAGTGTAATATACCAGGGCGGAGGTAAGCCGTTTTTCCAGGGCGACCGCAAGGGTCGCCCCTACCATACCACGAGTGGGCCTGTGAAGCCGTCCAGGGTAGGGGGGCTACTG
>DATLSI010000013.1:0-64104 GCA_035534255.1 Ktedonobacteraceae bacterium | reverse complement strand
CGGGGGCTTCTAGGGACAAACCCACGCTGTGTAGTCCCACAGCTTTGATGTTTAAGGCGGCGTTGACATCGCGATCAATCGAAAGGAGGCAACAGGGACAATGATACACACGCTCACTCAAGGGCATCTTTTGCCGGTGGTGACACCTGCTGCAATCTTGCGACGTATAGGCCGGGTTGACTTTGACGAACGCTCTGCCAGCTTCTGCCGCTTTGCAAGAGAGTTGCGCAAAGAACGCCGACCACGCGGCATCACTAATGCTTTTTGCCAGACAATGATTGTGGGTCATGCGGTTGACGTGCAAGTCTTCAACACAGATTATGCCGTGCATGTTGACGATCTTGCGGGACTCCTGATGGGTGAAGTTCTCCCGTCGCCAGCCGATACGCTCATACACCCGTGCCACAACCTTGCGTTTGTGGTGTCTTTCAGGCGTTCCCTTTGCTACTTGAGAGAGGCGGCGTTGGGCTTGTGCCAACGCGTGCTCTTCCTTGCGGAAAAAACGCGGATTGGCAATCTCAACACCATCGGACAAGGTAGCGAACGTTTTGAGTCCGACGTCAATGCCAACCATGTCAGGCACATCGGGCAAGCGTTCAGGTTCGCACTCAACAGAGAAGGATACATACCACTTTCCGGTACTGCTTCTCTGAACGGTACAGGTTTTAATCGTGCCCTTGACAGGGCGATGAGAGACCATCTTCACGGAGCCAATCTTGGAGAGCATGACGCGGTTGTCATGCGTGAGACTGAACCCACTTTGCGGATAGGTGAAGCTATCATAGCGACCGTAGCCCTTGAAGCGGGGATAGCCCGGCTCTTCACCCGCTTTGCAGCGACGGAAGAACGCTTTCATAGCCAGATCAATGCGTACCGCGACATTCTGCAACACCTGGGAATGCACATTTGCAAGGGAAGGACGTTGCTGTTTCAGCATGGGATACATCGCCTGTTGCTGGTAGCAGGTGAGTCCTTCACCCGTTCCCTCATAGACCGTCTTACGGCACTCAAGCAGGTGATTATACAGCCAGCGGCACTCTTCAAGGGTCGCCTCAAGGCTTCTCACCTGCTTTTTGGTCGGGTATATCCGGTACTGAAACATTTTACGCATGCGTACATTTTACACTTAAATTGTAGTATTGTCAAGCATGTTCCGCCTGCGGGCGGCGGGCTATTCATCCCCATGTCTAAAGCCAGGGGCCTTCAAGCCCGGAGTGGTAAACGAGTTGCTCCTTTTGCACAGCATCGTCAATGACAGCGCAGCCCTGCGGCGTGCATTGTATGAATACCGCTTCATGAACCGCGCGCGTGATGGTTCGCAGTACTGGCTGACTGGCTCGGAGTTAGCAGAAAATACATTGTATTAGAACGATCATTGATAGAGGCGGTATAACTTTTAGAGGTGTTCTCCGGTCGCTCACCGATGGCGACCGGCTTTTCGCTAGCCACTGAACTCAACTTGTGGTATGGCGGCCAGTATTGACCGGCGCTCTCATTCGCTCTATACTCAACGTATGAAACAAGCCGACATACCAGTGATTTACCAGGATCACCACCTGCTGATTGTGAACAAGCCGGCGGGGTTGGTCATCCATCCCACTTATAAGCATGCTGATGGTACGATGTGGGATAGCATTCTCTCCTATCTCGCGGAGCAGGGTAGCGATGACTGGCAACCCGCCGATCTGCCCGATAAGCCGCAATGGTCGGGCGCGCCCGAACACATCCAGCAGATGCTGCGCGAGCAACAACGGGCAAAACAGTGGCAGGAGGAAGGATTGTTGCCGCGTCCCTGTCTCCTGCATCGCATCGATAAAGACACATCGGGCATCGTGGCGCTGGCGCGTACCGAGCGCGCCAGGCGTCATGTTATTCGCCAGTTTCACGATCACAGCATCATCAAGCGTTACCTGGCAGTGGTGCGTAGAGGATCACCGGAGTGGACAAAGCCTCGTGCTGAGTTCAATGTGACTATCAAAGAGGGGAGCGATCAGCAAACGGCGGCGACTGCCGGGCTTCTCGTGGCCAATGGTGTGAGGTATGTGCTGGATGGCCCATTGCGACGCGATCCGTTTGATCGCCGCCGTTGTATCGTCGGACCTGATGGGCAGTCCGCCATGACAACGGTGAGTACACTTGCTGTCAAAGGTGAATATGCCTTGCTGGAAGCGCGGCCCATCACCGGTCGCACGCACCAGATACGCGCTCATCTCGCGGCTGCGGGCTATGCAATCGTGGGTGATCAGACCTACGCGCTGCCAGCCGAGAAGGGCACACCGGCTGCGGGTTTACAAAGGCAATTTCTGCACGCCTATAGCCTTGAACTGCGGTCTTACCCGCATAACGAGCGACGCGTGTTTGTAGCTTCACTGGCCGATGACCTTGTCGAGTGGTTGCAAGCATATTTCCCCGAAGGATTGGAAGCGATGGCGGACTGGGTGAAGGCGTCAAATGGGCAACTGTCATGCCTGTAGAAATGATCCCGCGTTACAAACCGGGCTGGCCCACGCAGCAGGAGTGGGTGGTCTGGACGCACTCGTTTGACTGGCTATCGGTTGCCGTGATGTTTATCCGCGCCATGCTGGATGACCTCTAAGAAGGGAGCGAGAGTAACGCTAACACATCTTCGATTGGTTCAAAGGCAGTGATTTCTGTGGCAAGTGTGGGGTCGGGACAGGGCATACCGGCACGGTTCAACCAGATTGCCCTTATGCCGGCCCCGCGCGCTCCGACGATATCGTTTTGCCAGGCATCGCCGATCATGACGGCCTCTTCCGCTTTACATTGCAATCGCGCGAGCGCGATATGAAAGATTTCCGCGGCGGGTTTAATAAATCCAGCCTCTTCCGAAACTACCAGCACATCGATGTATGCTTTCAGCCCCAGGTGTTTGAGCTTCTCCTGTTGTTCGACCAGCATATTGTTTGAGACGATACCTATTTTTACACGTGAGCGTAACGCTTCAAGTAAAGCGATTGCCCCTGGAACAACGCGCCGGAAACTTTGGTACGTTTGCCGCGTAAATGTTGTCGCCTCTTCAGCAATCGAGATGGGGATTTGCTCGCCAAAATGGGCGAAGAGACGCTGCATGCGCATGATTCTCGCCTCATCCAGCGTAATCGTGCCGCGCAATACCTGGAGGTGTATCTCCTCAAGCAGCGTGATATGTACCCGCTCGAGTTCGTCAATTGTTATGTGTTGAAAACAGGAGTATTGTTGTTGAATGGTAACGAGTGAGTTACGGCTGCTGAACCGGTGGTCGAACAAGGTATCATCCAGGTCGAATAAGACGGCCTTCAATGGCCCGGTTTTCTGCATCGCTGAAACCTTACTTTGAATATCAATGATAAAATGTCCTCAGTCCAGGGTAATAGCTATGTCAGTAGGCGGCGTCCTATGAAATGGACGCCGTTCATAGTCAGTACAAGTTCTTCCTGCTGATTGAACACTTCGCTTTTAGACTTGAGGATACCCATGTTGGCTCTACTCTTAGAGGGCGTAGAATCAACGATGGTCAAACGCGCTCGCAGCGTATCGCCCGGTCGCACTGGCTTCAAAAAGCGCACTTCATCTACACCGGGCGATCCCATACTGATAGTGTCATTTATCATCTCATCAACCATCATACGCATCAGCAAGCTCACAGTATGCCATCCACTGGCGATCAGTCCGCCGTAGAAAGAGTTATTCGCCTCTTCAGGGGAAATATGAAACGGCTGTGGGTCGTATTGTCTGGCAAATTCAATAATTTCTGCTTCGGATACCTGCTTGCTACCAAGTTGGATAGTCTCGCCTACCTGAAAATCCTCGAAATAACGCATGCCTCTGTTCACTTTCTGAAATAAACTGCTGCCAGATTATAGCACAGCCAGTTCATTTTTGGATGGAACTGAGGACAGGCGACTTTGCATTGACAGTGACGCCTTTGCGCAGGTCGCTGCGAATTTCATACGCTTCTTCCGCGATCGACAGCACCTCTGTATCGACTTCTTGCACGAACATGTCTTCAAAATTGTGCATCACGATGTCGAGCGGCCCCTTGAATGGCACAGTCACCTGTGATTGGCCGATCAATGTGTTTGTGGCTCCCTCGGAAACGAGCTTCCCGGCGGCGTTGGCGTAGACCAGCACGATTTCGTTTTCAAAGGCCCTGGCAACACACAATCCATTCACGAGCATCACTTCGGAGTGCTGGTTGAGCTTCTGTCCCTTGCCAGCGTCTTCCAGGCACCAGTAGCTGGGGCAGATAACTATTTCAACGCCTTCGCTAACCATCGCGCGGAACATCTCAGGAAACATCAGATCCCAGCAAATAAGCAAGCCAACTTTGCCGAAACGCGTTTCAAAGACTGCCAGATCATGGCCGGGGTCTATGTAAGTGCGTTCAGGCAACCACAAATTGACCTTGCGATATTTGCCGAGAATGTCGCCGTGGTGGTCAAGGTAATAGGCTGTATTGAACAGGCCGTTCTCGTCACCTTCAATGATGGAGCCAGGCACGATATCTATACTGTACTGCGAGGCAAGTTGTTGGAAATGTTTCACATAGCGCTGCTCGAAATCGGCGAATTCAACCTGCCCATCGAGCGGCCCAACTATGAAGTCTTCGGGAAAGACGATCAGATCGGCTGAGGACGCGACAGCTTGCTGAATAAACTGTTCGCTTTTCGCCAGATTTTCTTGAGGATCAAACTGACTTATTTCAAATTGAACGACGGCGACTTTGAATTTCACGGAATCCCCTTTTCCCAGGGAACATGCATACCTGGAAGTTAAGCATTTGCTGCACGACGGACATCATGTTTGCAAGAATTGTAACATATCATCGGCATGAATGGATGAATATGCTCAAAAAAGGGGAAATTAGTACTATATATCCCTTATCGAATATTTATAAACATTTACTCATCATAGATAAGGGATAGAGTAGAAACTATCGTTTGTGGCTCCTGGTGACTACTTTGCCCAGTCGCTCAGCAGCGCTTGCGCGGCGTTGTGGCCGGGCGCGCCCATCACGCCGCCGCCGGGGTGGACACCTGAGCCACACAGGTAGAGTCCATCGACGGGCGTGCGGTAACGCGCGCATTCGGGCGTGGGCCGCAGCGAGAAGAGTTGATCTGGGGTGATCTCGCCATGGAAGATGTTGCCGTCAGGCATGCCGTATCGCTGCTCGATGTCTACCGGGCTGAGTACCTGGCGATGCACAACCGCGTCGGCGAAATTCGGCGCGAACTCAGTCACGGTAGCGATGATGCGATCTGCCATCTCGTTCTTCACCTCGTCCGACCACTCGCGACCTTGCAGGTGATAGGGCGCGTACTGGCAGAACATCGAGATGGTATGATACCCTGCAGGCGCAATCGTGGGGTCGGTTGCCGACTGCATGTACGCTTCGATGTAGGGCTTTTGTGAGAGGCCGCCGTGCATGGCATCTTCGTAGGCATTCTGCACCCAGTCGGGCGTGGGAGTGAGATCGAGCGAGCCGGCATGCTGCAAGGCGGGCGCTGTGCCGGGTAAGCACTTAAAGCTGGGCAGTTCTTTCAGGGCGACGTTGAGTTTGATGACCGCGCTTTCGGTCTTGAAACGCGCGATGCGTTTGAGGAAACCTTTATCCAGGTCGGCATCGGCGCAAAATTGTAAGAAGGTGCGTTTGGGATCGGCATTGGAGAGAACCGCGCTGGCGCGCAGCTCTTCGCCGTTTTCCAGCAGTACTCCTTCTGCTTTGCCATTGTGAACCAGGATTTTGGCGACGGGGGTATTGGTACGAATCACCGCGCCGTGCGCCTCGGCTGAAGCAGCCATGGCGAAACTGATGCGCCCCATGCCGCCGCGCACATAGCCCCACATGCCCATCTCGCCGTTCACTTCGCCGAACATATGGTGCCACATGACGTATACCGAGCCGGGTGTTTTGGGGCCGATGAACGAGCCAATCACTCCCTGTCCCGCGAAGGCTGCTCGCAGGTAGTCGGACTCGAAGTAATCGGCCAGCATATCGTACAGGTTGCCGAACATGAGGTAGCGATATATTTCTTCGTCCTCGCCTCGGAAACGCGCGGCAAGGTCGGCTACTGAAGGTGGCTCTTCCAGCAAAATTGGGTTGAGAATCTCCGAGGCGCGGTCGAAGAATTGTAGAAATTTGGGATAGGCCTCAGCGTCGTGTGGGGAAAGTTTGCGAATACCCTCGATGGTTTTTTCGGTGCTGGCGCGGAAGAAAAGATACTTGCCATCCAGGAACGGCACGAACATCTGCGGGTCTTTGACATAGGCGTCGAAGCCGTAGCGGTGCAGTTCCAGGTCGCGAATGATCTCAGGGCGCAGCAGGCTGACGACGTAGGCGCAGGGAGACATGGTGAAGCCGGGGAACGGCTCTTCGAGGGTGCAGGCTCCGCCCACGCGGTCGCGTTGTTCCAGCACAACGACTTTTTTGCCAGCTCGCGCCAGGTAGCCTGCGGCCACGAGACCATTGTGTCCCGCTCCGATGATGATCGCGTCATACAGCTCGTTCTGATTTGCCATAGTTGGTAGTCCTTTCGGGGATAGTATCGATGTGGCGCTCGTTTGGTTCGCCTGTTCAAAGTATACCATATAGCCGGGTTTAAACCCTTCTATAGCAAAACGAAGGCATGATATACTGTGTGTAAAGTATGTATAATCTTCTCATCGAGGTACTTCCTATGCAGATCAGACCCTATGGCGATACCGCCAACGATGGAGTCGTCCAACTTTCATTTACTCTACCACTGCCGCTTAATGCGCGTGGGCGGGAAGCTGCCCGCCGCTATGCCATGCTGATGGGCATCAGCAATCCTGTGGTGGCCCATACTGAGGCCATCGACAAAGCATTTACTTTTTTTGTCGTCTATGGTGCTTGTTCGCATACGCTTGACGTTGAACAGATTCAGGTTGATGAACTAGCACACGAGGAGATGGACTTTCACGAGATCAACGAACTGATCGAGCAACGCCTGGGTCGCCAGGTAACGGTGATCGGTGCGGCCATCGAGAGCGACGCGCATACCGTTGGCATCGATGCAATCTTCAACGCCAAGGGCTTCGCGGGAAATTATGGACTTGAACGCTTTCCCGCCTTTCGCGCTTTGAACCTGGGCGCACAGGTTTCCTGCGAGGCTTTATTGAGACGAGCAGCGGCTGAGCAGGCCGAGGCTATTCTGGTCTCGCAGGTGGTGACACAGAAGAATGTGCATGTCCATAACCTGACCAAATTGATCGAACTGGCAGAGGCGGAAGGTGTGCGCGAACGCTATTTGTTCATCGTGGGTGGGCCGCGCATCTCGCACGCCTTCGCCAAGGAACTTGGCTATGACGCTGGTTTTGGACCGGGTTCTAACGCTGCCATGGTAGCCAGTTACCTTGCCCAGGAGCTGGTGGCCAGAATGGTGTAGCGGTTTTTCTTCAGGCGGGCAGGTTGGTGCTGTCCGTTGTCAAATCTGGATCTCGTAGCGGTGTGGGTTGTGCGGGTCAATCATGACAGACACCAGCGCGCCGGGTGTGAAGTGCGGGTCTTGATCGAAGATATACTTCCAGAAAGTATAAGTATGTCCAGTCTGAGGATTGGTCCAGATGGCAGTCACCGAGTAAAAATCGTGAAACACACCAGTCGAGGCTCGCCGCTTGTCGTGCTTTACGTCTGTAACCTCCGCGACTATGCGTTTTCCTCTGGTCTCGAGCCAGCGCTCTTTACGCATCTGGTATGCAATGAATAGGGCGACAATTACCGCTCCTGCCAGGGCTAGATAGATATATGTGATAAAGTTGTTCATAATGTTATCTCGAATTGTGGTTAGATTGAATACGATTAGCGCCTGTTTGGGGTTGCAATAGCATTGTATCACTTTTCTGCTTTCAGTACAAACAAACCGGCGAGACAGAAGGAGAATATGCCGTGCAAGAACAGCGAAGTAATGCAGGCCAGGATAAAGTTCCCGCACAGGCTCCAGCCATCGATGTCTTTTCGATGCAGGCAGCCGCGCGTCCTGACAAGCTCGCGTTAATTTGCGGCGAACGATCGCTTACCTATGCAGCTTTGAATGCCCGCGCCAACCGAGTTGCCAATGTTCTGCGGAAACTGGGCGCGAACGCGGGTGATAGGATTGCTGTTATGGTCTATAACTCGCTCGAAGGAATCGAAATTGGGGCTGCTGCTTCAAAGATTAGTGCAATTCTGGTACCTGTCAACTATCGCTTGCGCGAGCGTGAAGTAACCTATGTACTGAATGACAGCGAAGCCAAAGTGGTATTCGTCGCTCCAGAACTGGTGGATGTGGTTGATAGAGCACGGGCTGAGATGCCGGGATCGCCAACATTTGTTGCTATTGGCGGAGAAGCGCCTGCGGGCTGGCTGCGATACGAAGAGGTAGTGCGAGACGCCGGTGAGGAGATGCCTCTGGGCAAAGGGTCACTCGGCAGCACGATGAGTTATACATCAGGGACGACGGGGAATCCCAAAGGCGCGTACCGTCCGAAAGGGATTTCTCTTGCGAATATTCTTGCAATCGTACAGGCATACGAGCTTGCTGAAAGTCCGGCTCCTGTGGCACAATTGCGCCAGGCCAGGAGATTCGCCTGCTCAACGAAGCAGGCGAACTGGTTCCCGATGGCATGCCGGGAGAGATCTGGGTGCGCAATGAAGCGCTGGCCCAGTATTTTAAGAAGCCCGAAGCCACGGCTAGAAGCATGCGGGACGGGTTTTTTTCGGTTGGCGATATCGCCTATCGCGATTCCGAAGGCTACTACTTTATCTGTGACCGCAAGATAGATATGATTATTTCGGGTGGCGCGAACATTTACCCGGCAGAAATCGAGGCCGTGCTGAGCGCGCACCCGGCTGTCCTTGACGTAGCCGTGATCGGCGTTCCCGATGCGCACTGGGGCGAGTCAGTGAAGGCGGTTGTCTCCCTCAGACCGGGGGCCAACGCCAGCGAGGAGGAACTGATAACCTATTGCACTGAACAGCTTGCCAGTTACAAGAAGCTCCGTTCGGTTGACTTCGTTGATGAACTCCCACGCAATCCAGCCGGGAAACTGCTCAAGACACGCATTCGAGAGGCTTACTGGAAAGATCTGGATCACAGGATCTGAAGCTGGCCTCTACGGGGTAAATGTTTCCAGCACCGGGCAATCGTTGCGCGGAAGGAGCGCGAAGGCGGCTTGTATGATGCGCGTCTGGAGATCAGCGTTATTGGGTTCGCCGAGCGGATAGCCCAACGGGTAAGGAACAAAGAGGGCGCGTGGAGGGCGAGTTTTCTCGGTTATCTCGCGTAACAACGAAATGGAAACCGTTGTGATGCCGGTATATTCAATCTGGCGCTGTATCAATCCCACGGACTGATTGCACATGGGTCAAACAGGCGTCAGCAGCACAACATCGACGTTGTCAGCTTTGAGCCGCCGTGCTACTGCGGGGGCTGACTCTGTCATCAGTCTGGATGGTCCCACGATTGAACCCATGAAGCTATAGCTATGGGGGGAGAGCGCGCCAATTTCCCCTCGCTGCTGCATTTCTCGCAGGCGGTCGAGAGGAAAAGTAAGGTTGCGGTCGCGCAATATGCCTGTCTGGTCGAACGACCAGCTGCGCTGGTTCATTTCCAGGAGTTGTGGTGAGATGTCGGAAGGAATTTCGCGAAATGAGCTATCGCCATTTCTAATGGTGAGATCGAAAGGTGGTTGCTCCGGTAGGCTCAGCCCCGCTGTTGTTACCAGTGCAACGATGCATGCAGAGAGCGGTTTGCGTAGAGGAGTCACCGCGTTTGCTCTGGGGTCGCCTGGGCGCGGACTGTAGTGGCTAAATGGATATCCTTTTAGAAAGAGCCGCTCTTTGAACTCAACATCTTCCATACGCGCCATGCTCTTGCCACCACCTTCAGCGAAAATAGAGTGTAGGGTGCCTCGACATAGATATTATATCATGCCGGCGAAGGTTGCTTCCATGCCACGAGGATAGGCATAAGTGCCGTGGCGCTCATGGCACTTGTTGGTCGAACAGATGGAGTTTGTGCGGTTGAAGCCATATCGTGTAGCAATTGTGGGATCGTCACTAAGCTGTAACCACGTTGACGCAGAGCAGTGATAATTGTGGGTAGCGCGGCGACTGTCTGGGCGCGGTATCCACCGCCGTCGTGCAATAAAATGATGCCGCCATCACGCTATATCGAATGGGGGCTTCAGCATCCAGACAAGTTCAAGGTGCTACAACAAATCGGTGTTTCCTACGAACTTGATGACCGGGTCAAATCAGCAGGCAATGAACCCTTTGTCGAGGTTGAACGGATGACAAAGGAAAGTATTGAGAAGGGCGAAATTCGTAACTATCCGGTGGCGTATCTTGCTGCTTTCATGGACAATCACGCGGCGACGAAGAAGGAACAATCATGATGAGTCTGCACACGCGTGAGGGCTATATTCCAGTAGACGGATATCGTGTCTGGTATCGTATGGTTGGCGGCGGCGGAGCAGAAGAGAAAACGCCGCTTCTGATTCTGCATGGCGGGCCGGGCGCGCCTCATGATTACCTGGAGAACCTGGAAGCGTTGGCCAGCGATACGCGCCGTGTCATCTTCTACGATCAACTGGGTTGTGGCCGCTCGGATCAACCCGACGATCCCGCGCTCTGCTATGTGGCGCGTTTCGCCGACGAGTTGCAGACGGTGCGTGACGAACTTGGGCTTGAACGCGTGCATATCCTGGGACAGTCGTGGGGAGGTATGCTCGCGCAAGAGTACGCGCTGCGGCAACCTGCCGGTCTGGTAAGCCTGATCCTGGCGAATACCACGTCCAGTATACCGATGTGGGTAGCCGAGGCCAGCCGCCTGCGCGAGCAATTAACAGCGGAGGTGAATGCCGCGCTTATACGCCACGAGGAAGCAGGCACAACCGACAGCGAAGAATACTTACAGGCTGTGCAGGTATTCTATGACAGGCATGTTTGCCGTGTGAAACCCTTACCAGAGTATGTACAACGCGCCTTCGACCAGATCGGTTATGTCTATAACTACATGAATGGTCCCAGCGAGTTCCACATTATCGGGGTGATTAAGGATTGGGATCGTACTGAACGGCTGCCTGAAATCCGCGTGCCTACCCTGATTATTTCCGGCCTGTACGACGAGTCCACTCCCGCCCTCAACGAAATCTTGCGCACGGGTATTGCTGGTTCAGAATGGGTGCTGCTGCAAAATAGCTCTCACCTGGCACACGTTGAAGAGTCTGAACGGTATATGCAGACGGTGCTTGATTTTTTGCAGCGCGTCGAGAATAGCCTGTAAGGCGACTGAAAAACCTCGGCTTCACCAATTGGGATACAACTCTCCCCTCTAAAAACAGTTCTGCTACTCGTCTAACTCGTGTTACAACAAAATTTACAGTGCTGGTTGCTGAATGAACCCTACATGTCAGGCTATCCAGGGCCAGGTTACCACCATTGAACTATGGCCTGCTCATGTCACAAGTATGAACGCTGAACAGCAAGAGGAGATGCCCGGTGCTGGTCGCTCTCAGTGCTGCCAATGAAAGCAAGGTGTCATATGTTCTTTTATCGAATTGCCATATGGGGGAGCGAGTCAGCCATGTGGCGTTGGAAGTCAAGCCCGCTCACCTCGTTTCACCAGGTGCTGGGCTTGTTGAATATGTATCGTTGTATGCCGAAGGAGAACGTCCGCGTGTTTTTAACCACCTCGCCAGAGCAGATGGAGGAGATGCTGTGTCGGGCCAACCAGGGTTTGCTTTCGACCGCCATCACTGTAGATCAACTCTACGACAAGCACTGTGTGAGTTTGATCGAAGTGAGACGGTTGGAGGTAGAGCTTGGTGCAGGTAGCGATCATGACCAACCCTACACCTGGAGCTTGCCTCCTTCGGGATCGCACATGCTCGCCTGGGCGAAACTGTGGGCCTTGGGAGAGCACAGCGAGTTTGAGCCGTAGGCAGGTTCAAAACTCCTCTTTGTTTCTACGCCTGGGAGGAAAACCCAGGTACGGATCAGAGAGTAAAAGCAGACGTCTTCCGCAATTCGCTGAACTTCCGCAAGCAGATTCAACCGGATCGTGCATCTTTTTGATGGCATGCTGCGTCTAACTAGACGTGAAAGCTGAGAAACGAAACGTGGTTTCACGCGAGTGAGTGGGCGATGGATAGTATAGACATGAACGATGAGCATCATACTTCTACGCTTGAGAAAAGTGAGCTTGATGACCAGACGCTGGTAGACGGAGTGCTGGCAGGCAATACCTCGCTCTACACCACGCTGGTCACTCGTCATACCGACCGCATCTATGGTCTCGCGCTGCGCTTGCTTGGGAACAGCCAGGAGGCCGAGGATGCAGCGCAGGAGACATTTATTCGCGCATATGCTCACCTGAATACGTTTCGGAACGCAGCAAGCTTTGCCACATGGCTTTATCGTATCGCGCTCAACACCTGCCGGGACCAGTTGCGCCGCAGGCAGGTGCGCGAACGCACGGTCGAGTTCTCGCGCGTCAATCAGCTCTGGGCCGATGAACGCTACAGTGTGGATCCCGAACGTGTGGTACTGGCCCTCGAGAGCCGGCAGATCATCGAACAAGCATTACAGCGACTCCCGGCGAGCTATCGCGCCACGCTGCTGCTTCACGAGGTAGATGGACTGAAGTTGACCGAAGTGGCTACTTTGATGGATGCTCCTCTCGCGACGGTCAAGTCGCGCCTGCAACGAGCGCGCATGGCGCTCGTCACGCTGCTGGACGAGGCTGCCCAGGCAGAGCAGCTCTCACCAGGGGAGAAAGGGTCATCTCCAGGCCGGAGAAAGGAGAAGCAGGATGATGCGTGAACTCACCTGCCAGCAAGCGCGATCGATGGTGTCGGACTACATGAACGGCGACCTCGACCAGGAACGCATCCAGTCGCTCGAGGATCACCTCCAGCACTGCACGTCGTGTCCACCGCTGTATGCCAGCCTCGTGGAGGTGCAGCGGCACCTGCGACAGGAGCAGCGACCTGCCCTTTCGCGTGACGCGATCCTCGATCTGTCCAGGCGCATCAGTCAGGCGATCCTCGACCAGCAGGAGCAGAAGTAGCGAGAGCAGCAAACGTTTGATTCCCTGGTGGCAAAGCATAGGAAGAAACAGCGTATTCAACAGTAAGTGTCGATTTCAGAAATGAGCATCGCTGCCTGTAGAGGCAGAAGGAGAAACCAATGACATTCATTCGATTTATGGCGAGCGGCCCTGGCCGCGTTCTTCGTATTGTGGCTGGCCTGGCGATCATCGGGGCCGGTGTCTACTTGCTTACGGCAGGAAGCGCTGTCGTGGGAACCATCCTTGCGGTTGTGGGGCTTGTGCCATTCCTGGCCGGCGTGTTCGATCTCTGTGTCCTGGCCCCACTTTTCGGGTGCCCGATCCAAGGCGCAAAAGCGCGCATGTGCCAGCAAGCATAACCTGTTTAGTGAGAGAAATGATGAGCCAAATCAAGGATAGCGATCAACGAACGAGGATTAACCATCCCATCTTTTCCGCGCTTTACGAAGCGCTGTTTCGCGGTGTAGCCGAAAGCTACTTCATGGGGTCCTTGCGTCAAAAAACGGCGAGCAAGGCCGCGGGCGTCGTCCTGGAAGTCGGCGCTGGCAACGGTTTGAACTTCCCCTACTACGATCCAGCCAGGGTCGAGCGCGTCGAGGCGACCGAGCCGGATGCCGCCATGCTGCGTTATGCCAACAATCATCTCAGGCGAGCGCGCGTCCCCATTCATCTCACGCAAGCCTCCGCCGAAAGCTTGCCGTTCGCTGACGCTACCTTTGACAGCGTCGTCGTTACGCTGGTCTTCTGCTCCGTTGAGGATCCCCTGCGCGGCTTCCGCGAAGTTCTGCGCGTGCTGAAGCCTGCTGGCACGCTCTACCTGCTCGAACATGTGCGCTCGCGTAACGCTTTTCTGGCTGGAGTGCAGACGATCATGACGCCGATCTCGCGGGCGGTGAATGGCAACTGCCGTTGGAACCGCGATACCGCTCGCACGTTGTCGGCAGCCGGCTTCGAGATTACCAGCAGGCGGGATTTCAACGTCTTGCTCGTTCCGATGCTGTTAGTTGAGGCGACTCCACGCACATTCGCACCGATGTAGGCTTCTCCTTTACCCCTTTGGTTGGTCTCCTGGCAATTCAGCAGCCGATGCTCCACGATCTGGGTTGGCGTGGAGCGCGGTCTCGCTCGATTATGCTTCGCATCACGCTTTTTGCGCGCCTTCTTCTCAGGGTGAGGCAAACCAGCATCATTGTGGGAGTAGAACAATTGACCGAAATTGCTATTGACAGGAAGAATAGAACACTGTATGCTGAATACACGTGAATAGCCAGGTGAAAAGAGGGAATAGGAGTATGGCGCGGTCTGCCAAATTATCCACCACGATACAAGAAGATCAAGAGTTGCAAGGGCAACTTTCACTATTTAACACAAAAAAACCGAACGAAGATAATGCGTCGAAGGAAGCTGCGCCTGTAAGCGGGCCTAAGCCGGCGGCAAAAGCAAAGAAGCAGTCCACTACAAGTTACTCAGCTGCCGATATTCAAGTGCTCGAAGGTATCGCGGCTATTCGCCACAGGCCGGGTATGTATATCGGCTCGACTTCGGCGACGGGATTGTTGCACCTGATCTGGGAAGCGCTGGATAATGCCGTTGATGAAGCGGTTGCTGGTTACGGCAAGAACATCTGGGTGAGTGTTGACCGCGAAGGTTGGGTGACGGTGCGTGACGAGGCCAGAGGTATGCCTTTCGACGTGATGCTGTACCAGGGAGAATATTTGCCTGCCGCGACGGTTATTCTCACGGTTCCACACTCAGGCGGTAAATTTGAAGAGGGGGTCTATAAGACGGCTGGCGGACTGCATGGTGTGGGTTCAACCGTAATCAACGCGCTCTCGGAAAAGCTTGAATTGACGATCTGGAAAGACGGCCAGGAGTTCCGGCAGGTTTTCAGTCGCGGCACGGCTCTACCGCATGAAGTGTTGTTATGCGATCCAAAGTTACATGGTACGCGTCTGCGCTGGTTATATGATCGCGGCATTTTCGACGCTGATGCCTACTACTCGCTCGAAGCGATTGAGAGTCGCCTGAAGGCTGCCGCTTATCTTAATCGTGGTGTTACCTTTAACCTGGATGCCTGGGATGATGATACTGAACAGCAGATCAAGCGTATCTACTACTCGCGCGAGGGCCTTCCAGACTACGCGCGCGAACTGGCTACTGGTACGAACGCTCCTCTTTTCAAGCAGGTGATCGGCATTGCCAGAGAGAAAGACGGAGTGCAGGTGGAGGTCGCGCTGCAACCAACCACCGGCTATAAAATTACCATGTATAGCTACGCGAATGCGGTGCGCACGCGGGATGGCGGAGTACATGAGACGGGTTTCAAAGCCGCGCTCACCAAAGTTGTCAACGATTACGCGCTGAAGTGGGGCGTGATCAAGAGCCGCGAGAAAGATGGGTTTAAGCCGGAGGTCATCCAGCAGGGGCTGAACGTCGTGATCTCCGTGAAACTCGTCAATCCGCAGTTTCAGGGGCAGACTAAAGATCGTTTGAACAACGCGCCGGTCGAGGGTATTGTGCGTTCCGTGGCTGACGAGGGTCTGAAAGACTGGTTTGAGCGCAACACCTCCGCGGGTAAAGACTGGCTCAAACGCATCCTGCAAATGCAGAAAGCTCGCAACGAGGCGCAACTGGTGGAAGAACTGGCGCGAGCGGGCAACAAGAAAAATGGCGAATTGATCGATACCACGCTCTCGAAGAAGTTTTTGCGCTGCAATACCAACGACCCCTCGCGAGCCGAATTGTTCATAGTTGAAGGGGACTCCGCCGGCGGAAGTGCTGGTCAGGGACGTTTCTCCGACTTCCAGGCTGTCCTGAAGCTGAAAGGCAAGCCGCTCAACGTGGCCAAGGCCGATTTGAAACGTATCGTGGAAAACGAAGAGATACGCACCATCATTAACGTACTCGGAACCGGCACGCGTGACTCTTTTGATATCGGTCGTTTGAAGTTTCATCGTGTGATTATCGCGACGGATGCTGATGTAGATGGCCTGCATATCCAATGTCTATTGCTCACGCTTTTCTACCAGGAGTTCAGCGACCTTATCGAGCGCGGGCATGTCTTCATTGCTTGCCCACCATTGTACTCGGTGAAGTACAGGGGCAAGACGACGTGGTTGCTCGACGACGAGGCACGTTTGCAATTCCTGAAAACGCGGCAGGATGCGCAGGACCTTGAATTCAAACGCTTCAAAGGTCTGGGCGAAATGAACGCCAGGGAGTTGCGCGAGACCATGTTTGAACCGAGCCACCGCACTCTTAAGCGCGTCACGATGGAAGATGGCGTGCTGGCCGCGAAGCTGGTCGGTGAATTGATGGAAGATGAAAACGCTGAGGCGCGCCGCGTATTCCTGGCGGATCATGCGCGCAAGATCAGGGAATTGGATGTATAAGCATGGCTCGAAGTACAGAAAACACCGTGGAAGTTGGCACTATTCGCGAGGAAGAATTTTCTGTTGTCATATCCCAGGCATTTGCCACCTATGGCCTCTCGGTAGTTACTGATCGCGCCTTACCCGACGCGCGCGACGGCCTGAAACCCGTGCAGCGGCGCATTCTGAGTGGTATGCGAGATGCGCGTTTCCTCTCTAACCGTCCAACAGTGAAAAGCGCGGAAGTTGTTGGCCTTATTCTGGGAAACTATCATCCTCACGGTGACGCCTCGGTTTATGATGCTGCCGTGCGCCTGGCCCAGCCATTTACACTGCGCTATCCCTTGATCGAGGGCCAGGGCAATATGGGCAGTGAAGATGGTGACGCGCCCGCCGCTTATCGCTATACGGAAATGCGCCTCGCGCCCCTGGCCGAAGCATTGATGGCCGATATGGAACGCGAAACCGTCCCTCTACATCCGACCTATAAGCAGGACCCCAAAGTGCAGGAACCCGATTATCTGCCGGGTAGAATCCCGCCCGTCGTCAATCCTTCAAGCGGTATTGCCGTAGGCCTTTCCACCAATATCCCGCCGCATAACTTTACAGAAGTGATGCGCGCCTGTATCGCCCTGTTAGATCACCCGCAAATGAGCGTTGAACAACTAATGGCCTACGTGCAGGGGCCGGACTTTTGCCAGGGCGGGCGTGTCATGGGCATCGATGGCATCAAAGATTACCTGTCAACGGGCAAAGGGCGCATCATTGTGCGCGCCGAGGTGCGCCTGGAAGAAACGCCGCGCAATCGCTTGCTGGTGGTTACACAGATACCGCCCATTGGCCGCGATAAAGTCAAAGCCTCGATTGTCAAAGCCATCAACGCGCGCAAGCTGGAAGGATTGCTACCCGAATTGCGCGACGAAAGCGATACCGAAAAAGGCACGCGCATCGTACTTGAACTGCGCAAAGATGCCGACGCCGCGCAGGTGCTCTCCCTGCTATTCAGCGAAACTGACTTGCAGATCGCGCAATCGTTCCAGATGGTTTTCCTCTTCGGCGAATCCATGCAGGCAGCACGCCATCCCAAACAGGTCGGCATGCTCGAACTGCTCAACTACTGGAACGCTCACCAGGTAGATGTGCTCACGCGCCGGGCGCAGTTCGATCTGCGCAAAGCGCGCGAGCGCCTGCATGTCGTGGAGGGGCTGATAATCGGCGCTGCCAATGCCGAGCGCATCGTGAAGATTTTCCAGCAGGCCGAAGATCGTGCCGAGGCGCGCAAAAAGATCGAGACCATCTATAAGCTGACGCCCTTACAATCCGAGGTGATTGCTTCCATGACCCTGGCCCAGGTGACGCGCCTGGATGCGAGTAAATACGCGAAAGAAAAAGAGGAACTCCAGGCCAGAATCAGCGAACTGGAGTACCTGCTGGCCGACCGCGAAGCCTTGATCGCTCTGCTCAAAAAAGAGATGCAGCAACTTATCAAGCAGTTCGGCGATGAGCGACGCACCATCATCGAAACGGAGGGGCAGGCACACGCTCCCGTTACCGAAGTGGTCAGTCTGCACCAGCGCGAACCTCTCGTGATCGCCTATACGCGTGCTGGTGCTGTCAAGGCGCTGCCGGTGGATGCCTATGCGCCCAGGGGTAAAAATGGAGATGCGACGTATACAACCGTGCGCGGCGATGAACAACTGCGCCGGGTTGTCCTGTCTACATCGCAGGATTATGTGCTCTGCGTCTGCTCCACGGGGCGCGTTTTCCAGGTTGCCGCCCATCGCATACCGCAGGCGACCCGTCCGGCTAAGGGCGAACCTATTCGCAAGCTCTTGACACTGGCCCAGGGCGAAGAGGTCCTGGCATTGCTGCCGCTCGAATCGTTTGACGAAAACCGCTACCTTGTAACTTTCAGCAAGCTGGGCAAAGTCAAAAAGTCTCCTTTGAGCGATTATAAGACGGCGGATACTGATGGGCTGCTGGACATGAAACTGGCCGAGGGCGATGCAATCGTTGCCGCGCTCATTTCCCAGGGAAAAGGCGAATACTTCGTAACGACCGACAACGCGCAGACACTGCGATTCAGTGATGAGAACCTGCGCGCTCAGGGACGCGTTGGCCAGGGAGTTGCCTGCATTATACTTGCTCCAAACGCGAAAGTAGTCAGCGCGAGCTACCTTGATAGCGAGCAGCAAAATACGGCAAGCGACCCCTTGAGCCTGTTCGTCCTGACTGAAAGTGGTCTGGGCAAGAAAGTGCCACTCAGCCAGTATCCACAGAAGGGACGCGCAACTGCCGGTGTGATTACTACCGAACTGGTCGGCAAAGATAAAGTATTGGCGGCGACCATCGTCAACGAGCGCCAGCAATTCTTGATTATTACCAATGGCGAAAGCGGAGAACAGGCCAACGTAGTGAAGGCGTCCGAGATAAAGATGTTCCCGCGCGCCAGAAAAGGGATGCAGCTCGTCAACGGACGCATCATGGGTATTGTAGAATTGACCTCGTATCAAGTGTAATGGTGGAGGTGGCGCAGCATGCATATCGTCAGTCTGCACGATAAAAGCACAATTGAGCGCTATCTGCGCCAGAACGCGCTCATTCACCTGTACGAACTGGGCGACCTCGACGACTTCTTCTGGCAAAACACGACATGGTACGCCCTCGTGGAGACTAAACAAATACATGCGCTGGTTTTACTCTATAGCGCGATGGAGATGCCTGTGTTGCTGGCCATTAGCGAGAACCTGCCTGCTATGCGCGATCTACTGCAATCAAGCATGCTTTTACTCCCGTCGCGCTTTTACGCGCATCTCAGCGGGGACCTCTCAACACTGTTGGCAACCCGTTACCGGGTGGATTCTCACGGTCTTCACTACAAAATGGCATTAGCCGATCCATCGCGTCTCGAAACGGTTAACACCTCTGAGGTAATCTCTCTGACTGTAGCCGATCTGGAAGAGTTACAGACCTTGTATCAAGTTAGCTATCCTGGTAATTCGTTTGACCCGCGCATGCTGGGAACCGGGCATTTCTACGGCATACGGCGTGATGGAAAGCTGGTCAGCGTGGCCGGTGTGCATGTTTATTCACCCCATTATAAGGTCGGCGTCGTTGGTAGTGTGACCACCCATCCCGCTTTTCGCGGGCAGAGGCTTGCAACTGCCGTCTGCGCCAGGCTCTGCCAGCAGTCGTTACAAACGGTTGTGCATATAGGACTGAACGTGAAGGCTGATAATGCCAGCGCGATTGCCAGCTATAGGCGGCTGGGGTTCGAGGTGGTTGGGGAATATGAGGAGGCTTTGCTTGTTCTGAAATAAAATAGTCTAAATAATAGGTCAATTTAGCAGTTGATAGGGCCAATTAGAAAGAACAAGACTCCGATTTGCAGAGAACGATTGATACCTGTTATAGTTATAGGATATGAAAGACGGAGGGAAATACATGAGCCGTCGAGACCTGATCCGCATGAACGACGAAGAAATACGCTCATTTCTTCAGGAGCAGCGCACACTTCAAGTAGCCACCATTAATCACGACGGATGGCCGCACCTGGTAGCGATGTGGTATGCATTGATAAATGACCAGGTGGTTTTTTGGACGTATGCTAAATCGCAAAAAGCTATCAACCTGCGGCGAGACGGCAGGCTTACCTGTCTGGTAGAGACTGGTGAGCGTTATGATGAACTGCGGGGCGTCCAGATTAAAGGACGGGCAATTATCAACGACGACCGCGAAACTGTCCAGCGCATCGGCGAGACCATCTATGAACGGTACACTGGTGGCCCCTTGAATGAAACGACACATCAGATGGTTGTAGCCCAGGCAGCGAAACGAGTGGTCATCTTTGTAGAACCCGTTGAGATAGTTTCGTGGGATCACCGGAAGTTAGGTGGCGGCTATTGAATGGCCTGCCGGTTGATTACATTCCGGCAGGCCGAACACTCGACGTAAACGAACGTACTTGATTACTTAATGGAACGATCCCGACAGGACGGAAACAGCAGCCATGATTGCCAGCAGCAGGATCAGCGCGATCACCATCAAACTGCCCCTCGCATAGCGCGCGCTCGCGTCTCCTGTGTTCATAAAGCCATAATAAATGGGACGCTCTACATGATGCTCGCTATGTAATTGCGACCGTTCTTCAGTAGCATGCATACGGTGCGTGAAGTGGCGAGTTCTTTCAGTATTCAGCAAGAACAGGTACAGGCTGACGCGCGTGCCGACGAAGACCAGCCCGATAACCATTAGCATGGTTATCATCCCAATCAGCATGGTTCCCATGTGTCTTTCCCTTTCGGGCTACCAGCCCGATCATTGCTTTTACGTCTTCCACTACATAAGACGTAACATGAGAAGCATTTCAAAATTGGGAAACCGCTCATTGGGAGCGCGCGCGACGTGTTTGCGATTCAGCCTAAAGGATCACCGTTACTTTGCGTTGTTTGCCCCCGCGCAAGAAACTTATGGCAATTTTTTCGCCGACGTGGTGACGGCGCACAATGCGCTGCAAGTCGCGCGGCTCAGTAACGACTTCGTTGGCGGCTGAAACAATGATATCCAGGTGTTTTAATTCCGCCCGTTCGGCTGGTCCACCTTGCCGGATTTCGAGCAGTTCCATGCCATATTGCTGTGTGAGGTTGAAACTGCGTCTCTGCGTGTCATCAAGTTTCGCGCGCATGCCTCCAACGCCAAGAGTGACACCTGCGGTCGGCGCTTCACGTTTCTGGTTGATGCGCGCGATGGCCGACTTAACGGTATCCAGAGGGATGGAAAAGCCAAGTCCCTGCGCCATTGGCATCATAGCAGTAGTAATGCCTATTACCCGCCCGTGACTATCAACAAGCGGTCCGCCTGAATTACCCGGGTTGATGGGGGTATCGGTCTGGATCAGGTTGTTCATCTTACGCATACCTGGCGCTTCCAGAGTGCGACCCAGCGCGCTGACTACGCCGGCGGTGACGGTCCAGTTCAAACCATAGGGGTTGCCAACAGCGATGACGAGCTGGCCCACTTTCAGGGGGAAGCGTCCCAGTTCGGCCACGGGTAGGCGACCCGCGCCGATACGCAACACCGCGACATCGACATCAGGTTCGCTCCCGATCAGTCCAGCATCGAAGGTGCGGCCATCCGCGAGCGTGACTCGAATACGCCGCGCATTGCTCACAACATGGGCATTGGTGAGAATCTGACCATCCGAAGCGAAGATGAAACCGGAGCCTAAGCCGCCGCCGAAGACTGATCGAGCAATGCGACCGCCCTCACGCTCTATATCAATACGCACAACCGCAGGCCCAACACGTTCCGCCGCGCCTGTTACAGCGTTCGAGTAGGCATCTAACGCCTGCGCGTCTTTATCCTCTATTGTCATAATTGACGTAGCACTTTCCTGTGGAACCCGCTCAGTGTATCGTGCGTGCGAGGCAACTACTCAATGAGATTGTTAGTAATTGTATCACCCTTCTACAAAATTTGCTACTTTGTACCTGGCTAGAAACTGTCTTTCTTTTCAAATTATCGATGAAAGTGTCCGTATTTAATGCCTTCGATGATTATATCAAGTGAAGGTAAAACGCAATCATTGTGTAGTGCCTGTATGTGTGATGGCGAAAGTCCAAATGGTGGCAGATGTTCGGTTGGTAGACGAATGAACAAATTCAGAAAAGACAGTAGATAAACATATGGTCAGGGACAGGTTGTGGAAAATAGGTGCGAACGGGAGAGAACATCCTATCGATAGCCTCTTACTCGCATTCATTCGCGGGGAATGTCCTGCGTATGAAAAGCATATCCAGGTGCATCTTATTGAATGTGAGCAGTGCAGTCTGACCTTTGCCAGCCTCTCACAAACGAGCAATACGCTCAGCCAGCTCAAGTACATGTCGCGCGAGTATCGCAACCCCCAGGTAAAACCGGAACAGGTGCTGGCGCATGCTCGGCGCGGCGTTCCTTTACGAAACGCCTGGACCGGACGGCGACGCCAGAGTAATCAGAAACGAGCTTTACGCCTGTTGAATATACCTGCTGCCGCAGGCCTGGTTCTGATTTTCATAGTAGTGCTGGCATATGCCTCTGTTACTTCACATTTTTCTCATTTGATGACGTCCAGGAACGTGCATCCCCCTAAATCAACAGGGACTGGAATGACGCCACAAGCGCTGTCGCCCACCCCGTCCATACAAGTAACTGTGAGTCCAACACCCTCAGCGAACGCGACTAAAACCGTTACATCGAATCAGTCGCAACCTGATATTTGGATCTGTGCGACCTCTGCTAATTCGAACCGGCACCTGACGTTATGTGGGAGCGGCTTCAAAAACGGTCACCGAGTCATGTTGGTAGTGACAGTCCATGGTAATCAACAGCATACAGTTCAATTACATATTAATGAAGGCGGGTTTCAAGTAAGTATAGCCAGGTTTATCTCTAGTTGTGGGAACCAGCAAATTTCAATGTTTGTTATAGATTTGACGAGCACTCCCCATGTGCGCTCTAATGTGTTGACAAATCATGACATACCAGGCTGCTCGGCTTCTACACCGACGCCGGGTCGCTTTTCGTCAAAGTCTGGCAAAAAGCGATAATACTACCAGTGAATAGAGCTATTTTAGCTACTCACTGGTGGTATTATGCAATAGCTTACGAGAATTTGCTGAAGTTACTGCGCTTGCAGGACGTTGGAGACGGCAGCCACCAGGGTTTGCATTTTGAATGGTTTGGTAACAAGGAGGGCATGAGGGGCGAGTCGCATCGCGTAATCTATCTCTCGTTCGGGAGCGGCTGTGCAGAAGATCAGTGGCAGGAAGCGTGTATGCGGGTGAGATTGGATAAGTTCGAGTATACGGAAGCCACCGATTTCGGGCAAATGGAGATCAAGGATCAGCAGTTCGATGGGTAGCGTAATGATTGTTTCGTGAGCGCGCGCGGACTTTACGACATTATGGGTACCCGTGAGTAATAGTGCATCCAGACAGTCCTGGGCATGTTCATAGACAGTGACCTGGTGTCCTACATAATGTAGCATGGTGGCTGAAAGTCTGGCTATAACCGTGTTATCTTCCAATAGGCCGACGCGAGCCATAAAAAATATTGCGCTCCTTGCTTGCTCTCTCTCACAAGTGTATTGACACAATTCTAAGTTGCGCATCTCTCTTTTGTCAAGCAAACGGCTTCGATTAGCCATGATATGTGAATTGTTGTTCATTTTAACTAGAGCATTCCTGCCAGCCAGACACGTTTGTGCCTGGATCGCTTCCCCACAGCTATCGACGATATGCCTCAAATGCTGTACAATCTAAAGCGACCGAAACTGGAAATTATGAAAGAACGTGTTGAGCTAATTGATGAGCGAAGAGCAAAGTGCTTATAAATCCCCTGTACGCGTTGTGCGCTTTGGCATTGGGAAAGAGTTACGACTCTACAGTGATGAACTTGTCGTGACGGGCGTTGAAGATGGGCAGGAAGTTCGCCTGCGTCTGGAGTGGATCAAACGCCTGATATTGACGCCCGGCGATCCCAATCCTTCCAAACTGATCCTGATGGCAGACCTGGACGACGATACAACGGTCATTCTGGCTGAAGGGATGTCGAATGCGCGTGACTTTCGCGCTATGCTGCCCAATATCCGTGAGTTTTGTCCTGATATGCAGTTCGATCCTCCTGACATGGAAGAGCAGTTACGCCAGGCGCTCAATACTCGCCGCGCCTGGACGCTGACCTGCTACGGAACGTTTCTTCTGGTGTGTGTCATACTATTCGCAATCTACCTGATCGTTGCCTTTATCGGCGCACATCATTAGCCTGGCTCGCGGAGAAAAACAGTGGTGACGAACGAACAACTTTTCCCTGTCCCCGGCATAAGTGGCGATGAGCGGGTACGCGTGTTTCGCCGCGTATTTGATGCAACCGGCGAATATGAGGGCATGGAAGTCGATGCCTACGTGGTGCTCACCGGGCGCTATGTAGTGGTGCTGGATACCATGCTCTGTCCCACCGATGTCGCCTATATGATGAATTTCGTCACGTCTGAACTGGAAGGACGCCCTGTATTGTGCGTCGATAGTCATGCCGACTGGGATCATGCCTGGGGCAATGCCTATTTTACCGGCGAGCATGCCGCACCCATCATTGCGCATCATCATTGCCTGGCGCGCCTGCAATCACAGGAGGCGGCAGATGAACTGGTGGAATTTCAACGGCAGTATGCCCTCTTTCGCGATGTGAAGCTGGTGCCTCCTACCATCACCTTTAATCAGAGCATGACTATTCACGGTGGTGATCTGACCATTGAATTGAAGTCTGCTCCTGGACATCATGCAGATCAAATCGCGGCCTGGATTCCAGAATTACGCCTGTTGCTGGCATTTGACGCCGTGGAGAAACCTGTACCGCTCATTGAGGGTACACATAGCGTGCCACACATGTTCAGCACGCTGGAACAATTGATAGCCTTAGAACCTGAGCGCGTGCTGTGTTCGCATGGAAAAACGACCAGTCCCGCACAGATCGCAGCCAACTTGCGCTATGTGCGCGAAATCGAACGGCGTGGCAGGCTCCTGCTGCAAACTGCCAGGCCAGGCGACGAAGAACTTACAAAAGGTTCCATGCTGATCGATTATAGCTTTGACGAAGTGATCGAAGGCATCAGCGGTGAGATCGATCGTACTTTTTACGCGCAGGCGCACGAAGATAATATTCGCTCAGTCCTGCGTTGGCTGATGACAAACTGAACGCTAAGCTCAGTTGTTGTTTTCATTATTGCTCGCCGGGCGTATCGGTGGTTCAGGCAAGGACGCTGGCTTCTCAACCGGGCTATCGGACTCAGTATCGCTTTCTGTTGCGAGCAGAGGACGAGATTTCCTGCGCGCGCGTGAACTCATGCGAAGCAGCAGGTAGAAAAAGGCTACAATCAACAGTAAAGGCAGCAGGCGAGCAGAATCGAATATACTGCCAGTGCCAGGATAGAGATAGACATTATTCATGGCGGCAAAGGTCTGGCTATAATTGGTTGTTCCCTGAACCAGCGCGTAAACTCGCTGGTGTTGTGGCAAGCCTGTTGCAACTCCCTGCCAGATTTGGCCGCTATTGCTGCTTTGCAATACCCCCGCAGTTCCGGTGGCGATATAGACGGTCGTGGGTGTGTGAATGTCGATGCGTATAGCATAGATACTGACGAGGATAAGCTGGGTCTGACTGGCCTGCCAGTGCGCTGCCGCATCTTGCGAGATGAAAAATCCTTCATTTGTCCCGGCGTAAACCAACCCCTGCGCGCCACCGGCGGTGGCTGCCGGTAAGACGGCATACGCGTCGATACCGGCGGGCAGCCCATTATTCAATGCCTGCCAGGTCCTACCCCCGTTTGACGAGCGATAAATGCCCATGCTGGTCGCTGCCCATAACTGGTGCGCGGAAGAGTCGAAAACCAGGTCGTTGATGGTAACACCCGCGGACAGCCCCTGGCTCGCGGTTGCCCAGGATGTTCCGCCGTTAAAGCTGACGAACACTCCATGTTGCGCGCTTGCCACATAGATGATTTGTGGAGTTTTCAGGTCAAAGGCGATAGCGGTATATTTGTCCACGGGGAGGCTACCGCTTCCGACCTGCGTCCAGCTTTTTGCGGCGTCGGCGCTGGCGTAGACTCCTGCATCGGTTGCCACGTAGAGCTTCTTACCAGGATCGTCAAAGGCCAGTGCATTGATAGCGATATTGGGAGGTAAACCGCTCTGTTGCTGCTTCCAGGTTGTGCCTCCGTCTGCGCTGACAAAAACACCATCTGACGCGTCCCCGGCGTAGATATTTTGCGGGTTGTTGGGATCGACTGCGAGGGAGCGGATATGTTCTTGCTGCAATGTTCCCGTTTGCCAGTTACCTGAAGCAAAAATGCCTGTGGAGGCTGTGCAGGCTGTCAGCACAAAAAAAAGCGGCAAGAGCAGCAGTAACAGGCGCATCAATTTCGATTGTCGGGCACTTCGTGTCATAACGTATCCTACACATCCTACGCTAACAGGTTGATCTCAGTGCCCAGACCTCGCTCGCGTGCCAGGCGATACACCAGACCGGCGGCGGCAACATCTTCAAGCGCGATGCCAAGCCCTTTGTAAAGCGTGATATCGCCGATTGAGCGGCGAGGGGCAATCTTTCCGGCTACCACATCCGCCAATTCGTGGATGCTATTCATGTCAAAAAGACCTTCATCGGCGGGCAAAATCAGGTCGCCTGCTTCCAACATGGCCTGTTCGCGTGAATCGGTAACGACCAAGTCACAGCGTTGCAGCGTCGGCAAGTCGAGTTCATGGCGATTAGCCCAGTTAGAACCAATCGCATTGATGTGGCATCCTGGCTTTAACCAGTCGCCGGGGAAAACGGGCGTCGGAGAAGTAGTAGCAGTTATCACGATATCCGCTTCCTCAATAGCTTCACGCGGACTGGCAACGGGACGCACCTGAATATTCAGCCTGCGCGCCATCTGGTCGCAAAACTCTTCACATTCGGGCAGGCGGCGACTATAGACATTTACGGTGGTGATTGAGCGCACGGCGCGGACTCCGAGCAGTTGTGCCATCGCCTGTTTGCCTGAACCGATCAATCCAACAACTGCTGCATCGGGGTTCGCCATGTACCTGGTGGCGATTGCGCTTGTCGCTCCAGTGCGTAAGGTTCCCAGCCAGTCAGCTTCGATGATAGCGAGTAGGTGTCCATCCAGCGTGCTAAAGAGCATCACCACATAGCGCATTCCCGACCGAAAAACGGTGTAGGTTTTATAGCCCATCACTCCCATAGTTGGAATAGATGCAGCCAGTAAGTGCATAATCCCGTTCTCTTCGAGCATACGAATACGCGTGCGATTGATGGCCTGGTCCTGCGATAGCGCGATAAATGCCTGCTCAACCACCTGAATGGTATTTGCCATGGTCAATACAGCGCGCGCGTCTTCTTCACGTAATAATAGCGCCATCGACTCTTTTCCCCATTTTACTTCTCGCGTCGAATCACACGATTGATATAGATAGCAGTTTCTTCAAGTGCATATCCCTTTGGTAATTTCATGTTTTTGGCCTGTTGCTGCGTAAGGGCATCCCTGATGCCTTTCATCGATTGTGTCGTCAAAGCTTTTGAGGTTGAGCGAACTGGCTTTTCCAGGTGAGCTAGCAGGTTACGCCGCAATAATTCAAGGCCGAAGCCGACCGCCAGCGCGCCAACGCCAGCAGCCAGACGTGGCAACTGTGGGTGATGCATGATTGCGGGAAGATTAGGCGTGACCGGCACCAAACTGGTGGATGGCGCGGAAAGATCGCTTCCACAACGGCGACAAAATTCATCGTCAACCTGGCAATTCGCCCGGCAATTGGGACAGAGCATTGCATCCCTCCATTCGATGGTATTCCTTATTTTCTGTGTTTTAAGTATTACCGCCATAGCATCAATTCGTATGCATTTCTTCTGTTACATTATACAACGACTTGACTGCCGTGTCTTGCCAACCGGCATTTCTGGTAGCACGAATAGATTGCATCATCAGCGGGCTTTATCTTGTTGCTTAAATATACTCCCGCCAGATGGGACGGGTCAAACAGGTAGGGCCGCCCTCTGCTTTGAGCGAAATCTCATTGCCGCGATAGGTCATGACCTTGCAACCAGCGTCTTCCAGCAGGCGTTTGGTGATGGGATTGCCTTCCAGCATCAGGCATTTGCGTGGGGCCAGCGCCAGTACGTTGGTAGCCATCGTGTCGTATTCTGCTTCGGGAATCTCGATCAATTTGAAGTCGCGCCTCTGCAATTCCTGCCAGAATGGAACTGCCATCAACGGTGGGTGAACGACGGCTGTATGGTAATCGACGATGCTTATCATCGAGAGCAGGTGCAGGCACGCTTCCGGGCCGGTGTAGTAAGGCAACTCGACTGGAATCACTTTGACTCCGATAGTGTCCAGGGCCTCCCGCAGTTGGCGCAACGCCTCCGCGTTGGTGCGAAAGCCCAGCCCTACGGCCAAAGTATCGTGATCAACCCACAGTAGATCGCCGCCCTCGGCGCGTGCCTCTCCATGCAGAGTAGCCACTATGGGAATGCCCAGTTTCTCGTAGGTACGCGCCATGGCTGCCTCTTCGCCGCGTCGTTTCTGCTTGCCCATGCTCAAGATAATCGCGCCGGAATCGGTCACGAGCGATGGATCGAAGGCGAAGATGGAATCTGCATAATCGGGCAGATATTCGTCGTGATAGATTATCTCCGCGCCGTTTGTGCGCAAAATATTGGTCAGGGCATCATGTTCCTGTTGCGCTACTGTCAGGTCGGGGCGTCCTGCATAGTGCCAGGCCTGGGGATCGGCAGCGCCGAAGGCCTGATCCGGTCGTTTCACGAGCACGGTGCGCAGCGGCGATACCATATCCTGGCAGCCATAGTATCTGGTCATGAATAAAACTCCTTCGTGTTGTCCTGTGTCATTGCTTGAGTATAGCATATAGAAGTTGTATGAAATGAATCTCTGGATATGAAGATGGCTGCAAGTTACCTTGTATCATGTCGCTCTTGAGTGCAAACATGTCTGCGCATTTGTCCTCAAGAATACTATGTCGCCTGACATCATGTTTACTATCCTTGTAGGGACGCGATTTATGCCGACACTCGCCCAAGCGGACGCGATTTATCGCGTCCCTACACATCACCTGGAAGGATGCAGATCCACCTGTTAAGAAAATATCTTCACCTCTTATGAAACTTTTCCTGATGTTTGCTAGTGCTAGAGGTAGAGTTTCTAACAAACAAAGTGATCTATCATGCTGGAATAAAGTTGAAGAGCTTCTAAACGAGAAATAGGAGATAGTATATGCGTGCTCAAAAAGTGTGCCTGATTATAAATCCCAGAGATGGACAGAATCTAGCAAAACTTACCGCCATTCTGGCTGTGTTTTCTGCTGCTGGTTGGCGCACCGATGTTCTTCTAAAAGAATACGGTGGCCATACCATGGAATTGGCGGCTGAAGCTGCCATGCAAGGCTATGACAGGGTTATTGCTTATGGTGGTGATGGGACGCTCAACCAGGTCGTCAATGGGCTGATGAGTGGAAAAAAAGGTAAAAAACAAAAAAGCATCGTCGGTATCCTCCCCGGTGGAACGGCCAATGTGTGGGCTGGCGAGGTAAGTTTTCCTGCTGATCCCGTGCAGGCGGCGCTTACCCTTGTCAGCAGCGAAAATCGCAAAGTTGATGTTGGACACCTTGATATTTCAACGCTCACATTCCTTTCAGCGACTCAAGAGGACGCGGAGCACCCCCCTGTTCAGGATGTACCAGGAAAAATAGCTCAGGTGAGAAAGATAAAAACTTCTGTTAAAGGCAAACATCATTTTTTGTTGATGGCCGGTCTGGGCCTTGATGCTGCCATTATGGGCCAGGTCGATAAAACGCTTAAACATCGTGTTGGCGCGATCTCAGTTGGTATTGCTGCCGCTCAAAAGGTACCAGAGCAGCACGCGTTTCCCATCGAAGTAAATGTAACCGAGAATGAGGGTGGCACAGAGAAAACCTGGCGGGGCGAGGCATTGCAGGTGATTATAGGGAATACGCGCCGCTACGCAAGAGTTTTGGAAATGACGGCAGACGCTTCAATTGACGATGGGATGCTCGATGTCTGTGTAATTATGGCGGGAGAACCGCTCTCGACTATGCAGCAGATTTCATCGCTCTTGTTAAGGCGCAAGCCTGATAACCAGAATACGCAGTTCTTCCGTGGGTCGCATATCTCCATGCGTGTTCCTGCTTCAATCGGGCTGCAACTGGATGGGAGTGCTGTGAAGCTCAAAGATTACCTCAGCAAGTCAGACCGCGAGGCGCTGCAACAGGCTGGCGATCAGGAGCACGTTCTGGTGGCGTACCAGTTCGATGCCATGCCTCGTGTATTAGAAGTGGCCATTCCTGCTGCCTATGATGGAGCACTTTTTGAGCAGTCGCATCCCCAGGAAATGCCTCAATCCTCTGAATCTGAACAACAAGCTAAGACAGAAACTGTTGAGCAGCAACCGGACGCTACAACTCCAGGGGAGCAGCAATCGCAAGAATTGCCCTCCGCGCTGCTTGAACATGGGCGCAAAGTCGCCGTGATAGCTGCGGCTTCACAATCTGAGAAGAAATGCGTGTTTATCATAGCAGGGACAACATCGAAATCCAGCACTGGTGAGACCATACCCGTTGCTATCCGTATTGATGGGCAAACCGAACTTCTGAAGCGAACTGGTATACCCGCTGCAATAAGTGATGTACAGCAGTTGCAAGAGGGCGCTGAAATTGTGGTGGAAGGCAAAAAGAGCAAGCGTGAAGTAATTCACGCGAAACGCGCCGTGCTTTAACCGGGCAAACACTCTATGATACAACAGCCTGGCTCCTGCCAGGCGCATAACCGGCGAAATTAAAACGCTCTGGCAAGAGTTAGAATCGGGGCTGGCTGGATACCTTGTCCAGTCCGCAAGTTGAGAACGCTTCCGCGTCCTGATTGCTTGCTCTATCTAGCTGGCAATTACGCGATCAGGTACGATAATTAACTACTAAAAGTATTCAACAACGTGTTCAGGTTTCAAGCGCAACGTGACGCGTTTCTCTTTGGAGAATTGCTCCTCCATTTGCCTTTTCGCCACTTGCTCGCCGTGATAGCGAGCGGAAAGGCGATAAATGTCGTGCTGGCTAATCTGTGGATCATCGATCATTTCAACTCGCCCACTAATGGTCAGGTAGTTGTAGCCATCCTCGAAACACAGGGAAATGCGCGGGTCATTGCGCATATTGCGTTCTTTGACGCGACCGACTTTGGTATTCATCATAATGGTGCCATCATCCTCCAGCAAGTACCACATGGTGCTCAGTTGCGGCGTGCCGTCCTTATTGAGCGTGGCGAGCACTGCGAAACGCAATTCGCGCAGGTATGCTCGTGCCTTTTCAGTAAGTTCACTCGTCATACTTTAATACCTCTACCATTTTAATTTAATGCAGGGAGGGAATGACCGCTTCGCCATAGGCGCGGATAAACTCGCTCTGGTTGCGACCCACGTTATGCACATGCACTTCGGCAAAACCAAGATCGAGGAAGCTCTGGATATGCTGGCGATGCTCGTCGAGGTTAGTTGAGATGAAGACACGCCCTTTGAAATCTTCAGCGCGCACCATCTGGGCAAATCCGGCAAAATCCTCTGGGGAGCGAATATCCTGCTTGGGCGCTTTGATGCCGCCATTGGGCCACTCTTTCATAGCCTGCTCCACACCTTCCTCGTAGGTGGCCGCCCATGAGACATGCAGTTGCAACAGTTTAGGCATGGTTGACGGGTCTTTGCCTGCCTCTGTTGCGCCCTTGTTGAAGCTCTCGATCAGCATTTTGAGTTTTTCGTGCGGCGCGGCAGGTGTAATCAGGCCGTCGCACAGTCGCCCGGCGGTCTCGGCAGTTTTTGGGCCAGAGGCGGCTATGTAGATGGGGCAAGGCTTTTCCGGTCGCGTATACAGGCGGGCGCTCTCCATCTTGATATGCTTACCGGAGTAACGCGTCTTCTTGCCGGTGAAGAGTTGCTTGATTACCTCGATGGACTCCACCATGCGTTCGAGGCGCACCGGCGCTTCGGGCCACTCTCCGCCTACGATATGCTCGTTGAGGGCTTCTCCTGTGCCGATGCCGAGCCAGAAGCGACCGGGATACATCGCTGCAAGTGTAGCTGCGAACTGGGCGATGATGGCCGGGTGATAACGATACGAGGCGCAGGTCACGCCGGGACCGAAGGTTGCTCGCTGCGTCGCCATGCCGAGCGCGCCCATCCAGGGCCACACCTGCGGGCTTTGCCCTTGCTGTGGCACCCAGGGGTGAAAGTGATCGGCGGCCATCACGCCGCCAAAACCTGCATCCTCAGCTTCCTGGCACCAGCGAATTAACTCAGTTGGCCCAAATTGTTCCAGGGCCGCGGAATAACCAATTACTGGCATAAATAAACTCCTTCACTCTCTTGTCTTATGTAAGCTGTGGAAGTCCGGCTAAAGTCTTCTCTGCTATACTCCCGGTGCTTAGGCACTCTCTACCAGTGGGGAGTAACGGCTTGCACTTTAAGTAACATATGGGTTGTGGCAACTAATGGCCTTGCCATGGAAAAATGTTAGGCCAACTGGTAGCGGGCTGCCCTGTCATGCAGCCTCCTGTCTCATCCGGTAGCACCGTTGGAACAATCAACGGCGTGTGTAAAGGTAGGGACAAGCCCCCGGCATTCATGCGGGGGTTCATGACTATAGAATAGGGGCAATCTTTATGATCTCCCCGGTAAGCACTTTCTAACTCCTGCACATCTTCGATGGTATCAATATCCAGTGACAGTCCCTGACTTTGATAGAGCGTGTTGCCCACTGCGCCCTGTCGAGCCGCGCGCAGGTATCGTTTCAGGCTGTTTATGCCGAACAGGTAGGGCACAACCAGCGGCGGACGCGCCAGTATTGCATTCGTTCCCGTTCCATCGGTTGATGGAGCCAGTACAAGATCATAGCGCCTTGAGCGTTCAAGCAGTGAACGAATATCACCTGTTGTCAGCAGAGGCAGGTCGGCGGAAATGGTCAGTAGCGCGCCTGCGCCCTCGGCCAGATCGTGTAAAGCTGCCATGTGCAGCGCTGGATTATGCCCGTGTTGCTCCTCAATCGATGCCTTCGCTCCCCAAAGCTGTGCTTTTTCCAGCACAAGTGTATCGGGGCTGACAACGGTTATGACCTCGAATGTTTCGCTTGAGCGCAGCGTGTTCACCACATGCTGTAACATTTCCAGGGCCAGCGTTTCACGTTGATGCTGCGTAAGGTGGGGCGCGAGGCGGCTTTTTGCTTCGCTCAACGTTTTAACCGGAATGATCGCCCGGTAGCTTATGTCTTCCACAGTGCTCCTGTTACTATTTTATACCCGCGGCTTCCAGTACTTTACACGCCAGCGCGGCTTTGCTGGTTGCATCTCGCATGATTGTATTAGTCACCACCGCCGGTATGCCCAGGTCCTCGACGCGTTCCGCCAGGTGTGCATCCTGCTCGTCAATCACCATTACATCCAGAAAATCGCGGTAGCAACGAGCCACGCCCACCGCCGAGACCTCCATGCCGAGACCGCTCATCAATTTGTCGGCAGGCCCCTTGATAGGCGCGCCGCCTATGATGGGACTGACGGCCACTACCATGCCGCTGGCCTCGTGCAGCACACCATGGACGCCGGGCACAGCTAAAATGCTGCCGATGCTAACGATGGGATTGCTGGGGGCGAGCAAAATGGCTTCTGCGCCTTTGATGGCGTCGAGCACTCCTGGTGCGGGCCTGGCCTCGTTCGCGCCAACAAATACGACATCCTGCACCTCGTCGGCGCAGCGGCGTTTCACCATGTATTCCTGGAAGTGCAGCAAACCTGCCGGGGTTTGAATATGCGTCTGTACGGGCTGGTCGCTCATGGGAAGGATACGCATGCCCAGGCCAAAATGCCCACGTAGTTCGTCGGTGACTTCGCTGAGCGTCTTTCCCTCATGTAGCAGTTTCGTGCGGTGAATATGCGTTGCGAGGTCGCGATCACCAAGCATGAACCAGTCTTCGTTGCCATAGGCGGTCAATTGCAGCATGGTGTTGAAGGTATCGTCGCGGATACCCCACCCATGCGTTTCATTAACCAGGCCTGCGAGGGTATACATCACAATGTCCAGGTCGGGGGAGACATGCAGCCCGTAGAAATCGCGATCATCTCCTGTATTAACAATCACCGTCAGGCGTTCCTGTGGAACAACCTGGACCAATCCCTGCAAGAAACGCGCAGCGCCCACGCCGCCAGCCAGCACAACGATCATACTTATCCTCAATCAAAAATTCAGTCAAATCGAACAATCAAGCTGCTTAAAGGAAGTCTTTCGCGCCGTTTCGGGTCGGCAGCGGCGTATCCCACCGCAATCATAGCCTGGGGTATCAACCGCCTGCCCAGGTCGAGCGCATCGCAAACAACTTCCGGGCAGAAGAGTGGCGCGCACATCCAGCCCGCGTCCAGCCCCAGGTCATAGGCCATGAGCAGCATATTCTGTATCGCCGCGCCGATGCTCTGGATAGCCATGGTGGTTTCGTCAGTCTGCCTGCGTTCGTCGGGATAGTGATCCAGGTCCTCCAGGTACAGGCAAGGAATAATAATCACCGGCGCCTTCAGGATACGCTGGCGCGACTTTTCCAGGCGCACATTGACGATCTCGGCGTCCTGACCATCCATTTCCAGGTTGCGTTGCCAGGTGTCACCCATGCGGTCTGCCAGCAGGGTTTTCAACTCCGTGCGCGTCAACACCACAAAACGCCAGGGCTGCCTGCCATGCGGCGATGGTGCCCAGCGCGCGGCTTCGAGTATCTGCTCTATTATCGCGCGGTCAACAGGCCGCTCCAGAAACTTGCGCACGCTGCGCCGGTTTTGCAATAAGGTAGCCAGTGTATCTGCGCGCACCGGAAGTGTGACCGATCGCTGTTTGGAATGTGTTGCCATACTCGTCTAATGTCCTTGTATTGTATTGTATCGCATAGCCGCTGGTTAACGAAACATATCGGTTGCCGGGTTGCGCAGGAGTGTCTTGCCACTCCCCTTATCCGGTTGATAGCGGTAGCCGCGAATGAGCGCGACGGGAACGCGGTCAACCTTGCCCATCACCAGCTCTGCCGCTCCTGCCAGTTCGTCTGCCACGGCAATCATACTGGCGTGCATCTCGTAGCCGTAGGGGTCGGCCTGTCCGCGATAATCGACCAGCGCCTGCATGCCCGCTACGCCGATGGCGTTGTTGACCTGCCCTTCGCGCCAGGGTCGCCCCCATGTATCAGAAATAATAATAGCGATATCAAAATTCGCGCCTTCACCTGCCAGTCGCTGCAATCGCTCGCGTATCTCGCTGGCCGAACGGTCAGGATCAAGCGGCAGCAGGGTAAGTGTACGCGCGCCATCCACATTTGATTCATCGACACCCGCATTTGCGCAGATAAAGCCATGCGCGGTCTCGCTTATCAAGACGCCATGATCCATGCGCACGATACGCTTGCTTTCGCGCAACACCACTTCAACATGCGCGGCGTCTTTATTGAACTGCTGCGCGAAAGCGCGTGCGAACTCCGAAGGTTGCACCTCGTCAAGATGGACTATGCGTCCCTCCGCTTTAGAGACGATCTTTTGCGTGACAACGAGTATATCTCCCCGTTGGAGCTTCAATTGCTGTGCTAGCATGGCCTGAAATAGAATAAAACCCAGGTCGCTCCCTGGGGGAATTTCGCCTACACCCTCAATAGGAATAATACGTAGCTCGGTATTCATAGACCTCCTCACTGATATGGCTATTATACGTTTTGGCGGGCGCAATGTCCAATACTGTAATTAGTGAAGTATTATAAGTCACAGTAGATTATCAAATCTATCGAAACCATCCTGATGTACGGCAACGTAATCATGGAACGGGCAATTGGGTGGTACAATGGAAGAGGACAAATTTGATATAGGGAGTTTGGAATGTCATCGATACGTATACCTGGGCAGTTATTTCTTTCGAGCATTTTTACTATTGGCGGCTTACTGCTTGTGCTTACAAGAAATAAGTGATTTACTACCATATGGTCTGTTTATCAGCAAGCAAGCAATTTAGAAAGAAATGTTAGAGTGAGCGAACAACGACAAGCGCAACCAGATGTAGCCATGGTTATCGTGGCGCATCCGGATGATGCCGAATTTGGCGCGGCCGGCACGGCTGCAAAGTGGGTGAATGAGGGCTGGGATGTCTACTATGTGATCTGCACCGATGCGTCGGGCGGTGGCCCGGATGAAGCCACCGATGTTGGCCCGGCTGCCCGCAGACTTGTCACCGAGACGCGCAAGCGCGAGCAGCGCGCGGCGGGTGCGGTACTAGGATTGAAAGATGTCATCTTTCTTGATTATCCCGATGGACTTTTGCAGCCTAACTACGAGTTGCGGCGCGATATCGTGCGTCTTCTGCGTACCTATCGACCCAGGCGTGTGATTTGCCAATCGCCTGATCGCACGTGGGAGCCAGTCATGGCCATCGGGCGCTATCATCCCGATCACCTGGCGGCAGGTCAGGCAACCATTATGGCCATTTACCCGGCCTCACAGAATCCCTGGGACTTCCCCGAATTGTTGGACGAAGGGTTGAGACCGCATAAGGTGAAGGAAGTCTACATGATGGGCGCGCCGCACGTCAACTTCTTTGTTGATGTCGCTGAAACGATGGAAAAGAAGATCGACGCGCTCCTCTGCCACCAGAGCCAGTTCATTGGCCGTACAGAGGAGTTGGCAAAGATGGTGCGCTCGCGCACAGCCGACCTCGGTAAAAAATACTGGGTTGAGTATGCCGAAGAGTTCCATCGTACCGAAAATCGCTAGAGACAGCTACAAATCATCTCTTGCAAATTTCCGGGGAAATGTGACATACTATACATAGAGACCTTCGGGGCAGGGTGCAATTCCCGACCGGCGGTAAGGTGCGTCTACGTAAACGTTCACCAAGCCCGCGAGCCGCTTAGTTGCCATGTATAATGGTCAGCTTTGCGACAGATTCGGTGCAAAGCCGAAGCCGACGGTACAGTCCGGATGGGAGAAGGTTTAGCATACAGGCGGATTCTATCTACTCTGTCGCAGAGAAGCGGTGGAGTAATGAGTCTATCCCCTGCTCAGGGGTAGGCTGCTCCGTGTTGCTCTCCTTTTGTCTCCCTCACAAGCCTCCCAGGGTCAGTTGAATTGACTGCTCTTTTCTACCTGTTTGGGTTGGAAAGACGGTCGGTAGAGCTAAGACCGAGGGAAGTCAATGAGTGTAAAGACGACTTTTCCAGATGAGCTGGCGCTGGATTTAGCCACAACAGAGCCAGTTGACGGGCCGCGCAGGCCGCATGCATCCATTTTGCAGCGCGGACAGGCGACGCAGGCCATGATGCAGCGTGTGTTGTTGATTGCTCCACCCATTCTGCTCGCCATATTCGTACTGGCGGTCTGGTATCTGGGTTCCACTTACGGGCATGTCAACAGCCTGATTTTGCCCGCGCCCGGTGATGTTTTTTCCTCCTTAACCGCTGGTATCGCATCAGGATTGTTTCTCAGCAACGCGCTGGTGACGATCGAGGAAAGTCTGCTGGGATTTGCGTTGGCGCTGGTTATCGCCATGCCCCTGGGATACGGCATTGCCAGGTCGCGCCTGTTCGCTGCCACCGTTCAGCCCTATCTCGCGGCAGGCCAGGCCATACCCGCTATCGTAATCTTTCCGCTGCTTCAACTGTGGTTGGGTTACGACCTGATTCCCATTTTCATCCTATGCATGCTGGTAGTGTTGTTCCCAATGGTGATAACTATCGCCCTGGGTTATCAGACCATCGACCACAGCCTTGTTGATGCAGCGCGCGTCGAGGGAGCGTTCGGATGGCCCATGCTGGCGCACATCGAGTTTCCCCTGGCCCTGCCAGCCATCCTTGCCGCCATTCGCACAGGTCTCACACTTTCGATTGTGGGCGCGATTGTGGGCGAATTTATCAACCAGGGGGACCAGGGACTTGGTTCGCTGGTGCTTTCGGCGCGTAACCAGTTCGATAGCGCGTTGCTATTCGCGACCTTGATCGTCATGGCTTGCCTGGCAACCCTTTACTTTGGCTTATCCTGGGCGCTAACGAAATTAGCGTACAGGGTCTACTAGCTTATGCACACAACAATCGATTGGAGAGAAATACCGATGCATACTCGTTACCGTAGGTCATTCTTTGCGTCATTTTTCATGTTGCTGGCTCTGGCGTCGATGTTGCTGGCCGGTTGCGGCAGTAGCAACACGACTGGCAGCACGAATACAACACCCACGCCGGGTCAGTTGACCAACGTTTCCATTGCCTTCGGCTATATACCAGACATTCAATTTGCGCCATTTTACGACGCGCAAAGCAAGGGCTACTACAAGGCTGCCGGCTTGAATGTCACCTTTAACAACGGTTTTGTAAATGACCTGATCGGTTCGCTGGCCCTGGGTCACGAAACTTTTGTCTTTGCCACAGGCGATGAAGAAATGGTGGCGCGCAGCAAAAACCTGCCGGTGGTTGACGTGGCCACTATCTATCAACGCTATCCGGTCAGCTTGATTGTTCCGGCCAGTTCATCTATACACACGCTGGCAGATATCAAAGGGCATACTATCGGTGAGCCTGGAGCATTTGGCGCGACGTATGTCGGTCTGCTGGCTCTGCTGAACTCTGTCCACCTGTCACTTTCAGATGTGCATGTCCAGTCTATAGGCTTTACCCAGGTCAGCGCTTTGCTGGCCCATCGCTTCGATGCCGTAGTTGGCTATTCCAATAACGAGCCATTGCAGTTACAAAAGCAGGGCATGCTTGTACGTACCTTCAACGTCTCCGATTATCAACCCCTGGTGTCCAATGGTCTGATTACCACCGAGGATACGCTGCATAATCAGCCACAGATGGTCAAGGCTTTTGTGCAGGCCACCCTTAAAGGCGTTCAAGATGTCATCGCCAATCCATCTCAAGCCATTCAGATCAGCAAAAACTACATTCCTGGATTGAACGTTGCGAACGCGACGGCGGTGTTACAGGCAACCCTCCCTTTCTGGCAGGGAAGCGCGCAACATCCCGCGGGCTATAACGATAGCGCGACGTGGCAGGCCATGACGCAATTCCTGGTTTCTATGAAGATTATCCCACCTGTGACAAATCTAGCACAGGCGTATACCAACGCCGAACTGTAATACCGGTCGAGGAAAACAGCAGGGCGAGGGCAGAGCCGCATACCGGTAGCGTGCCTTACGATGCTTCACGGTGCTTCAATTCACCGAGCATCCAGGGTCCGGGTTGCATCTCTGCCCTCGCCCAGGTGTTTTCCTTCGCGGATGCTCCCGATTATATAGGTGGTGAGCGAGATACCAACCATGGTTACTCCTACCACGCACACGCCATTCCAACGCGCAATGCTCCAGCCGTATGCGCCCAACAGTGAGCCGAGTGAACCACCAAGGAAGTAAAAAACCATGTATACAGTGTTCAAGCGACTTCGAGCCTCTGGATTGAGACGATAGATACGGGATTGGTTCGAAATGTGGGTTCCCTGCACACCAAGATCAAGTAGAATAACCCCGATAATCAGCCCCCATAGCCAGTGTCCTCCCACCCAGAATATGCTGAATGAGACAAGCGTACATACAATCACCACCCCGCTAATGATGCGCGGGTTCATACGATCGGAAAGCCTGCCCACTACTGATGCTGCAAGCGCGCCCACCAGTCCAACCAGCCCGAACAGCCCGGCTACGGTGCTTCCATAGTGATAGGGCGGCGTCGAGAGAAAAAAAGAAAGCGTCACCCAGAAAGCGCTGAACGCACCGAAGGCCATAGCTCCGAAAAGCCCTGTTTCACGCACAACTGGTTCAGAGCGGGCGAAACCCCACAGCGAGCGCAGTAATTGAGGATAACTGATATGCGTACTCGGTCGCTCTTTTGGTAAGAGTAACCGGAGTATAAATGTCAGCGCCAGTGTCATGCCAGCAGCGATCCAATACATGGTTCGCCATCCAAATTGCGCGCCAACAAAGCCACTCACGGTGCGCGCGAGCAGTATTCCAATCAGTAATCCACTCATGATAGTTCCGACAACCCGACCGCGTTCGCGTGGGGCGGCGAGGGTAGCGGCGAAAGGGACAATGATCTGTGGAACAACGCTTGTTACACCAACGGCAAAGCTCGCGACCGCCAGAAAAACAATGCTGGGAGCAAGAGCCGTGGCAATGAGCGCAATTGTGACCGCACACATTGCAAGCGGAACTAGATGCCGCCTCTCAAAGGCGTCGCCAAGGGGAAGAATCAGGATCAGCCCAAATACAAATCCAACCTGTGAAAGGGTCGCGATAACTCCTGCTGTTCCTTGCGCGACTGCAAAACTCTGTGCGATGTCGGCAAGCAAGGGCTGAATGTAATAAATGTTGGCGACCGTCAACGCGCACGTCACTGCCATAACCCACATCAATTTGCGATCCATGGTTGGCGCAACATTGTCTTTTTTCCGCGCAGATGCATTAAGTGTTGAAGTATCGTTTACTTTCGCGTTTTGACTGGACGACATTAACCTTGCTCCTTAACTGGCGATCCAACCACTTTTTATAGCCATTATCGTTTTGCGTGAGTGAATACGTGATGTTTGAAAATAGCACTACTTTATTGTATCATTGAGTCAGGAGCCATCTCCTATACACCGGATGACGAGGCCACGCTTACCCTTTTCATTGCCCTTGCAAGGATGGGTCACATCAAAGTATTGTTGTTCCAGGTCGTATGAATTTATGAACGGAGGGCAACATGTCACGACCGCTCGGCGTCACCATTATCTCTATCCTGCTAGGCATTCAGGCTGTACTCTTGATTGTAGTTGGTCTGACCGCGGTTCTGGCAGGAGGAGTATCAGGAACTGGTTTTTTATTTTTCGTTGGCTGGATTCCTCTGGTTATCGGCATCCTCTCGTTGATTCTGGCCTGGGGTTTGTGGAATCTGAGACCCTGGGCATTCTGGACCGCTGTGATACTGGAAGCCCTTAGCATCATCAATCATATCTTTGGTCTTGGAAATAATGGCTCGCGGGGCACCGGAGGCTTGATAATCTCGGTAATTATCCTGCTTTACCTGCTGCTTGACTCCAATGTGCGCCGCGCCTTCCGCACCTGATGTTTTTTTGGAGCCATCGTTTCTTAGCCCTGCTGTAGAAGAAGCTTCTCGCGTCGCGTGCAGCAGGGATGTTTTTGTTATGGTGGTCTGAACATCAGTTTTCTGGTGGCTCCGTATGGATCGCTATCGATCCGAGAGCGGGATATTCTTTGCGCAAGGAACGTTTGATTTCCTCTGCCTGAATGTGAGCCTGGCTCAGTGGGATATGCGGGTCGAATATGGTATGCAGCACAAGGTCGAGTTCTTCGCGGTGATTGTTTGCACCATTCGTAAGTTCTAATTGCGTGGTGGCTGGCCGATACAGGTGAACATCGTGCGCGCTTCCTTCGCCCGCGACTACATCGGCAAGTTCAATGATGCGCTCTGCCATTTCAGTATAGAATGGAGTGACATCCTGGCGGCGCACAATCTTCTCGGCGGGCGCTTCAAGGTGCGTGGTCACGCGGCGCACGTGGGGATTGTTTTGCAGGATGGCCTGTTCCAGGCGACTGGCCTCTTTGTGTGCTTCCTGCAAATCTACATCTGCATGTACCTCGATGTCGAAATCGGCTTCTAATTGCCCGTTGACCTCGCGCACGTGGATATCGTGCGCGTGTACGCCCTGTAATTCCGCCAGGTAATGTATCTGGTCGATCACCGATTCACCGGGTGAGGCGGTTGGCTCGACGTGAACCAGCACATCTACTTCGCCCTGTGGGGAGATGCTGCGCGCTCCCCGCGTGGCGGCTTGCTCAACCTGCTCGCTGAGAGCATGGATTTGTTCGAAGGTATAAGTACGCGGCGCGCCAATCACCACGTCGGCGAAGAGCTTATTACCTGCACGGCGCTCGCGAATCCTGCGCACCTCGGTCACGCCTTCCACCTGCGCGATTGATGTTTCGACTTGTTTAGCCAGGGCATCGGGGGCGCGGTCAAGCAGCGCGTCAATCGTTTCTTTGACTAAACGCACGCTGACCCAGATGACAATGGCGGAGACGCCCAGCGCGGCTATGGCATCGGCCTGTCCAAACCACGCCGGTAACTGAAAACTTTGCGATAAGCGAACCACGAGCAAGCCAGCAATGACGACGGCGGAACTCCAGATATCCGTGCTGAAGTGCAGCGCGTCGGCCTCCAACGCCTGGCTGCCCAGCTTGCGAGCTACACGCTTCAGCGCTCGCGAGCGCGTGAAATCGACAGCGATGGCGAGGAGCATCACCAGAAAAGCCCAGATGCTGGCATCAACATGGCCCTCGTGAAAGAGCAAGCGGCGCACAGCCTCGTAGATGACCCACAGCGCAGTGAGCATGAGCAGGCCGGCTTCCATAAACGCCGAAAGGTTTTCAACCTTGCCATGCCCGTAGTGATGGGTCGCGTCAGGAGGCCGGTCAGCGACGCGCACAGCGAAGTAGGTCATCAAGGATGCCACCAGGTCCAGGCCTGAATGGGCGGCTTCGGCCAGTATGCCCAGGCTGCCCGTCAACAAGGCCACAACGATCTTGATGCTCGTCAAACCGATGGCCGCTCCAACCGACGAGAGGGCTACCAGTTTCTTCTCTCGTTGTATTTCCTTCACCGTTAGCATGTATATCAAACCCTTATATCAGAAATACACATATATCTTTGTATATCAAAACAATCTTTCCTATTGTATGAAATGTGGGGCAGGAGAGCAAGGCTTCTCCGTACAAGTGTACCTCCTGGCTATGCGACCCAGTAATGCGAAATAAACAACACAATATTGATCGCCAGCAATGCCAGCGAAAACACTAGCACCAGTTGACGAAAGCGTTCGCGTTCGCCCCAGAAAGCCAGCGCTGCCGTGACCGGAAACAGGATCAGCATATAGCGAGGCAGTGATGCCAGGGGTTCCACGCTCTGCGGAAAACTGAGCGTGAACAGGATGACTCCCAGCGAAAAGAGCGTATATGAGAGCGGTAAGCGCCTCCATCCCATAGCCAGCACCGCCAGTGGTATGAGCGTAAATGCCAGGTCGAGTATATTTTGCAGGTGAAAACTGCTCAGGGGCGCTGTGCTGAAAATTGTGCCTATCGTGTTGACGATGCCGACCCAGGGAAAAGTAAAGTGACGATGCCAGCCGAATGAAGTTTCCTGTTGAATGAAGAGCAGCGGGTTGCTTTTTGTGATGAAAAGGAAGATCATGTAGACTACGACTCCCATTGGAATCAAGACGATGGGCAGCAGCGCGTTGATCTTCTGTCCCCACGAGTGCGAGGCCCGTTGTGATGGTGTCCAGAAACGCTGGAGGTAGATTACCAGAAATGGGATGGCCAGCATGATACCGGTTGAACGCGTAGCGGTTGCCAGTAACCCCAACAGGCCGGCCAGCCACCAGTCAAGCACCTTGCCCCGGCGCAATACCAGGAATAAGGCGAGGGTCAATAAAAGAAAAAGAGACTCGGTGTAGCCCGCGAAGAAGAACAGCGCGTATGGCGAGAATGCCAGGTAGAACAGGGCGCGGCGCGCTGTACTGACCTCGAAATCCTCTGCCAGCAGTCTGTACAGCAGCACAAGCGCGAAAAAAAAGCAGATATTCGCCAGCAAGATGCCCGCCAGGTAGTAGGAGTTGGGGAAAGATGCACCCAGCAGGATGCCGCCCAGGTGTTCTAGCAATGGCCAGAAAGGGAAAAAAGCTGTATCAGGCAGGTGCGTGTAGCCATGTTGCGCGATATTTACGTAAGCAACAGCATCCAGGTGATACCACGCTCCCAGGCACGGGCCAAAAGTGGCCGAGCAGTTCAGCGGCGCGACCTGACCCGCTTGAGGAAAGAATGCAACGCTGATATAGCTTATGAGCAGGATCACCAGGCGACTGAGCGCGAATACCCACCCCGCCTCTTTCCATGCTGTTCCTCGGTCTTGCATGAGTGCCTTCTTCATGATGGAAGGGTAACTTGCACTGGCTCATGTATGATGCAGTGCAAGTTACCCTTCCAGCTATATTTTGCGCAGAACCACTTCGATGCTATAATTTTCCAACTTTTTCAGCGAATTCGGCGAGATGGCTTCTCGGTAGAACTCGTCAGAGATGTGTGCTGGTGGCTGCTGCACCTGGATATCAAGCGTAGCGGCCAGTGTCTCAGCCTGCAGGGACTCAGTGTAATGCTTTAACATATCGGCCAGTTCCTGGCTGGTGGTATACAGCGCCAGCGCGATGTGATCCTCAATGTTGAGTCCGGCTTTCTTGCGCATGTCCTGCACATAATGTGTCAGGTCGCGCACAAGCCCTTCTTCGCGCAGTTCTGGCGTTAGCGTAGTTTCGAGAGCAACGACGTAGCCATTTTCTTCCGCCGCGACGAAACCGGGCCGGGCGCTGGCGATGACTTCGACCTCGTCTTTTGTCAGCTCGATCTGTTGTCCTTCGAGTGTGAATTGCAACGAACCGTTTTCCGCCAGCGTTCTGGCGGCCTGTAGCGCTCCATGCGCGTCCAGCGCTTTGAATTTCACCAGGATCTTCTGTACCAGTGGACCGTATTTCGGTCCAAGTACCCTCACCTGGGGTTTGAGTGTGTAGGCCAGCATATCGCTATCATCGCTCATCAAGCGCAGTTGCTTGATATTCAGTTCTTCAAGCACCTGACCTTGCAGACGCTGCAACGCCTCTTCTTCGCCGGCATGCGCGGCACGCACGTAGAGCGCGTTCAGTGGCTGGCGCACCTTGATTTGTGCTTTCTCGCGTGCTGAATGTCCCAGCCCCACGACGCGCATCACCAGGTGCGTTTCGCGGGTCAGCGCTTCATCAATCAGCTCCTCGTTGACTTGCGGCCAATCGCGCAGGTGGACGCTGGCCGCAGCCTGCGGATCGACGCTGCGCACGAGGTTCTGGTAGAGTTCCTCGGTGACGAAAGGCAAGAACGGAGCGAGCAGGGTAACAAGCGTCGTCAGACATTCGTAGAGCGTCAAGTACGCCGCGATCTTGTCGTTGTCCGTGCCGGTTTTCCAGAAACGCTCGCGACTGCGCCGCAGGTACCAGTTTGACAGGTCTTCCAGAAAATCCTGCATGACAGCCGACGGCTTTGCACTGTCGTACTGCTCCAGCCCCTCGGTGACGGCGCGAATGGTCTGTTGCAGCTCGGAGAGGATCCAGCGATCCAGTTCGCTGCGCTGCGCTGCTGGCATGCTATAGCGCGTCGGATCAAAGCCGTCGATATTAGCATACGTTACCAGGAATCCGTAGACATTCCAGATTTTGTTGAGCGCTCTGCGCACCAGCATCCACTTTTCGCTCAGGCGCACCGGCACCCCTGTCTGTGCCGCCTTCTCCATATCCTCATCTGTAGGGATGCGCGGGAAGTTGAGATTTTGTTCGGGCACGTGATTTGAGAAGAGCCAGCGCATGGTATCGGCTCCTACGCGCTCGGCGGCGTCATCGAAAACTACCAGGTTGCCCTTCGACTTGTGCATGGGCGTACCATCCTCGCCCAGGAGTGTGCCATAGCCAAAAAGCGTCTTGAAGGGCGAGGTTTTCTCCAGCACGGTACTCATAACCAGCATCGAGTAAAACCAGTTCTTGAACTGGCCGGGGAAGGACTCGGTCACGAAGTCTGCCGGAAACCACTGCCGCCAGTATTCGCGATTGCTGCGATAGTTGAGCGTCGAGAATGGCACAATACCCGCGTCAAGCCAGGGGTTGCCCACATCTTTGATACGTGAAACCACCGCGCCGCAACTTTTGCAGCGTATTTTGACCGCATCCACAAAAGGCCGGTGCGGTGTGTGACCCTCGAACTCTTCCCAGCCCGAAACTGCGCGCTCCTTCAGTTCGTTTTCACTGCCGATGACCTCGAATGTGCCACACTGTTCGCAATCATAGATGGGCAGCGCCAGTCCCCAGTAGCGTTTCTTGGAGACCATCCAGTCCTCCATGTTGCGCAGCCAGTCCATCTCGCGGTCGAAGCCAAACGATGGTATCCACCGGGCCTGTTTCACGCTGTTCATGATCTCGTAGCGCAGTTGCTCCATTGAGATGTACCATTCGTCCACCAGGCGGAAGATCAGTTCCGTCTTGCAGCGCCAGCAAACAGGGTAGCGGTGTGCGTACATCTGCCCGCGATAGAGCAACCCCTTTTGTGTCAGGTTATCGGCTATCGCCTCTGGAACATCGGAGACGCTTTTCCCTGTCAGCCAGTCGTAGCCACCGGTATAGACGCCAAACTCATCGATGGGCGCGATGACGGCCAGGTTGAACTCTTTGCCAAGTCCAAAGTCTTCGCGACCGCAGCCGGGAGCGATATGCACGATACCGGTTCCTTCGGCGGCGCTTACGTCCTTCCAGGGGATGACTTTGTGTTCAACGCCTTGCTCAGCAGGGAGTTCATCGAATGGTCCGCTATATCGCCAGCCTACCATGTCGCTGCCCTTGAGCGTCTCCACCACGTGGAAGTCGCCTTTGTCGCGCCCCTTGAGGGCTTTCAATACAGGCAACAGTTCTTCCGCGAGGTAGTAGAACTCGCCCTCCTGTTCCACTTTTGCATAGGCGAGATCAGGATGTACGGCTGCCGCCACATTGGCCGCCAGCGTCCAGGGTGTGGTCGTCCACACCAGCAGGTACTCGCCCGGGGGGCGGTCTTGCAGGGGAAAGCGCACATAGAGACTGAGGTGTTTTTTCTCCTGGTAATCCTCGGAGAGCGTTTCCATGTTAGAGATGCCTGTGGCGCAGCGCGGGCACCAGGTCATCACATCATGGCCCTTGTAGATCAGCCCCTGCTCATAGCATTTCTTCAAGAACATCCAGATGGTGTAGTTGTTTTCGTCCGAGAGCGTGTAGTAGTCGTTGCCCCAGTCCATCCAGTACCCCAGGCGGACAGACTGCTCGATCATGCGATTGGCAAACTTGAAGACGCGCTCTTTGCACAACTGCACAAATTCCGCGATACCGAACGCCTCGATGTCGAGTTTGGAGGTGAAGCCAAGCTCTTTTTCGACTTCGACTTCGACCCACAAACCCTGGCAGTCGAATCCGTTCTGGTAGCGCTGTTTGAAGCCCTGCATGGTCTTGAAACGCTGGTACAGGTCTTTATAAGTGCGGCCCCAGGCGTGATGCACGCCCATGGGGTTGTTGGCGGTAATGGGGCCATCCAGAAACGAGAATTGTTTATCGCTGTGGTCGTTGCGCCGGGTATACTGACGCAATATTCCCTGCTCATCCCACCAGCGCTGGATAGCGTTCTCAAGGGCCGGATAGTCCACCCGGTCTGCTGCTGTCACCGGTTTGAATACGCTTGATTTCACTGACACGTCGGCCTCCTCAATCCGTAAGCCTGATCTCGATACGTTTGTTGATTTTCCCTTTGTTTTCGGTTTTTGTTATCTTGATGCCGCGCACTTCTTTTGTATGGTTCACGTGCGTGCCGCCGTCGGCCTGTAAGTCCAACCCTACGATTTCTACAATGCGCACCTCCTCGATGCCTGCTGGGAGCAGGTTAATCCGGGTACGCACCAGGTCTGGAATAGCAAAGGCTTTTTCGCGAGGCAGCGTATAGACGCGAATCGGGTAATCAGCCTCAATGGCATCGTTCACGCGTTCTTCGATATAGGCAATGCGTTCCTTGCTCAGGTTTTCCATCGCGAAGTCCATGCGAGCCTTATCCGGGTACATTTGCCCGCCAGTTACCTGGACGCCAAATTCTTTCCAGATGATGCCGCACAGGATATGCAATGCGGTATGTGTGCGCATCATCTGGTAGCGGAAATCCCAGTCGATAGCGCATACCACCTCGGTTCCAGCCGGTGGCGGCAGGCGATCCAGTGTATGCCAGACAACATCATCACGCTTGTTCAAAGCGATCACGCTGGCTTCCTGGCCGCGATTATCCCACGTCAAAATACCGCGATCCGGCATCTGACCACCGCCGCCTGGATAAAATACGGTTGCGTCGAGTGCGATTTCATCACTTTCAATCGCGACAACTCTGGCGCTGCATTCAAAGGTGAAACTGTTTTCGTGGTAGAGCAGTTTCGTCTTCATTGGCCCGCTCCTGATCTAAACAAACTACAAAAAAATCTCGTCGCCTATATTCGTCATAAAGGGACGAGAGAATCTCCCGTGGTACCACCCTGATTAGCTATCTAGCATAAAAGATAGAGTAGCTCACTCATTTGATATTATCCTTCATGGTAACGGAAAGGTTCCGGCCCGGCCTACGCTTTAACTGTTTCAACCGGGAAGCTGAGGAGTGATATTCAGCGCACTTCCTGTATCCGTTTGCACCATACACGGACTCTCTCTGACAGGTGCGGGTGGCTTACTTGTTCCTTCATTGCTTCTGCTCTACCATTTTATCATATGTGGCAAGAGCCTGGTTGTGTTTCAACCGGGGTGAATCTAGCGTATGGAGGTGGGGAAAGCAAGAGATTAGTGTAACCCTGATTTTCTGAAACCGCTCTCAGGTGATAAAATACAGGTATACACGCTTTCTCTTTCAAAGCACAAAGGATATTCAAGGAACATTAATAGACTATGTACGATTTAGATACGTTCTATGGACCCAATGCCGGGTATGTGCTCGAATTGTATGAGCGTTATCGCCAGAACCCGGCTTCGATTGACCCCGATACGCGTGCCATTTTCGATACCTGGTCACCAACATCTGTTGTAGCTTCGCCACCGGCAGTCGTGGCAGTTGCGCCAGTGACAGCCGCGCCGGTATCTACCATCGTGGCAGCGACTAACCTCGCGCATGCCATACGTTCGCGCGGCCACCTGGGAGCGCATCTCGATCCACTGGGAAGCGAACCACTGGGAGACCCGGCTTTATTGACCGAGACGCACGGTATTGGCGATGCGGATCTGGCGCAACTGCCGCCGGAAGTGATTGGCGGACATTCGGCTGAAGGTGCGCGCAACGCGCTCGAAGCTATTACCGCACTGCGCGCGATGTACTCTGGAACCATCAGCTACGAGTTTGACCAGGTGAAAAGCTCTGAAGAAAGAAGCTGGCTGCGCGATGCTGTTGGCCTGCATCAATATCGCCTCGCGCCCGGATGGGATGTACGCTATACACTCTTGCAGCGTCTGACGCAGGTCGAGGCATTTGAACGGTTCTTGCATACCACCTTTCCCGGCCAGAAGCGCTTCTCTCTGGAGGGTACCGATGTGCTGGTGCCGATGATCGACGAGATTATCAAAAACGCTGTCGCGAAAGGGACGCATGAGGTCATCATTGGCATGGCGCATCGCGGTCGCCTCAATGTGCTGGCGCACGTGCTGCAGAAGCCTTACGCGGATATCCTGAGCGAATTCCGGCATATGAAGCACGAGGAAGGTGTTCCCCTGACGGATACCTTCGGCTTTGGTTATACCGGCGATGTCAAATATCACCTGGGCGCGGAACACGTTCTTGACGAAGAGGAAGGCGCGCTTATCGACCTCAAAATTACGCTGTCGCCCAATCCGAGCCACCTTGAATACGTCAATCCGGTGGTGGAGGGTATGACACGCGCTTCGCAGGAGATATATACTCAGTCGGGCCGACCTGGCCAGGATGTCAATCGCACGCTGCCTATTGTAATTCATGGTGACGCGGCTTTCCCCGGCGAGGGCATCGTGGCAGAAACCTTGAACCTGTGGAATTTGCAGGGGTACAAAGTTGGCGGGTCTGTCCATATCATCGCGAACAACCAGCTTGGCTTCACGACGGAGCCGCGTGACTCCCGCTCGACGTACTTTGCCAGCGACCTCGCCAAGGGCTTCGAGATTCCCATCATTCATGTCAATGCCGATGATCCTGAGGCGGCTCTGATGGCAGTGCGCATGGCCTTCGCCTATCGAGACAGCTTCCATAAAGATGTGCTGGTTGACCTGGTAGGCTACCGGCGTTGGGGACACAACGAGGGCGATGAACCCTCCTTTACGCAGCCGCAGATGTACGAGGTGATACGCGTGCATCCTACCGTGCGCGAACTTTACGCGCAGCGCCTGCAAGAACAGGGCGTCCTGTCATCACAAGATGTTGAGGCGTTGCAACAACGGGCTTTGCAGGTGCTTGAACAGGCCAGGCGCGAAGCTGACGAGAGTTTGAAGCCACTGGAACAGGATGAAACCAATGGCGTCAATGGGCATTACGAGGGCCATGAACTACCGCAGCCTGTATCAGCCGATGCCCTGCTTAGCTATAATAATGAACTATTGAGGCGGCCGGATGGCTTTTCACCCAACACCAAGTTGGCTCGCCTGTTGCAGCGCCGCGCTACAACGATGGGGGCAGAGGGCGGCATCGACTGGGGACAGGCCGAGGCGCTGGCCTTTGCTTCGCTGCTGGCTGGTGGCACATCCATTCGCCTGACCGGTCAGGACAGCGAAAGAGGTACGTTCAGCCATCGACATGCCGTGTTGCACGACCAGCACACAGGCGCATTGTATATCCCATTACAGCACCTTCCACAGGCTAACGCGAACTTTTCCATCTTTAATAGCCCGCTTAATGAAAGCGCGTCACTGGGCTTTGAATACGGGTACAGCGTGCATGCTCCCGACGTACTGACCCTATGGGAAGCGCAATTCGGTGACTTCGCCAATGTGGCCCAGGTGATTATTGACCAGTTTATCGCGTCAGCTCGCGCCAAGTGGAAGCAATATTCCTCGCTGGTCTTACTGCTGCCCCACGGCTATGAAGGACAGGGGCCGGAACATTCGAGCGCGCGACTTGAACGCTACCTGGAATTAAGCGCGCAGGATAACTGGCGCGTGGCGAGTTGTTCAACAGCGGCCCAGTACTACCACCTTTTGAGGTTGCAGGCATTCTACCTTGAACGCTATCCGCGCCCGCTGGTGGTTATGACGCCCAAGAGCCTGCTGCGCCATCCACTCGCGGTTGCCAGCCTGCGCGAACTGGCGGAAGATTCCTTCCATCCGGTGTTGAACGATCGTGATGCCCTCCAACACGCGGACGCTGTCAGGCGCGTGGCGCTCTGCACGGGCAAGGTGGCTATCGACCTGCTTTTCAACGCCGCTCGCGCGCAAGCGGACGACGTGGCAATTGTGCGTGTCGAAATGCTCTACCCGTTCCCTGAAAACGAGTTGCGGCAGGTGCTAGCACATTACCCCAATGCAAGTGAAGTGCTCTGGGTGCAGGAAGAGCCTGAAAACATGGGCGCGTGGACCTATCTGAGTACTCGTTTGACTGCCATGCTGGGATCAAAGATGAAACTCGGACATGTTTCGCGTCCCGCGCGTTCAAGCCCTGCTACCGGCTTTTCGGACCTTTTCCAGCTTGAGCAGGAGCAGATCATCGAACAGACGTTGCATACGTCGACAAAGATTCGCAGCATTTGAGAACGGTCCTATCCGAGCTATAACATTTCCTATAGCCATAGACTCTCAATCACACTTTCCGAAAGGTAGGAAAATACATGTCCATCGAGATACGTGTCCCCCCGTTGGGCGAATCAATTGTTGATGCTGTCATAGCCAGCTGGCTGAAGCACGAAGGCGATACCGTTAATGCGGGTGACGCGCTGGTTGAACTCGAAACCGACAAGGTCAATGTTGAGGTCAGCGCGGAACAAAGCGGTGTGTTGCAAAAGATCGTGAAAAATGAGGGTGATGAGGTTGCGGTAGGCGATATCATCGGTTTGATCGGGAAGATGGCAAGGCAGGCAGCTGTCTCGATGTCCGCGCAACAACCACCTGTAACTGCGGCTCAAGCGACATCTGGTGTGCCTGAGACGGTTACAGATGGGAATCATCCAGCTTCACCCCTGGCGCGTCGTATTGCCGCTGACAATAATGTTGATCTTGCGCAGGTTAAAGGGAATAGCCCGCATGGTCGCGTGACCAGGGAAGATGTCATGAGCTACATTGAACAGTCTTCCCGGTCTGATACCGCGGTTTCTGGCGCTGCCGGTGAGACAACGCCGGTCGCCAACGCTGCGCCTGCGGTACCAGCGCCACTAGCTCGATCTGTAGCCCCTCAGTTGTTTGCGCCTGCGCCTGCCCCGAAATTGCAGGCTCAGGCTGCGAGCGGGCGCGAGGAGCGCGTGCGCCTGTCACGTCGTCGTCAAACCATCGCGCAGCGCCTGGTGGAAGCACAGCACAACGCTGCCATGCTCACCACGTTCAACGAGATCGATATGAGCGCGGTAATGGAGGTGCGTAGCCGACGCAAGAATGCCTTCAAAGAGCGTCATAACGTGTCGCTGGGCTTCATGTCGTTCTTTACAAAGGCTGTGGTTGGCGCGTTGAAGGCGTTCCCGCGTCTGAATGCCGAAATTCAGGGAAACGACATGATCCTGAAACATTACTACGATATCGGCATCGCGGTGGGCGCGGAAGAAGGATTAGTTGTACCTGTGCTGCGTGACGCTGATCGTAAGAGTTTCGCCAAGATAGAGCGGGAAATTGCCGAACTGGCAAAACGCGCCAGGGACAATACGCTTAAACTAGAGGAACTACAGGGTGGCACGTTTACGATAACCAACGGTGGTGTGTTTGGCTCGTTGATGTCAACTCCTATCTTGAACGCGCCGCAAGTGGGCATTTTGGGGATGCACAAGATCGAACAACGACCCGTGGTGGTCAATGGTCAGATCGTGATTCGCCCCATGATGTATGTCGCGGTATCCTACGATCACCGCATCGTGGATGGTCGCGAAGCCGTGCAGTTTCTTGTGCGCGTGAAGGAACTGGTTGAAGACCCGGAGTCACTTCTGTTAGAAGGATAATCCAGGTAGAGAAAAGTTCTACTCGACAAGGGCAGTCTCAACCTGTATAATCTAGGGAGTAAATTTAGCCCTGCCTCACACTTTAGAGAGACTTTGTGCCGGAAACGAGGCGAATAGGGAGCAGGTCAGGAATAGAGGGGTTTGTCTCAACATGGATCAATCGGCAAATGGAGATGAGCTACATGCTCTGGTTGGGAAATCGCTCGGTCAGTTTCGTATCGTCGAGCGTATTGGTTCAGGTGGGATGGCTACGGTCTTCAAGGCCTATCAACCAAACCTGGATAGATACGTTGCTGTCAAAGTACTGCCCGCCTATCACGCTCGCGATCCGATCTTCTTGAAGCGTTTTCAGCAGGAAGCTCGCTCCGTTGCCAAGCTCCAGCATGCCAATATTGTCCCGATCCATGAATTTGGCGAGCAGGATGGGATCACCTTCATTGTGATGGAGTACGTTGATGGTGGGACGCTCAAAGATCGCCTGAAGACGCGTCCAGTGTCTGTAGCCGAGGCTGTAGATTTCGTAATCCAGGCTGCTGAGGGGCTGGGGTGCGCGCATGGACATGGTATCGTGCATAGAGATGTGAAGCCGGCCAACATGCTGGTGCGCAAAGATGGACACCTGTTGCTTTCGGACTTTGGCATCGCGAAAATCCTGGAAGGAACCTCAAACCTGACACGCGCGGGTACTGGCATCGGCACGCCGCAGTATATGTCACCCGAGCAAGGAACCGGCCAGGCCGTGGATCGCCGCAGCGATATCTATTCGCTCGGTATTGTGCTTTTTCACGCGCTGACCGGCAAGGTGCCTTTTACTTCGGATAGTCCCATATCCATCACCGTGAAGCATTTGAACGAGCCTTTGCCTGTTGAGAAAATGCGCGAGATGGGCGTGCCGCAGCCGATTGAGCAGGTAGTATTGAAGATGACCGCCAAAGCGCCCTCTGACCGTTACCAGACAACCGACGCGCTTATTGAAGCCCTGACGGCAGCCTTGATTGCATCGCATCTTTCCCTGCCACGCTGGCGTTCAGGTTTGCAGCCCTCGATCCAGCCGCCTATCACTCCAATACCACCATTTGCTTCTGTGATGCCGGCATCGGGACCTCTGTACCCATCGCAGCCGTTGCAGTCACAGCCACTGTCATCGCAGCCGTTACAGTCACAGCCACTCGGCTTGAGCGGGAGCAGACCGTCTTTGATTACAGTGAGTTGTTTTCGCTGCGGCTCGGCCAACCAGAGCGACCGTCTCTTTTGTACGTCCTGTGGTTATGAACTCTCCGATCGAAAAGCGGTTTCTGATCGCGTACTCGCGCCAAATGGTCGGCCAATTCTAGCGCGCTTCACCTTCCAGAACGGCCAGCTTGGTGGACGCGCATACCTCTTTCACCAGGATGTGACGACTATCGGACGTACCAACGGAAATGACCTGATTATTTCAGGACGCACAGTCTCGCGGCGTCACGCGCGATTCTGGTTCGATACCAATCGCTGGTACATTGCTGATATGCAGAGCGCCAATGGCACATTGGTCAATAACATGCGCATCCAACCAAATCAAGCTGTACCCTTAAATGATGGCGATATCATCAACTTCGGTGATGAAATTGTCACTTTCAATATCGTTTACTAGCCAGGTTCTTTTTGTGGACTAGATAGAGAGGATGACTCGTATGAGTTCTATAAACCCCTTTGCGCAGTTAACACAGCAGCTAACTCTGGGAGGCGCGGTCAAGCAAAACCACGCGCTTGAGCACGCCACTATTGTATTGCTGAGCAAGAAATATCCCGATGTGAGGCTGGCGGGTATCTCGTTCGCGGCGGGTTTCTTTGTGTTCGGTGATTTGCCAACCGAGGCAATCCTGCCGACGGCGCAAGAAGCCCTGACATTGTTGCGTACCACTTCCCCAGAACTGGCCATTCATGAACGCTGTGGCACCAACCTGGCGGTCACTGGCCTGCTGACCGGACTCTCCGCCATGACGGTAGCCCGCATGCGCCGTCCCTATGGATCGTTCAATAATGTGGTGCTGGCAACTACCGCCGCTATCATTCTATCGCGTCCGTTGGGATTGACCGTGCAGCGTTACATTACCACGCAGACGCCGAATCCCTCCATGACGATTACAGGCGTGAGGCCCATTAGCCTGTTCGGGACGCCTGCGCATTTCGTCAGTACCGACAATCCCGAAGCGTCAGGCTTTTTCTCGTAAAGCCCTTACAATATGCATAAGAGGAGCATTGCCTTATGGACCGCAGCCGTTTTTTAGTCGAAACATCCTGGTTGGCCGCGCATCTTGATGATGCGGCGCTACGTATCGTTGACATGCGCGGGTATGTGCGCACCAGCGAACGCGATGGCATCCAGCACGCGGAATACGTTGGAGCGCGCGAAGAATACGAGCAGGCGCATATTCCGGGAGCGGTCTATATCGACTGGTCTCGTGACATCGTGGATCTGGCAGATCCCATTGAGGCCCAGGTAGCGCAGCCGCGGCAATTCGCGCGAGCAATGGAGAGCCTGGGCATAGGCGATGAGCATCTCGTTGTGGCCTATGACGCGCATCCAACCTCGCAGTTTGCCACGCGCCTGTGGTGGGTGCTCAACTACTACGGCCACGAGCGGATCGTTGTGCTCAATGGCGGACTGCGCAAGTGGAAACGCGAACATCTGCCGTTAACGGCAGATGTTCCTACCTATCCTGCCGCCACATTCACTCCAAAGGTGCAGCCCCCACTGCGCGCAACGGCTGAAGACATCCTGGCCATGCTGCATAAGCCGGGCGTCACGCTCATCGATGCGCGTGACAGCGGGCAGTACACGGGAGCGATTGCGCGCGGTGATGGACGGCCGGGGCGCATACCGGGCGCGCTCAGCATTCCACGCGAAGAACTCATCGATGCTGCTACGGGCACTTTCCGCAGCAATGAAGAACTGTCGCAGATATTCTCAACAGCACACTTGACACCTTCAGAGCGGGTGGTTGCCTATTGCAACGGCGGTGTTGCAGCTACGACCGTCCTCTTCAGCCTTGCCATGCTGGGCTATCCCGCGCTGACCAACTATGATGGCTCCTGGAATGAGTGGGGTGCGCGCCAGGACTTGCCTGTAGAACTCTAATCGTGACCGGGCGCGGGACCTCATATCCATCTAATGCGTCGCCTGATGCGTTGCCTCTGACCGGACATCGTAATCTTACTTTCGTCTATCCCCGCTGTTTTGGCTGCGCTGAGCAGGCTGTTATCGACTGCTTGCTGGATGAGCGCGGCGTCGTCGGCCTGAAAGTCGTTCATGATGGCAGGGCGCAAGTACATACCCGGGTCGTTGTGCATGAGCCAGGCGAGCAGGGATGTGATGATCAGCACCAGGAAAAAGAGCAGTAGGGGGACGCTAAAATTGATGAGGATGGTGGAGATGGCTGCGCCTAACGAGAAACCACCGGCAAAGGATGGCGGCGATCCGCTTTGCGCCAAACCTATTATCATGAGAATCAACAACAGGGTGAATATAGCGACGCGCGCGATGCTGATTGGTGTCTGCGTAGTAGTTGTGCGCGAGATATAGAGGTCGCGCCCGCCAGGTGTGACGTAGAGAAAGACCGTGGAACTGCCGCGATGCGCGGTCAGGTAATCGCGGCTTTCAAGCATGAAACTTCGCTCGGTCAGGCGTGCCTGGTTGATGCTCAGGCCTGGCAGACCGCGCTGCAGCAGAGACTCTCGCGCAGCAGTGAGCACGGCTGTTGCTTGCGCTTGCTGGTCCGCTATCAACCAGGATGCGCGCGAGACAGGATAACCATGTCCGGCGAATGCGCGCCTGCCAAGCTGCGCGGAGAGAGGGATAATGGGTGGTGGAGGAGCCGTATTAAGCTGGGCGTACATGGTGGGCGGCTGCATCTGCTGGTATGTTCCCGGCACGGGAGGTGGATAGTTCTGCTGAAATTCCCCAGGCGCTGACTGCGCGGGAAAACTTTGTTGCATGATTGGTTCTGCCGGCATGGTATAGGGTTGCGATGGGCCATTGGTTGTGCTGGCAGGATTTTGATCCTGCGTTAACTTTGCTCCACAGCGCGCACAAAATGTGGACTGATCTGGATTTTCGAGGGAGCATTGCGGACAGATGATAGCCATACTCGTACTCCTTTATCAGTAGTAGGATAGTTGCTATTCTAAACAGCATCCCCGTAAAAGTCAATCAATCCGTTTGCCGCGTTGGATGATAATCAGATCGCTCAGCACTCCATAGGCAGTTTGCGCTACCGTCGGTTCGTGTTCAATCAAGGTGATGGTACCCATGACATCTGTTTCGAGCGAGATGGCACCGGTCTTACCCTGAATGCCGGTATGCAGCGTATCATCCGCGCTGATGCGAACCGGTCGCACGCTGGCGGTGAGCATGCCATGTTTATAGTGCGCCTCGCTTACCAGGCGGTACGGTGAACCGGCCAGCGCGGCAGCGCAGATATCGTCACTCGTCAGGCGACGAATGCCCTCGCGCTCGACTGCCTGGGGAATAAGTTCGCCTTCCATCAGCGAGTTTACCAGAATGGTTGTCTTCATAACCGCGTCCCAACCGTCCAGGTCGTACCAGGGATCGGCTTCCGCGACCCCCACTTCCTGAGCTTTACGGATGGCCTCTTCCTGTGAGTAACCCTGCTCTATCATGCTGATAACCAGGCTGCTGGTAGCGTTGAGCAGCGCGCGGAATGCGCGAATCCCGGCAGCGGGCAGAGTAAATTCCGCGAGGTTGAGCAGGGGCAACCCATCCATTACCGCCGACTCAAAGCGAAACTGCGCGTTGTGCCTGCTTGCCAGTTGCTGTAGTTCGGCCTGCGCGTAAGCCACCGGGCCTTTGTTGGCGGTAACGACATCCATACCAGCTTCAAGCGCCCTGCGAATGTGCATCAGCGCGGGTTGCCCGTTTTGTGGGTTAAGCGTGGTTAGTTCAATGAAAAGAGTGGCTCCAGCATTTTTGCCAGCTTCGATGAATTGCTCAGCACTCTCTACCCTGGCTCCTTCGCTTTTGAAGCGGTAGAGTGGGTCCTGCTCGCCAGTGAACCGATTGGCATCAACACCATCACGATGGATGTAGAGTCCCTGTCTACGTGAACCTAAGCCGGTAATTACTGGTCGCAGACCCAGTTCGCGGCCCAGCCACTCGCTCCGCGATGCCAACAGAGGCAGGAATGCCCGTGTGACATTGCCGTATCCGAGTATCAGGATGCGCAGTGGTGGCAATAAAGCAGAGAGAGATGTTTCGCTCATAATTGTAAACCTGTGCTCCGGGAGAATAATATCGTGCCTGTTGTAGGGTCGTTCCGCCGCTACCCTCGCCATTGGTCTTACTGTGTACCACCAAAAAGACCGCAACGGCAATTATTACGACGATAATGGCAATAACGAAGAACAGGAGGATTTTCGGAAGTCGAGTACGTTGTTGTGGTTGCGAAGACAGGCTATTTGCCATGCCAGGCATCACAGGTGAAGGCGACGATGGCAGTATCGTGTTTGCATTTGAAAGGGGACCTTGCTGTGTCCTATCAACGCCAGGAATGACTATGGGTTTTTGCGTGGGTGTTACAGGTGCTACAGGTGCTACAGGTGCTACAGGTGTAGCAGCCTGCATAAATGGCCTGGGAGGTGTCTGCTGGGGCGTGGAAGCACGCACGACTGATTGAGCAGAAGCACTTGCATTGGATGATCGCTGCTGAATCTTTGCCAGTGGTATTCCCGCCTGCTGAGGAGAACTATCTGCATTCAGTGGTGAACCGCAGCGCGGACAGAATGCCGCGTTGCGAGTCACTTCCGCCCGGCAGCGCGGACAGTGTCCATTGCTCTCCTGTGAAGGCGGCTGAGTGGTCGGCGCGCCGGGTCTCGCGGAGCTATCCGGCGAAGGTGGAGTAGTGTTTTCGCGCGCGTTTTGCATGGCTTCAAACAGAAATGGCAGATCGGGCTGCGTGCTATGTGGATCAACAGGACGACTAGCCGGTGAATTTGAAGGTTGAGCAGAGATGGGCATGGCAGCACGCACCCTTTGCAGGTCAGCGCTCAGTTCCTCGACAGATTGATAACGATCCCAGGGGTCCATGGCCATCGCGCGCGCAATAATCAGGTTCAGGCGATTGAGCAGATCGGGTGATAACATACTGAGTTGGGCCAGGTGGCGTGAATGGCGTGCTGCGGGCTTAGCCGGTTTGTTGATGCCCAGTCTGAACTGTTTTACGCTGTTGTGTTCCTGGGCTTCAGGTGGATTTTGCTCCAGGAGTCCCTGTAGCGAAGGTAAATCTGGCATGCCCTGATCGCTCGATTGCTTGCGGGTTGAAACACTGGGAGGTTCGTGCGCGGTCAAAGCGAAAAAGAGCGTTCCACCCAGCGCATAGACATCGGAGCGTGTATCGGTGCCTACACCGCCTGGATACTGTTCCAATGGTGCATAGCCCGGCGTACCCTGGTGGCGTATAAACAGGAGAGTGCGCGCGCCGTCTGCTGCGGCTTTGGCGTTGCCCAGGTCTACCAGAATAGCAATGCCGTTCGAGGTGATGCGAATGTTGTCGGGCTTGATGTCGCGATGAATGATGGGTGGTTGCTGGTTATGTAAAAACGTCACGGCTTCGCAAATCGAGATGAGCCAGTTCAAGACGCGTTCAAGCGGTACGACTTCGTTGCGCTGGCGCGCGGCGCGGATGCAATCGGTCAGATCACGCCCTTCAATATACCCCAGCACAACATAATAGCGCCCGCGCTCGTCAAAAGCATCCTGGAAGGCGGGTAAACTGGGATGGTGTAAGTGGCTCAGGACGCGCGCCTCGTGCTCAAGTTGCGCTTTGCCGCTGGCCCCGGCCACTAAATATTCCTTGATGGCGTATTGCTGCCCTGTTTGTAAGTCTACCGCCAGGTAGACATGACCAAAGCCGCCATTGCCCAGGACACGTTCGACACGATAGCGCCCCTTCAGTTGGGTTCCTGCCGGAAGCGTCTCCATTGCCATGCAAGTGTCTCCTTCATCGTTTTCTGAGCATAGGATCGACTATGGTGCGATGTAAGGTAGTGAGCCATTTCACAACTGTGTGCATTGTAGATGCCCACGCTGGCATTATACTATAGTCGTATGGAAAGAACCAGTCTCCTGGCACTTATTGGGCAGAAACCTACTGGCTGGTATCTGAAGGGTGAGTCCGTATAGACGTTGGTGAGACTCTGGCCTGCGAGAGAAACGCCCAGTTGTTCTGTTTCACGACGCGCAGGTACATAAATGTCTCGGTCTGCTGCACGCCAGGCACTTTATAGAGTTTTTCTGTGAGGAATTTTAACAGGTGATCGTTATCACGACATACTACTTCTGCCAGCAAATCGAAGCTGCCCGCGCATATAATCAGGTAAATCACTTCATCGAAGGCTGATATTTCCCTGGCAACTTCTAAAAGTCTGTCGCCTGAAACGCGAATACCGATCATACTGGCGAGCGAAAAGCCCATTTTCAACGGGTTGGTGATGGCGACGATCTGCATGACCTGGTTGTTTATCAAGTTGGCAACCCTCTGACGCACGCTGGCTTCAGAGATGCCCAGTTCCGCCGCCAGTTTGGTGAATGGGCGTCGCCCATCAAGTTGCAGCGCCTCAATGATGCGCTGGTCTATCTCATCAATTGAACTCTTATTAGTGTTATTATTGTTCTGTTCCATGATTTGCTATACTAACATTTTACAGTCCTCTATGCAACAAGTTGAAAGCCATTTTAAGGATATCATATGATGTTAGCGCAAGTTTCTGTTTGACCAAACTTGACTTCTATGACAAGAACCCCTGCATCAGAAAGGATCGTTTGTAATGCCCACTCATCGCACCGGCCTCGTTTTCGATGAACGCTTCTTGGGGCATGATACCGGCGCGCAGGCTACTGTAGTCATGCGCAACGGATCATTTGCAACCTCTCCTGAAGGTCATCCTTCCTCGACGACCATCACGAGCCGCATTAAAGAATTTCTTGATGGGTCGGGCCTGAGCGCTATGATGCACTCAATCCCTGCGCGCGCGGCCACCGAGGATGAACTGGCGGTCTATCATACCCGCGCCTATATCGAAGGCGTGCGCGCCCACGTTGCGGGTGGACCGATGAAGGGTATTTGGGGAGAAATTGAGAGCGATACACCGCTCAGCCCTGGTTCATTTGACGCGGCAATCTACGCGGCGGGCGGAGCTATGAACGGAGCGCGAGCTATCATGCAGGGCGAAGTGCGCAACACCTACGCGCTCTTGCGCCCTCCTGGGCATCACGCGATGAGCAATCGCGCCATGGGCTTCTGTGTTTTTAATAATGCCGCCATCGCCGCGCATTATGCCCGCAACGTATTTGGCCTGGAACGAATCATGATCGTGGACTGGGACGTGCATCATGGCAACGGTACCCAGGATGCCTTTTATGCAGATCCCGGAGTGCTATTTGTCTCGCTACACCAGCACAACTGGTATCCCAAACTATCAGGCGAGCTTGAACAGGTGGGCAGCGGCGCGGGAGCAGGCTATACCGTCAACATCCCGCTGTCGGCTGGCACAGGCGACAGGGGTTATCGGGCCGCTTTCGAACAATTGGTGCTACCCATTGGACTGCAATACCGCCCACAACTAATCATCATCTCCGCCGGGCAGGATGCGAACTGGCTAGATCCGCTTGCTCAGAATATGCTTACGATGGACGGTTTCAGGGCAATATCCACCTTACTGTTTGACCTGGCAGAAGAAATCTGCGATGGTCGCCTGCTCATGCTGCAAGAGGGTGGCTATAGTGTGGCATATGTACCGTATTGCACGGTTGCCGCCGTCGAACCGCTTGTTGGCGTTGACCTGGGCATCGTCGATCTGTATGCAGGCTCGTCAGAGGTAGATCGTTGTATGACCATTCTGACGCAAGAGACAATAGATGCGCTTGCGGCTGCTAAAAGATGGCATAGCAACTGGTGGAAAATATGATTTCCTATAGCCATAGAATATATTGCCCATCTTTGAGAAAAAGTTCGCTATCAACCCATACCTCACCTTGTTTCCTAAGATCACACACCATATCCCAGTGCAGAGATGAGACATTCAACCCGCCTGATTCTGGATAGCTACGTCCCAGCGCCATATGCAGAGTACCGCCGATCTTCTCATCAAACAAGGTATTGCGAGTAGCTTCACGTACCCCATAGTTGGTACCGAAGGCAAATTCGCCAATGCGCCGCGCACCTTCATCGATAGCAAGCATATTCAGCAGAAAATCCTCACCAGAGGCAGCGTGTGCTTCGACAACCCGTCCGCGATCGAAACGCAGGCGTATATCATCGACAGGATGACCATCATAGCCACCGGGAAGTGCAAAACGAATCGTCCCCTGCGCGCTATCTTCGGCAGGGCTGGTAAAGATTTCGCCATCGGGGAAATTGACATGCCCATCGCAGGTCAGAAACGAGCGGCCCTCAATCGATAGAACAAGATCAGTGTCCTGGCCTATAATATGCACTTCTTTACGGCCCTGCAACCATTCGACAAGCTGCTGGTGACGATCTGATAATGCCCGCCAACTTGCTAATGGGTCGGCATCATCCAACTTACACGCCTTGCCCATAAATTCCCAGTAGTCCTCAAGTGACATATTAGCATCCTGGGCGTAGGCATTGGTTGGATACTGCGTGTAGCACCAGCGCATCAGCCCCTGCGCGGCACGCTGTGACCACGTTGTGTCTATAGCATCCTGCGCTTTGCGTCTTTGCGCCGAGCGTTTCGGGTCGATACGCGAAAGGAGGCGCGTATTGGTATTGGCATCAATATACAGCAGGCGGTCAAAGCGCTCGTAAATCAATTGTTTCACCGGAGATATAAAATCGAGTTGATCGTCGCTGGCCTCCTTCAAGTAGACAGCCTCCGCGTCATCCATTTCCAACTGCAAAACTGGATACGCGCCAGCATGCAATATTGCACGATACACCTCGCGCACAAGGGGAATCGCTTCGATCTCCGCCATAACAGCCACGAGCTGCCCCGGCTGCACATCAAGCGAGTAACGTATCAACACCTGTGCCATGCGGCTAAGCCTGCTCCCTGAAAAGGTCATTTTACTTCTATTCCTTTACTATCACATTTCCATGCAGGTATTTAGATGCGTCCAGTGTACCAGCAAATAATAACAAAACGCAAAGTCAAGAGATGACGCGATATGATACACAGATTATGTGCAATTAAACCTCCTGATAAGCGAGAAAAATATGCTATACTAGAGGCATGCCAGTCTTACTCTAGACAACGAGGAGGCGCTACATGGAGCAGACCCCGCGCGCTAGAAACGATGAATTCGCGGAACAGTTTACGTCGGTGCTACACGAAAACTGGTCAGACATTCTTCAGGTCGTCAACAACCAGTCCCCCCGTATCGCGGCTTTACTGAGGGTAGCCACCCCTTCGGGATTAAAGCGTATCAACGGAGGCTGGCATATCCAGGTGATGACCAGGCGTGTGGTAGAGCGCGATAAATTGCGCCAACCCCGCGATAACGAAGTAGTCGCACAGGCCATTCGCGCCTGGGCACACAGAACGGCCCAGTTGAAACTACCTCGCGTTACTGTCAATTTCGAGAACTAAACTCATCATTGCGCAAAGCACTATTCATGCACAACGTAGGCAAGGTTTTTTAGTGGAATGCTAAGCGATTGCAAATCCAAAAGTTACAACTCCTAACGAATCGTCGAATCCCTTTTGCTCAACGGATTGTTGCGATCCTGGCGATAGCTTTCCTGGTAAGCATCAATCACAATCTTACATATCTCCTGAGGATCGTCGGAGAGCATGAGCAGACCTATATCGTCGGGTCCGACTTTGTTAGAGGGCAACATAGTATCCCGAATCCAGTTGATCAGCCCGGCCCAGTATTTTGAATCGTAGAGAATGACGGGGAAATGACTGACTTTTCTGGTCTGGATGAGCGTCAGTGCCTCGAATAACTCATCCATCGTGCCAAAACCGCCTGGAAAAATGATGAAAGCTTCGGCATACTTGACGAACATCGTTTTGCGCACGAAGAAGTAGCGAAAATCGAGCGAGATATCTAAAAAAGGATTAGACCCTTGCTCGAAAGGCAGCTCGATGTTGCATCCAATGGAGACATTATCACCAGCCTGCGCCCCTTTGTTGCCTGCCTCCATGATACCTGGCCCGCCACCAGTGATGATACCAAAACCAGCTCTTGCCAGCAGGCGGGCTGTTTCCACCGCCGCAGCATAAGCCGAATCATCGGGTTTTGTACGCGCCGAGCCAAAAAAGGCGATAGATGGCGGA
>DATLSI010000012.1:0-20584 GCA_035534255.1 Ktedonobacteraceae bacterium | reverse complement strand
GGCGGGTATCTGGGCCGCAAAAGCGATGGCCCCCCAGGGTGGAAAACCCTGTGGCGAGGATGGCTGCATATACAAACACTGCTGCAAGGCGTTCATCTTGCACCTTTACTTTCTCAATTAAACTTGTGATAAAAAGTCAGGCGGGCGCCCTGGAAAAATGGCTTAAGTCCGCGCCTATGGCGGTCGCCCCTACCATACACGGCTTCGCAGGCCCACTCGTGGTATGGTAGGGGCGACCCTCGCGGTCGCCCTGGAAGCCCGACAAGAGTGAAATTACAATCTCCAGACTTCTGCCTTTGTGAAGGCTACATCGGTCGGCCCGCTATCGTCCGAGGCGAACATGCCAATTTGACCTGAGCTGAAGGTGTTGTCAGTGACGTTTACGACGAAATGTTTATTAATGTAGAGGAAAAGATTGTTGCCCCTGGCAATAACCGTCAACAGGTTGCTAGCGTGCTGGCTGGTGTTGATAGCGGAGTTGGTATCTGAGCTAATAGGGTTATTCGCGCTGTTGTTTTTAATTGGCACGATACTGTATGCCCCGGAGAGTGTGATGCCGAAGAGATAGCCGTTCGCGCTTGTGGAGTTCGCGCGGAAGACGATCCCGCCGCTGTCACCCCGAACGAAGGACATTGTTACTTGATAGGCGAAGTTACTGAAGCTGGTTGACTGCCCCAGGCAGGGTAGAAAATAGCCCTTCGTCTGTATAGAAACGTGATATGCTCCCCCGGAGAAATTACAACCGCCGCCGCCGCTGATAACGCCAATATCCCAATTATAACCATTATAGCCGCTCAAAGGATCATTTAACGCTGGTGTGCCACTTGTACCCTGCGTGTAAATATTCTGAAGCGCAGTAGTTGTGGCCACGGCCTGGGCGGTGGCAAGAGCCTGAGCCGTGGCCGTGGCGTTCGCCATGGCGATGGCGGTCGCGCTGCCCTGGGCATTAGCCAGGGCAGTCTGACTGACTTGCAGGTTCATCTGTGCTACGGCGGTCGCGGTTGCCTGCTGGTGAAGTTGTGCCGGGTGAAGAATAGCGGAGTACAGGATCAACAACAGTCCGCTTAGCATGGCGACTAAAGCCAGCAGCATATAAGTGATGGTCGCGCTGCGTGAGAGGCGCGAGCGGTGTTGGTTCTGCGGCGGCCTGCTGGAAACGGGTTGTTGAGGGTAAGGAGCGTAAACAGGGCGCTCAGGCATGCTAACCGCGTGTGGTGCTGCTGGCGGCTCAGAGTTCATCAAAGGGATTTCAGGCGGCTGCGTGGGAAAGTATGCTGGCGATTGGGCCGACTGCATATCCGAGAAGGACATCTGGGGCGGCTGCGCGGGTTTTTGCAGCGCGTGCAATCCATAATCGGTTATCTGCGTAGTACCGTTTTCGTCGGAGTCGCCCTGAGAAGGACGCGCTACGTGTTCTCGCGCGGCTGGCGCGGTCTCCAAATAGGGGCCATCACCCAGTGTGGGGGCATCGAACGCCTGGAAAGGCTGTGCCGGTTTATTGTCCGCCGGGTTGGAAATGGCTGTGCCGCAGGATGGGCAAAAAAATGCGCCGGGCTGAAGTAAATAACCGCACCTTTTGCATTGAGTCATCAAATTCTCCCAATGATTGCAGTATGTAGTCAAAAATAGCTATAGCAGTAAGTTCGCTGACAAGCATATCACGCTTGCTGTAAAGATACGCCGCTTTGTTCGCGAGATAGGAGAAAAGTATCAGGGGCAGGGGTCTGCATCGTTCCGGGTGAAAAAGAACGCACGTTTGTAGGGACGCGATTTATCGCGTCCCTACAAATCCACCCGGAAGGACGGAGAACGCAGGCGCAAGCTCCTGCCAGGACGACCTTAGTGGTCGTCCTGAGCTTACAATTGCCAGACCTGCGCATTTGTGAAGGCCACGTCTGTCGGATTGGTGCTATTTTCCCCGAACACGCCAATTTTGCCAGAGGTCAATGTGCTGTCGCTCACGCTGTCGAGGAACTGGTTATTGATATAGACGTACAGGTTGCTGCCCTGGGCAACAAGGGTAATGGTGTTAGTCTGGTTGAGGCCGGTTTTGAAGTTCGTAGCCGTATTGCTGAGCAAACTCTTCGCGGAACTGGCCTGACTACTACTGTAGAGGAAGAGGTTATACGCGCCATTCGTTGTGACGCGGAACAGGTAGAATTTAGAATTGTTGGGATCGGCGCGGAAGAGAAAGCCGCCTTCGTCTCCCTGGGTGATGGTCATTTGCACCTGAAAAGCGAAGTTGGTAAAGGTTGGAGTTTCAGCATAGCATGGTTGGAAGAAGCCCTTGGCCGGCATGTTGGAGTGATAAGCGTTGTTGATGAACTGGCAACTCCCTCCGACAGAAGAATTGGCCGGTAAAAGAATGTCCCAGTTAGAGCCACTTTGCGCGCTCAGCGAATCGTTCAACACTGGCGTGCCACTTGTAGCGTTGGTCAGGATGCTCTGGAGAGCGGTGGCTGTCGCAGATGCCTGTGCATTTACGCTAGCCTGTGCATTGGCGGTGGCTTGAGCCTGCGCGGTCCCAGTAGCGTTGGCGGCGGCTGTCGCGCTGGCCTGGGTATTGGCAGTAGCAGAGAGTTGGGCCTGTGCGGTGGCGGTTGCCTGGGCATGCAATACGCCGGGATGGTAAACCTCGACATAGTAAATGAGTCCGCTTCCCGCGAGTAGGAGAAGCGCCAGGACGATGATAAGAGTGAGGATAACGGGCGACATCCTGCGGCGGCGAGCAGGCGGAGGTGGTGAGTATGGCTGTGTGCCAGGCTGTCCCGGCTGCGCGTAGGGAGGATACCCCGGATAGGATGGTGGTGCCTGGTAGGCGGTCTGATTCTGGGGCAGGTACACCGGTTCCTGCGGTGGCTGTTGTGGCACGTAATCGGGATAGGGTCCCGCGGGTGTTGTGCCAGTGTAATCAGCCTGTGGCGGATACGCGGTGTAGGGATACCCACCAGATGCGGCAGGCGGATAGTAAGGAGCCGAAGTAGCTGGCGGAAACGATTGCGAAGGGACAAATTCCGTCGGTGAATTCGGGTTTGACTGCCCTGCCTGCGCGGCAGGCGCAATCGCCACGGTCAAAATGAGATCGCCAGCGGGTCCACCCTGAAAGGTCGGCTCACCCTGACCCGCGATACGAATTTCTTGCCCATCATGAATGCCCGCCGGGATTGGGACAGTGATGCGGCGACCGCCGGGCAGATTCAATGTACGGCTACTGCCAGTCTGTGCTTCAGCCTGGCTAAGGGCTAAGGTAGCGCGCATATCCCCATGATCTGGTGGTTCTTCATATGCCATTTCGATCACCCGCCTGTTATTTTATTTTGACCGATTGCCCATTGTATTGCGTTGAGCGAGCCTGCCTGGACTACACCATGCCGAGTTCCCATTTGGCGTCTTCGGTCATGAGATCAGGAGACCAGGGAGGGTCGAAGGTCAAATTTACTTTGCAGGACTTGACATTCTCAACCTCTGTGACGCGCATCTCAACTTCGGCGATGACTTCACCAGCCATCGGGCAACCCAACGCCGTCAGAGTCATGCTGATATCGACGTGTCCCGTCTCGTCATTAGTATCAACGTTGTAGACAAGCCCCAGGTCAACAATATTGACGGGAATTTCCGGGTCGTAACACTCGTGCAGCGCATCCATGATCTCTGCCTGGTTGATTGCCATGACCTCTTTGCTCCTTTATGCTTAAACCTGGTAAATTTATAGGAATTATGTATTCTTACTATATCCCATAGCGTGCTGCTTGTCAAAGGGGCCTTGCGCGGCGTTTACGAGAACGCGCCCTGTATTCTTTCTATGTACAGCGCGATGAATCGTTCGGTGTCCACGCCGACCGATGCCATCACGTTGGAGCGGCGTGGGTGAGCGAGGGCGGGATCGATATCAACCGTTTGTTCAAAGAACGCGACAGTCTCTCCAAAGGTCAGAGCGCCGCTCAGTTCAACGTCTACATAGGCGGGTTTCCAGGTGATGAGGTCTGATTGAATGGCGGCTGCCAGGCTGAGCGGGTCGTGCATATGGAAAGCGGTAATGCCGCGCGGCTTGCCAAACTCATTCAGATAGTAATCGACCATAGCTTTCAATGCCCCGGTGACTGGATGACCATTGGAGGCCAGCATAGCAAGCTGTTCGCGATGTAGTGAAGCCTGGTTGGTGACATCCAGCGAGACCAGGCGTATGGGCCAACCGGCATGCAAAACGATATGCGCGGCTTGCGGATCAGCGTATATATTAAACTCAGATGTTGGAGTTACGTTGCCGGGAACGAGCAGCGCGCCGCCCATAATCACCACCTCGCGCACCAGTTGCGCGATGCGCGGCTCGCGGCGCACCGCCAGCGCCACGTTTGTGAGTGGGCCGACTGCCACCAGCGTAATCTCGCCGGGAGCCTGCATAATCTGCTGGATAATCACATCGACGGCGTGGCTGGCAAGCGGTTGATGCCGGGGTTCGGGCAGCATGACCTCACCCAGTCCGTTCTGCCCATGCACATAATCGGCGATCACCGGCTGGCGCACGAGCGGGCGATCGCTTCCGCGCGCGACGGGTATATCTGGCCGTCCCGCCAGTTCCAGCAAAGCCAGGGCGTTGCGCGTGGTAGCATTGACATGCACATTGCCGCTCACGGTAGTCACGGCTTCAAGCTGCACATCGGGCGAAGCCAGGGCCAGAAACAACGCCAGCGCGTCATCGATGCCAGGGTCGGTATCAAGCAACAAACGAACCACAGAAGTTTCCTCTTTCGGCGATAGCTACCAGTTGCTTTCCGGCGAAGCGACTGTTGTTCAGATTGTATCACATGTGTTTTGTATTACTAACTCCTGGGGTGAGATGTGGTGATGGAAAAGTTGTGTTTTTCGTGGCTATAGTTTATAACATTGATGTAACCTGCTCGCGTAAAATTGATAAGAATATTTCACTTTCTATCGCCTCTACGATTATGGCTATGCAACTTATTTGTGGCTAAAAACCGGAGGATGCGTAGCCGAAGAAAGGATAGGACATGTCAAAGATTACTATTTCTGGCGTCCATCACATCCGGCTAATCGTTACCGACCCTGTGCGCTCGCGTGACTTCTACACTACGTTGCTCAACTTTACAGTGGCGGCGGAACTGCCGCCGGGCTTTGTGCTGACAGATGGTAATATACTGCTGGGTGTGACATCGCCCTGGGACATGAGTCAGGCTCTCCCCAATGACCGCTTTAGTCCGAACCGCGTCGGGCTGGATCATCTAAGCTTCAGAGTCGCCAACCGCGCTGAACTTGAAAAAGCCGCCGCCCTTTTCGAGGAGCATGGCGTGGAACACGGCGAGGTGAGAGATCTTCCACCCTTTGGCATTACCATACTGAGTTTCAGCGATCCCGATGGTATCCAGGTTGAATTGACCGCGCCTCTCGAGTAAGGATGCTGGCGATGTCGAACACAACTCCACGCATTATCCCATTTGGCGATGCCGCCATTACCATCATCAATGTGGGTGACATGATGGTCGATATGGGGGAAGAATTGGCCGTGCCTGAAAGCACATGGCGTCCGCTCTATGGCTCGAGCCTGGCAGGCCCCCGGCCATTTTCCAGCCAGTGCGTGCATATTGCGCTTGCGAACGCCTCCGTTCTGGTTGATGCAGGCGACTACGCCCAGGCTATCTTGCTGGACCCGTCCTATTTACCACCGGCGTATGTTCCGCCGCCGGGCGTCGTTGAGCAACTTCAATCGCGAAGTATCCAACCAGAAGACATCACCCACCTCATCATCACTCACGCTCATTTCGATCACTATGATGGGACAACGATGAAAAGCGATGGCGGCTACGTTCCGCGCTTTCCCAACGCCCGTGTCTTCTTAGGGCGACCTGACTGGGACTATCCTGAAACGCAGGATGCGCTGCGCGATCCGAATTCACTCGATAGCCGCACCTTTGGTGTGTTGCATAAGCTGGGCTTACTTGAACTTGTTGAGGGCAGTCTTGACGTAACCACAGAAGTACGTATCATCGCCGCTCCCGGCGAGTCGCCAGGGCACCAGATTGTGCGCGTGCATTCACAGGGGCAAACCCTCTATTGCCTGGGTGATCTCTTTCACCATCCCGCCGAAGTGGAGCACCCTGCATGGATGGTCAAATGGGCCAATGCCTCCACTAATCTAAGCAGCAGGCAGGCGCTTATCAACGCTGCTTTGCAAGAAAACGCGCTACTGCTGGCCGCTCACATGCCTGTTGGGTGGGTAGAAGGGACGCTGGAGCATCCCAGGTGGGTGTGGCTATAACTTTTCAATCAAAAATGCGAAGGCATGAGGCTGAAGTTCCAGCTTTTAGTGATAAAATCACTATCGTTGCCCCTGGCGTTTCATGCCCAATCCATAGAGATACAATTCGGCAACTGTATAGCGTGGTACGTTAGTGCCAGGCGAGCCAGGATATTCCTGTAGAATGCCAGCTTGTACCATCCTTGTGATAAGAGATATTAACCCATCCCCATTTTTCTGCCAGATCTTGCTCAGGCGATCAAGCGCAATAGGAGAGCTTTCACCTCGGAGATTTTCAAGCGGAATAGCAAATTCTGGATAGTTTTTGTGTACTTCTGCAATACGTTGTTCTGCTTTTTCTTGTGTAGACAAGGCAACTAATCGTGGTAGGCTTTGACATCATCTAATAGCTGATGGATTGGATTCTTCTCTCGTTGATAAAGTAGGCGGATGTCAAGGTCGGCCAGACGGTGAATATATCCTTCGTCATATTCACCAGCAGGCACGAGATAGAGTTCACCACGAGTTGGGATATCTATCTGTTGAATACATTCGGCAATGGCAGGCACATTCTCATCAAACAATCTGGTCTCTTTAAGGTTATCCTTACGTTCACTATAGCATATTAGTGATTTTAATGAACACTCAATAGCGTACTCCGCTAAGTAGATAGCGCCATTCCAACGATCAGAGCTGTGCAACGCTATAGCATCTTCATATCGCCGACGCGAAGCTCCAAGTTGGATACGACGATCATAAGTATCGTGGTGATAGGTCAAAACATAGTCCTCCCTTACAATGTTGCTTGCCCTACTTATAGTTAGCTTAAAATGAAAGAAGTTAGCTTAAAATGAAAGATTAGTCTGTATTATCTCAAATCGTATGTATCTAATCAAGCGAAGTGGGTATTCAAGGCCGCTCCCCATATTCCATCGCAAACGCCTCCACTTCCTTGCGCGTGGGCAGGCCGGATTGCGCGCCGAATTTCGTGACTTTCAGCGCGCTGGCATAGACGGCGAATCTCAGCGCGTCCTCTAATGACTGTTGTTCGGTGAAGGCGACGGTGAAAGCGCCGCAGAAGCAATCTCCACCCGCCGTTGTATCGACGACCTGCACTTTTGGCGCGGGCTGATGTATAATCTGCGTTTCGCCGCTAGAGCTTGATGCTGCCAGCAACGCGCCCCGCGCGCCCAGCGTAATGATGACGATGGGGATGCCGCGCCCGTGCAGCACGCTTGCCACGATGCGCGCATCTTCAAACGAGTCGACGCGCTGCCCGCTGAGCATGCTGGCCTCGGTCTCGTTGACGATCAGCGCGGTAAGCTGCTGGAGTATCTGCCAGGGCAGCGGTTGCGCGGGCGCGAGATTGAGAATGACCGGTATCCCTGCCTGGTGTCCGGCGCCGATCATGCTTTTGACGGTTTCCAGGGGGATTTCCAGTTGCAGGACGAGCGCGGATGAGCGCGTGATGGCCGCGTAGATGTCTGTGAGTTGCTGTGCGTCAGCGCCCACGCGCATATTCGCGCCGGATGCTACTACGATGGCGTTATCCCCATCGGGCGAAAGAAAAATAAATGCCACGCCGCTGGCTTCCTCACTATCGACGGCCACCAGTTGTGTATCGATGCCATCTGCCTGTAACGCCTTGAGCAACTGCGCGCCGAAGGGGTCGTTGCCCACGCGCCCGGCCATGGCCACGGACGCGCCCAGGCGCGCCATCGCTACCGCCTGGTTCGCGCCTTTCCCTCCCGGTACGAGTTTGAGCGAACCCGCTCCCAGCAGCGTTTCTCCCATGGCAGGCATGCGCGATACCTGCACAACCTCGTCCATATTTAAGCTGCCAACCGTGAGAATGGTGCGTTGTGACATCGCTATCTCCTGCTCTTTTTTGTCTAAATCAGCCGTTTCTGTCGCAAACGGTTCATGCTTTCATCCACCTCACCAATAGGAAGCCTGGTGGCAGCGGCGATTGATTGCGGAGTGGAATCAGGTTGATAGGCAGCCAACACGGTGCCATCGATATCGACCTTGCCAAACTCTGCCAGGATAAGAGCCAGTATTTGCTCAATTAAGGTGTCGGCGCTGCCTATGGAGACGAACGTTCCGCCGCCATCGCGAGCGATTTGCTGGAAACTCTGCATCATTGATGGGTTGTCGCCGATACCCAGGCTGTATGTAGTGATACCCCGCGCGCGGGCTTCGCGAGCGATGTTCACGGCTTCATGTCCACAGGGACAGCCCTGCGGATATTTATCCCTGTGCCCGCCCTGGCCGTGCGGCGGCGCGTCGCCTGCCAGCATGATGACCTTGTGCGCGTGTTCGCGCCATTTGAGTTGATAACATGCGTCATAGAGGCCATCCGCTACAGCCTCCGCGCCATCACCACCTCCGCCGCCCGTGCGGGCATTGTCGAGCGCGAGTTGCAGGTCCGCCAGGTAAAGCGAAAAAGGAGATCGGCGCGTCACAAAGCTCTTATCGGAATTGGAATGGTCGCGGTAGAGCACCAGCGCGTAGGACATATTCGGGCGCAATGGGTGTGCGGTCAGCTTGCGGGCAAACGTCTGGAGGTTCTGGCGTGTGGCGTTGATATGGTTGCCCATGCTGCCGGTGGCATCCATCACAAAACAGAGGTCTAGCTGGCGCAGTCGCTCGTCACTGAACAATACACTGCCGCAGCGATTGCAGAACTTCGCCCCGTCACGATTGCGTGTGCCGCATGCAGAACAGACCATGTGCGCTCCCCCTATTCGACATATGCGTGTTGGTTGAGTATATCAGAGCAATCAGGGCAGGGGCAAGCCCACACCTCGCCCTGGGGTGGTTGGCCGCCGGGACAAATGCCCATGCTATATAGGCATATTACACAGCCAGGGGAGACAAATAACCCGTCAGGTTAAGAACTCTTTGCCTACTTCATCAAATCTTAACCACTATGCCAGTCATGTCTCAATCGAAGCGCAACGCCTGAAGGGTATATATGAGATGTATTAAAGAAAATGGATAACGAAAAGAAAGATACTGCCATGCTCGATGTGTTAGATTCACCCATCACACGCCTGGTGCAGGACGCGGAGCGGCGGCGTCTCGCGCGCGATTTACATGATAGCGCGGTGCAGTCTTTAACAGCCCTCGTCGCCGACCTGGAATATTTTCGCGTGCGTTCCCTTGCTGCAAGCGGCGAAGCCGACCAACATGTGGCGGAAAAAGTGGAGGTATGGCAGGAACTGGCCCGCGATAGCCTGAACTCGATGCGCCAGGTGCTGGGCGGGTTGCGCGTTCACGCGGAGCTAGACCTGGGATTGGAGCATGCTCTGGAGATCTTGCTGGCAAGTATGCAGAGCGCGGGATACCAGGTTGAATTCGAGTGCGAGGATTGGCCAGCCGTTTTGCCCTACGAATACATGTCGAATATATATGCTATCGCGCGTGAAACACTCACCAATATAGAGAAACATGCGCATGCATCTACAATCCATCTCTCTATGTTCGCTTATGATGGCCATTTGTATATCAGCATCGCGGATGATGGTAGAGGTATGAAGAAAAGTGTGCTGGAGAACTCGAAGGGGAGTGGATATCAGCAGGGCATGCTGGGCATGCGAGAACGCGCGGCCTTGCTGGGAGGTCGCATCTCATTCGATAGCGCGCGGGGCAAGGGAACGCGGGTAGATATTGACATTCCTTTGCCAGAAAACATGCTGGATGGAATAGCTGATAATTTTGGAGAACACGGAGAACACATTGAATACGATTGCGCAGGTTGAAGAGTTGACAAATCTGCATACCAATGACTGGTCGGCCAACGAGCAGGCTCTGCAACAGGTGCGCATCGTTGTGGTTGACGATCAACGCCTTTTTCGTGAAAGTATCGCGGGCATGCTCGCACTTGAGGCTTCGTTCGAGGTCGTTGGTGTGGCTGGCGACGGGTTGGAGGCGCTCGAAGTGGCGCGCCGCTTGCGCCCGCATGTGCTTCTGATGGATGTCAAAATGCCGCAGATGGACGGCATCGCGGCAACCCGGCAGATCAAGGCCGAGTTTCCCGGCATGCGCGTCATACTGCTGACCACTTTCGTCACGGATGGTTTTGTCCTGGAAGGATTGGCAGCAGGCGCGAGTGGTTATTTGCTCAAAGATATGTCAGCGGCCGGGCTGGTATCCGCCATTCGGGCTGTCTACAACGGGGAACAGGTGACAGCGCCAGATATCACCAATCGCATGATGCAGCTTCTGGGGCGGCAGGTTCCTGAAAAGGGCCTGGGCGAAGACGGCCTTAGCTCGCGTGAGACCGAAACGCTCAAACTCATTGCCAGGGGCATGATTGCCAAAGAGATTGCGCGCACGCTGGCGATCAGTGAAAAAACCGTGCGCAATCATATCAGCAGTATTTACCGCAAACTTGATATCTATGATCGCTCGCAGGTGGTAATTTACGCCATGAAAAAGGGCCTCGTCGATATTCAAGATATGCTGTGAGCGATACATCGAAATATTTAGATAGAACGATAGGGGGCAGGCGTGTCTACAATTTTTATTGATCGAGACGGAGTGATCAACGAAAACCGGTCGGATTACGTCAAAAGTTGGAGCGAGTTTCGCTTCTTGCCAGGCTCGCGCGAGGCTATTGCCACTTTGACAAAGGCCGGGCACCGCATCGTTGTTTGCACGAATCAGGCCGGGGTAGCCAAAGGACTTATTTCGATAGATACCGTGGAAGAAATCCATCGTAATATGCTGGCCGGTATACAGGAAGTGGGTGGAGTGATCGAGAAGATTTATTATTGCACGCATAGCGCCGATGCGAATTGTGATTGTCGTAAGCCGCGTCCGGGCATGCTTTTCAAGGCAAGCCGCGAGCTAGACCTGGATTTGAGCGACGCGATATTTGTAGGTGACAGCATCACCGACATACAGGCGGGGACGGCGGCAGGCGTGCGTACCATGCTCGTATTGACCGGTCTGGGTATGGAGCATTTCCGCAAGCATAGTCAGCAGATGGGGCCACCATTTCGAGTCGCGTTGAATCTGAAACACGCGGCAGATGTCATCCTGCAAGGGACGTATATCCATGATGTTCAGACATCGCTCGAACGCGCCTGCTACGATTTGCTCAATTTTACTGAACCGCACGAACCATTGCGCACGCTGCAAAAGCAATACGCCCTGATCGCCGAAGCCTGGTCATAGTCATACTTATTTGTGAACCATACTTATTTGTGAACAATGAAAGTGTATTCATCGCGGCAATGGATCAGCAGTTGTTGAAAAAGTGGTAAGGGAGCAAGCGCGGCTGCGTTGCCGACCAGGATGAGCTTGCGCTGGGCACGCGTCAAGGCCACGTTCAGGCGGTGCGCGTTGGTGAGATGCTGGCGTAGCTGGCTTTCTGCTGGCGGCGTAACGCTCGTGGCAAACGAAATAATGATTATCGACCGTTCCCCGCCCTGAAAGCGGTCAACCGTATCGACGCTCAAGCGTGTCGTGGGAGACAGGGCGCGCCACCCACTTTCCTCATCATCACTGAATAGATGCCTGCGCAGATTGGCGACCTGCGCTCTATAAGGGGCAATAATGCCAATATCACCCTCTTCAATGCCTCGCGCCAGCAGACCCGCTACCACCTCTCGCGCGGCGCGCGCCTCGCGATTGCTCGTTTTTTGCCCCTCAAACGCGCCTGCTTCATTAGGGACATCGAGAAAAACCAGTGGCATATGCGCATCGAGCGTCCGCGTGATGGATGGTTTTTCGTCGCCAGCACGCGCCGCGCTCAATGCCAGCAGGCGGTTGGCAACAGATGGATGGGCGCGCAATTCCCCATTGTAAAAGGTGTTCGAGGCGAAATTCGAAATCCAGCGGTTCATGCGGTATTGCGCCTTTAAGGGAACGCACGCGCTGATCGCTCCAGGATGCTGCTGTGTATACTGCTCGTCGGCTCGCTTGAGCATGCTGAAAAGCGAGTTGGACAGGCCGGCCTGGGACGCTTCTTTGCTCAAGACGAGAGGCGGAAGTTGCTTTTCGTCGCCCACCAGGATGAAACGCCTGGCGAAACGCAGCGCGCCCAGAATGGCGGGCATGGTCAGTTGTCCGGCCTCGTCGATAATAGCTACGTCGAACTGGAGTGCGGTATCGTCCTGTGCAGCCCCCGCTCCGTTACTGTCGCTGAAGGTCGGCGGAATGTATTTGTCCGACGACCATGTCGCGGTGGTCGATGCGACGACCGGCGCGCTTCGCAGTATTTCGCTCGCTGTTAGCAGCGTCCCTTTTTGATCGACCCGCCTTTTGAGCAGGTGAGGCTGGATGGCATCATCGACGCTGCGGTCGCGTCCCAGGCGCACGAAGTCGTGAAAATCCTCGCTTTCCAGCCGTTTGAGCATGTTGTCAACCGCCTGGTTGGTGAAGGCTGCTAGCAGCACGCGCTCCCCGCGCTGGCAAAGCTGCCGCACGATTTCGGCGATCACACTTGTTTTGCCGGTGCCGGGTGGCCCGTGAACGAGCAGGTAATCCTGCATTTGCAGAGCGCGCTCGATAGCCATATTTTGCTCTTCGTTCAAGCGCGGCTGCGCGGGGATGGCGAGCGGACGAAAGCGCGGGCGCTGCTTGCCCGCTACGAGTTCGCGCAAGTGTGTGTCGGCCTGTAGCCAGCGCAGCAGGTTTTGCAGGGTACGGACATGCACGATGCTGGTGGCATAGCGATCAATCAGGCGCGGGTGCGCGATCAGTTCGGGAGTCCAGGTCGTGATCTGTTCGGAACTGATACTCAGGATAGTGCCGGTGACGACTTCACCGGTGATCGGGTCGCCGTCGCTCAGCAAGATTTCGTCGCCCTCGCGCAGTTCGGAAGTATTCTCGCAGGCGAACGTTTGCAGCCACTCTCCCAGGCCATTTGGCACGGGTGCTGCCATCGCTTGCAGGTCGCGAATGGCGCTGCCCTGCTCGGCACGCTCTTTGACAGGCGTTTGCCAGAGCATAGCCTGCTGCTTTTCTATTTCGCGCTCTTCCAGGTGCAGCAAATGGTAATATTTCTTGAAGAAGGCGCGGTCTGTCTCGCTATAAGGGCCTACCAGTTGCTGCGCGGATTGCCCCGCCTCGCGCCGTCCGTTTTCGTCTACCCTGTCGGGCTGCGGCGGGAGCCAGTCGAGCAGCGAAGAGACCGATTGACACTGATCGAGCATGCTGCACTTCGAGCAGCGCGCTGGCCCCGGTGGTGCAGGTGGGATGCCCGTCACGTGGCTGAAAACGAGAATGTTGCGCGTTTCGTTGACGCGTTGAAACTGTGTGATGGTGAAGCGCAGGTTGAAATCGGTGGCCGCGCCCGGCGTGCCGCTATACAGCAATGTGGCAAGCGCGTTCTTCAATTTGGGATCGCGTCGTACTGCCAGCAGTGAGAAATAGCCCTGCACCTGCCAGCGATGCGAGGAGCGCGGCAGGTTGCCATTCGCACCCCCCGTCTTCAGTTCGAGCAGGCGTTGGCGGCTGCGCTGCCGCCAGAGCAGGTCCAGTCGCCCGCGCAGGCCAATTTCGGGCGCGATCAAGAAGGTTTCAGCGCGCACCATATTTTCGCTATTTTCTCCGGCGTTCTCCTGTGCTTCGCCCTCTTCGTCTCGCGTGGCAAGCGCTGCGAGCGCTGGCATGTCCCACAGGGAGGTATGTTGCTTCTCGAACCAGTTAGCCAGGCTTTGCAGGTGTGGAGCGACATCGGCGCGAATCTCTTCGACGGGCGTATGGGTAATGGCGAGATCGATGCTGCTGCGCTCCAGTGCCTGTTCAAAGTGGCGTTGCAGGGTGGCAAGGGGCGTTTCAGCGCCATCAGCAACATGTCCCTGCATCAACTCTCCCCGGTCATGTTCCTTGAGCAATTCTTTGAAACTGCTATGTACCAGATTGCCGCGCAGGGCAGCGGCGGTCTGCGGCGCTGAAACCAGGCGATTGAGCAGGTATTGGCGCGCACAGTAATCGGCGTTGTTCAGGTCGGTAATGTTGAGAAGGGTGTCAGGCTCCAGGATGGCAAGCGTGTGGTCGGTTGCCGCGTAGCGATGGAGGATATGGCCTTTGTGTTCGCTCACGGCGAAAGCCGCGGGCAGGTGATAGACGCGCAGGGTTAAGTTATGCTCGCGCAGGTTCGCGCCCAGTTCGTTCAAAACTTTCACCAGGCTGCGATAGGTCTGCTGAAGGCGCAGCGTGGCAATTTCGCCGCCCAGATCGAGAGTGATATAGGGTAGTACTTCACCCTCTGTAGTAAATTCGCGCACCGAGATGATCTGGCCTTCGAGCCGTTTCACCGCGCATGGCTGGCTATCGAGCGCGCAGAGAAAGCATCCAGCCTGTGTTGTTTCTTGCTGGTCGTTGACGGGCACTGTTGTCAATCGCCTACTCCTGCAACATGCTAAAATATGGTGTTGCAGGCAGTGTACGTGACGAACAGATTTTCGTCAAGTGGTTGGTACTTACTATACTATACTCCGCTCGTATGATCTGCTACACTCGTATGTGATAAAGGCGATCCTCGCGGTTGCCAGCTTTCTTGAGAAAAGAGGATTTGTTCTATGCAAATGCCGCCAGTGCGTACGATTACGCTGGGCCTCGCTGATGCACACCCGCTGTCTTTCGACAGCATCAAATATGCTGCTGGCGCATTGCGCCAGGCCAGCGCGCGCTATAGCGAGGCGGGTTACGAGGTGCAGACGGTGCGCCTTTCGACTCGCGCGGTGCTGGATGATCTGGCGGACTGGTCAGCCGCCGCGCTGTTACGCTATGCGCGGGAGCTACAGCATATGCTGGATGATGTCGGGCTGGAATTCTGCTCGCTCGGCCCCGCGCAGGCGGCGCGCCCAGATTTCCCCCTTGATCGTCTTGATCTCGTTGCTGATATGCTGGCTGCCACCACAGCCATCAGTATGACTGTGCAACTTGCTACAAATGAGCACAATCCGCGCATGGAGGCGGCTCTGCGCTGCGCCGATGTGATGAAGAGACTGGCGGTGGAAACCGCGGAGGGTTTCGGCAATTTCCGTTTTGCGGCGCTGGCATGTGTCGCGCCGGGCTGTCCTTTCTTCCCATCATCCTACCACGCTGGCCCGACCAGTCTTGCGCTCGGCACACAGAGCGTAGGCATAGTGGCGGGCGAGGTACAGTCCCTGCGGCTTGCTGATAATTCTCCGCTCGATCTGGCGCTTGCCAGTGAGCATATCAAAGACGCGCTCGTTGAGCATCTAACACCGTTGGTTGTACTTGGACAGCGCTTCGCGGCTGAACAGCAAATGGCCTTCGCTGGGATAGACCTCTCGCCCGCGCCGCTTGGAGCAGACAGCATCGCGGGCGCGCTGGAGTTGTTCGGCTACGGAAAAATTGGCTCGCCGGGTACTGTAGCAGTTGTCGCCGCGCTGACCCACGCTCTGAAACACACGACTTTGCCCACCTGTGGGTACTGCGGAGTGATGTTACCCGTGCTGGAGGATGCCATCCTGGGGCAGCGCTGGCAAGAAGGGCTGCTGCACGTGCATCAATTGCTGCTGTATTCCGCGGTATGCGGTACCGGTCTGGATACGATTCCCCTGCCTGGAAACACAGAAGCAGAGGTGATTGCGCGCCTGCTGCTGGACGTGGCGACGCTGGCGGTGCGCCTGAAAAAGCCTCTATCGGCTCGCCTGTTCCCTGTACCGGGCAAAATTTCGGGCGAGCCAACAGCGTTTACATCACCGTATTTGACGAATACACTCGTTCGTTGAACGCGGGCATCAGGTGTCGGAATACTGCAAACTGCTGCCCCACAGTACGTCCATCACGCCATCATAGGAGCTTTTCAAGTTTTCGTACAGGCTGGCGTTCTCGATGGCCAGGGCAGCCAGCCGCGCCAGCACGCTGAGAAACTGGATATCGTCATTATGGAAGGTGCATTCTTCGCCGGTGTAGACGCGCATCACGCCGATAGTCTCGCCATGTACTTCCAGTGGGACGCATAACATCGAGACAATGCCTTCGCGCCGCGCCGCCTCAGCATACTGGAAACGGGAATCGGTACGCACATCGTGAATAATGACGGTTTGTCCCTGCAGCGCCTGACTGTCAATGGGGCTGTGTTCCACGTCAACCGGGCCTTTTGCCAGGTAACCGCTGCTCAATCCATGATAGGCGCTCAGTTGAAGCTGGCCTGTGCGCGCATTCAGCAGGCGCAGCACGCACGCTTTCACACGCATCGTCTCTGTAATATTGGTAACAACGGTTTGTAGCACTTCATTTAGCTCAAGACTGGAAGAAAAGGCCAGCGCGGCCAGGTAAAGTGCCGTGTAATAGTCGCTATGCAGGCGTTCAGGCTCACCGGCAAAAGTGGAATCGGGCGTCATGTGCGTACTCCTTCCAGTAAGAAAAAGACTATCTAGAAAGATGCCAATATGACTAATTGTACCATATTGGAAAATGATTATGTAGGGACGCGATTTATCGCGTCCGCTGGGCGAGTGTCGGCGTGGGTGGACGCGATTTATCGCGTCCCTACAAATCACCTGGAAGAACAGAGAACCATTCCGAGCACCTGCTAAAATGTTATGTGATGTAGGGCCTCTGTTGTGTACAACCTGGACACGCGGCATACGTAATAAAGATGGAGACTATCTACATCAACATGAAGGACAGATGACGATGAAAGCAATTACCGGTCAATATGAATGTGTCCACCGTTCTGGCATAGGGCTTGACTACTTTACCTCCCGCATTGATCGCATGACGATCTACGCTAACGGGCACGTTCTCTTTGTCCTTCAGGAAGGGAGTCGCGTGGGGCACGCGGCTAAATCGCTGCTAAGCGGGCAGCAGGTTGATACGAATGCCCCCGAAATGCGGCGCACGGGTAGATATTCCTCTCAGGGAGATACCATCTCATTCACGTTCGACGATGGCACGCAGGAACAGGGACAAGTGACCGCCAATGGCATCCAGATCGGCAACAATTTCTTCGAAAAAGTGTCGGATTCGACGCTGCTTCCTCCTACTCACCGCCTGAAAAGCAATATGGAAGATATAGCGAAGGGACTCAAAATCGCGGGAGCGATCGGTGGAACAGCTATGAAGGCCGTCAAGACCATCCAGGATACCATCCAACCCGCACACGGCCAGCAGTCGCCGCCTGTTTCGCAAACTCCTTCATCCCAACCGCAGGACGCTCAACAGCAGCCTCAAGGCTACCAGGTTCCCCAACCCGCGCCTGCCGCTCCTCCTGTGCCTCCGTCTCAATCCACGTCATCTACGATACCTGGACAGCACGTCGAAACGCTCTATTGTGATCAATGTGGGATGCCCGTGCGCCCAGGCAAGCGCTTCTGCAATCATTGTGGGGCAAGATTGCCTCTTTGAATCTTAATAAAGCAGGTTTGCTTGCCTGTGAGACGCGATGAATCGCGTTACTGCGCGGGCGGGTCCTGTACGACCCATACGCGACATGGAGCGTTGGACAGCACGAAGGGGATGGTTTTCCCCAGGTCGCTGCCCATGCCTGGGCCTTTCTGTGCGTGGCGCACGAGTCCCAGCAAGATGAGCGCGCAACCGTGGTCTTTGGCTTCATCGACTATTGCTGGTCCTGCATCGCGTGTTTGCACAACCTCGGCGATGGCTTCGCAGCCCTGTTCGTCTGCGATGGTCATTGCTTCGGTGAGTAATTTATCTGCGTTTTCAGATTCTTTGGTAAGTGTGGCTTTGAGTGGAAGGGTGCGGGGGACTTCGATAATGTGTACGAGGTGGATTCTTCGCTTACCTCGTTTAGCCATAAAACAGGCTAGACGCACTAACTCTTTGTCGAGCTTTTTACCATCGACGATGACCGCGATATCGCCGCTCGCTCCAACCCCTGGAGCCGTCTTGCTCGTCTCCGTTTCTTCCCTGGCTTTGCGCCATAAGTGAACCATTGTATTTCTCCCCCCTGACAGGAACGCGATAAACAGCATCTTTTCTTGCTTACAGTATCCTACAACGGACCTTCTTCAATAAGTTCCTTCAGGCCACTTTGATTCTATCTCCTAAACAGCCCTCCCGTCAATAGCGATAGTATACAGTCTCTCCATCAATTTGAGTCAAAAAGGTGGATATTTGGGACTATTCAGGTTCGATAGTGGCGGTCAGGCCATAGCTGAGGAGGCGCTCCTGGTAAAACTCGGCGGTTTCTTTGGGGCAAGTGACAACGATAGCGTTGCCTGCCAGGTGAGCGGTGAGCATAATCTGCTCGGCTTCTGCTTGAGACAGCCTGTTGATGGTGTGCAAAAGGACGATAACAACATAATCCATTTCATTATAATCGTCGTTAAAAAGGATCACGTTGTAAGGGGGCAGAAGCTTCGCGCGCAGGCGGATTAGCTCTTCTGTCTCTACCTGTGACACAGGGAAGTTGCGCGTGCTGATCATACTGAATAAGCTCCCGTAACAAGAGTGAATAAATGAATTGAACTAGCTAAGTCTATTGTAAACAACTGTTACAAATTTTTCTAGTCTTTTGCGAAAAGGTACTGTGTACCTTACCTTATCCCCCTACGCTCCGATCAATCTTCCCCTTGTTGTTCAGCAAGATGGCGCGTGCCTTCGATTTACGACTGATGTTGTCGGGATCGGACAGGCGAATGGCGATGACGGTGCGCGCTTGCTGGGTGGGTTGTGCTCTCGTGGCGTTGACGCGTGTGAGGTCCTGGCCAATCGCTCCGCGCACGGTCCGCGTGCGCGTCAGGCCGGTGATGGCTCCCAGGATGACGCCCACGACTACCCCGGCGAGCGTGGCGAGCAGGATGGGGTGGGAGCTAATAGCGAAATCAGCTACGCCGAACATCACAGCGCCAAGTACGATGGCGAAGACGACAGCCAGCAGGATCACCGCTACTGGATTTGGTCTCGAACGGGTGGTTTGCAAGAAAACCGAACTGCGGTCGCGATCAGGGCCATGCTCGCGAAATTGTCCGCCGCTCACTGAACTGGCCGTCAGGCGAAAAACCTCGTCATCCACAAAGTTCTCTTTATGGAGTTTTGTTTCTGCCGCGTCCGCGTCGCTTTCCGCGTTAAAAACTGCCAGCAGATCATAGTTCATTTCTTGTTGCTGCATGACGTAATGCTCCTGTTGCGCAAGGTATAGTCTTTCCAGAAACTATTATAGCGAATAATGCGGGGCGTGAATAGTGGTTATGTGGGTGCTTTGACCTTTCTGAATACGCCAAAGAGTATCAAATCGTAGGCTGCTTTGAGGCCGCCGCACAGCAAAAAGGGCAGACCCAGCGTGAGCGCTGTGCCGGTGAGCAGCGCGCCTGCCAGCAAGGGACTGAGCGAGAGAGCGATGCTGCGCGCTACGGTGGTCGCGCTGGCGGCGGCTGTACGCTCTTCGGGCGCGACCAGCGTCATCGTATAAGCCTGGCGCGTCGGCACGTCCATTTGTGAGAGCGACTGGCGCGCGAGCAGGCAGAGCGCGGCCAGTGGAAATGTCGGCATGAACGGGACGAACATGAGCAAGAAGTTGGAGGGCAGGTGTGTAAAGACCATCGTGTTGAGCAGGCCAATGCGTTTTGCCAGCCACGCGGCAACCGGAAAGGAGAGCGCGGCCAGTAGATTTGTGCCAAAGAAGAGCACGCCCAGCACGCTGAGAGGGACGCCAAAGCGCAGGTGAAACCACAGCGAGAGGATGGTTTGTACCACCAGTCCACCGGCGAACGCGTCAAGCGCGAAAAGTGCCGCCAGGCGCAAGACGATACCCCGCGATTTTTGCAGGGGTTTGCCAGGTTGCAGGATGGCGTAATTGCCGGCGCGTGCTGCGGCAGGCGCGGGTTCGATCTTACCCGACATACTCAAGAAAAGGGTTCCCATGGCCAGGGCGATCAAGGCATACGCCGCGAACATGGCGCGCTCGGCAAAGGCGGTGTTCATGCCCATCGATTGATGCAAAATATCGGGAATGGTGACGGCCAATCCGCCAGCCGCGCCTGCCAACTGCGCCATCAGGTTGTAGCGCGCGAAGATGTCGGTGCGCCGCTCATCCGCGCAGGTCTGCGGCAGTATGGCTTGCTCGATAGCCGCGAAAGGCGCGTTGTCAGCGTTGGATGGGCTGAGCGTGCCGAAAAAAGCCGCGAGTAGCAAAACAGCCAGGTTGCGCGAAAAAGCGAAAGCCAGCCCTGACATTGCCATCAGGAGCGCGAGAAAGACCAGCACGCGGCGGCGGCCAACGCGATCCGCGAACAAGGCGACCAGAATGATGGCGATAATATCTCCGCTGAGGGCCGCTGTAAGTATCAGGCCAATTTGGAAGGTGGAGAAACCGGCTGAGTTCAGGGTGACGCCGAGCAAGATGCTGGTGAAACCATAGCCGAAAGAACGGATGGC
>DATLSI010000011.1:0-7100 GCA_035534255.1 Ktedonobacteraceae bacterium | reverse complement strand
GTGGTACAGATGGGCGACCACCACCCCGTTCACGTTGACCGTGGCGCGCGACTGCGCTGGCACCGTCGTGGGGAAGCTGTAGCTGTGCCCCAGCGCGTTGTAGAGCGTCGTCCAGATGATCTCCGCGTTAGCGGTCGGGTTTTGCAACGTCAACCACTCGTTGTAGCCAGGAGCGGTGTAGCCCTCGGCGAAACTGTAGAGACTCTGGGCGGCCGGTCCCGGCTGGCCCAGCGCGTCGGTGCCGCCGGTGGCGAACTGGCCGCCGTAGTGGAAGTACATCTCGCGTTCGGCCACCACTTTGGCTCCCGTCGAGGTGATCTCGGCGGAGACGGTCAGGTTGGGCGCGAAGGCGTTGACGTTCCAGATGACCTGGCTCAGGGTGGGAATGGTAACGTGGAAGGTCTGACTGGGCGCGCCCTGGATGTCCAACTTGATGGTCACCGCGGCGGTGGTGTTGGCGACGGTGTCCAGGTTGGCGATGGTCAGGTTCTCCTGGAACTGGCTGCCGGTGAAGCCTTCGGCGAAGAGCCAGTCACTGGCCAGGGCCTGCACCCCGATGACATCGGCGCCGCCCGAGACAATACCGGCGTTGCCAGCATTGATGTTGCTGAAGTAGGTGGGCCGTTCCACGTCCACCGGCTGCGTCGAGGTGACGACCACCGCCACGTGCGCGGGCAGGGCCGGGCTGTGGCTGTCGGGGAAGATGGTGCCGCGCGTGCCAGCAGGGACCGTCGCCGTATCGGGGGTGCCAACCTTAGCGCCATTGGCGTAGTATGTGGCCGTCACCGTGGCGGTCTGTCCTCCAGGCGGGTTGAGGATCGAGATGAAGGAGGAGATACTGCCGCCGCCCGGCTGCGCGCCCACGGCCACATCGGCGATGTAGAAGGTGGTGTTGAGATGGGTCGAGCCCAGCACATCGCTGCCGCTGTTGGTGCCAAGCGCGTTGAAGTACATGGGTCGCTCGGCCACGATGCCGGTACAGGCAGGCGTGACGGTATTGTCCACGGTGACGATGGCCGAGTCGGTGATGCCGGAGCCATGCGACGAGGTGCCCAGGTCGCCGTCCACGCCCTCTTCGTAGCGCGTGCCGGCTCCGATGTTGACGCTCAGCGTCTTGGTCAGCGAGCCGTGGCCATCAGGGGTGTAGAGATAGGTGATCGTGACCTGGCAAGCGTTGCTGGTGGGGTTATCCAGCGAGAGATACTCGTTGAAGCCGCCGCCGACGCGTCCCTCGGCAAAGTACCAGGTCTTGTAGACCGGCCCGGTCTGCAAGGTGGTCGGAGGTGTGCTCGTGGGTGTCGGCGATACGGTTGTCGTCGGGCTGGGCGGTAACGTCGGGGTAGGCGATGGCGACCCGTTGCAGGATGCCGAATTCGTACTCAGCTGCGCCTCTGCCAGCGTATTGGCAAATTCCTCGCTGAACCAGACGTTGTTATTGCAGTCAACCGCCAGTCCATCATGTGGATGATCATTGCTAGTCACGCTTCCGCCGACTATGTACATAGTAAACGTCTGTGTGGAGGGATTAAAAGAGCCATAGCGCGAACTGAGCGCGTCATCAAACCAGACGACGCCGTTGCTGTCTACACCGATGCCTGAAATATGCGACCCGCAACCGTTCGACGGAGTCGGGCAGGCAGGCACGGGAACGGGATACTCGGTCACGCCATTACTGGTGCCGACACTCACCTGGCTGATAACGAGTTTGCCAATGCTCCCGTCATACCCTTCGCTCCACCAGATATTACCAAAATTATCGTAGGTAATCAGGTGGGGCGTTATCCCGCTGGTGCTACTTGAGTTGGTCAGATATTCATTTATCTGGCCATTAATAGAGCCATCTGCATTGGGCGTAATCTGTCCAATGCGATGAACTGTGGAATTGTTTTCGGTAAACCAGATGGAATGCGTGGTTGGATCGGGTCCCGTAATGCCATAAGGCATGCTATTTGGCGTTGGTGGGATAAATTCTTTGAATGTTTGCGAACCAGGCAGGAACTCGCCCACTTTACTCGCGGAAATCTCACTAAACCAGACATGTCCATATTGATCGACAGTCAGGTCCAGGGGACTGGCATTAGCTGTTGGTACTGTCCACTGGTGAAAGTTGCCGCTCGCGTCATATTCCCCGATGGAGTTGGTAATAGGCATGGTAAACCAGAGGTTGCCGGAGCCATCGAAAGCCAGAAAGAATGGGCTGGAATATCCAACGGGAACGTTAAGCTGTCTGATAGGCTGAGCGCCATTCGTAAAACCACTTGCGGAATATTCAACTATCCCACCGAGTATCCCGTTCTGCACGGTATTACTGCACAAAGGGACCTTAAGGACATTAATATCACACTGTGGTTCGGCTACCCAGACATGCCCATTTTTATCAAAAGTAATGCCCCATGGATCAGCGCCATACGACGAATTGAGGGCCGGCACAAACGTTTGGAGCAACGGCGGGTCGGCGTGAGCGGTCGAACGGGCGTTGAAAAAGAGAACAAAGGCGAAAGCCAGGCTCGCCAGAAGAGAGCAGCAAACAAATACTATTCGCAAGAATTTGGAAACTGGAGTATTTGATAATATCCATCGTCTCCCGGGTAAGACAGACCGATTTCTCTGAATTTTGCGCATTCTAAACATTAACTCCTACCAGTTCTTGTGTATCATTGCATACATTGAAGCAAGCGCACATAGTAAACATTATCATGTGCCTGGTTGATCGAAACAAGGCACTTAGGTATCAACTTTTGGCGTCTATAGGTTCTACGAGAACGTAACCGATGTCCCTTACACGTAGATAGATGTATCAATGTTTTGCTCAAGCAGGCCACCGGGTTCCGTTCGATCAACGCCCTCATCAATACTAACGAAGCAGTAACGAAACTTTCATGCGCATGAGAAAAATTAACCAGAAAAGGTCAAAGTTCAGTTAAGGGGTGAGGATCGAGATAGAATCTCAATTTGACGAGCAAGGGTTCCAGGTTGAAAGGCTTGGCGATATAATCTATCGCGCCCTGTATGGAACTGGCACCCTGAACGCGACTGTCCGCAGTCATAATGATGATGGGGATATGCTGTAGGCGTTCGTTTTGTGACAGAATCATCGCGATATCGTAGCCTGAAAGTCCTGGCATCATCAGGTCTAAAAGGATGACCGAGGGCAGGTGATCGACATCTAACTGCTCCAATAAATCTAGTACTTTCAGACTATCCGAAAGGCCGATGCCGAAATATGCTTCTATTTCCAGCAAAAGCATGATGACATTGACGATGTCCTCATCATCGTCAATGACGAGGACATAGGGATCATTGATCGATAAAGCGGCTGCAGATCGAGGATCACGCTCATCGACGAGCAAAGTGGACGCGCTGACACCGGAGTATTGCATGAGGAAGTCTCCTATCTAAACTACATCCCACGTACACACATCCACTTTAATTATACGCATGGCAGGAAGTGCTGTCTAGCCTTATACAACACGGCGTTGTCTATGGATGAAGCCGGCAATACCGAGAAACATCATAGAGAGCAGGTAACAGGCCACCATTACCCAGATCAAAGGCGAAACCGAAGACAGACGTGCTAGCGGCGCGGCCCCACTGCCATCAAGAGCATTGCCCAGACCTGTATGCGCAGCGGTTGGAGTGACCGGGGGTGTCGATGTCGATGTCGCCCCGGCACCAGACGGTGTGGAGGTTGGGGATGGAGTAGTTCCCACCGTTGGCGTCAGGGTAGGAGTGGTTCCCATTGTTGGTGTCGGCGTCGGAGTGGTACGCGTAGGTGATGGAGACGGAGTTGGCGTCGCGGGTAATGGCGTGCTCGTCACTGTCACAGGTGGTTGACCAACAGGGGTACTTTGCGGCCCGGCGGTGGGAGTCGAGATCGGGGTGCTCGTTGCCACGGGCGTTGAACTTTTCGCGCCTGACGAGTTGGCGAGTGTGTTATGCGCGCTGGCTGCCAGCGTGACGTTGAGTGAGGCTGATTGCCCACCAGCGAGATCGCGTGTAGTGATGGCATGTTTGCCGGGCGTCCACATGGGACCTGTTCCAGGCCAGAGCGTACTCTCAAAACTTCCTCGCGTATCGACACGAGTCGTTGCCGGAAGTCCCTGTTGATTGAGCAAAGGAAGAATGCCGTCGAAGTAGAATGCAACCGAGCTCGACGCTTTAAATCCCTGGCCGCGTAGTTGAAATGCCTGGCCGGGAACCAGCGATCCCTGCTGCATAAGCATGAGAGCAGGACCGGAAGTGGCAGAGGATGCATTGTGCTGCTGCGCAGCCTGTTTACTGATGCTGACGGGCACTGTGCCAGCAGGTGAGAAAGGCGCGAACCACTGGAAACTCAGCGCAGAGATAAGCAAAAGCAGGCAGGTCACGCCGATCAAGAGCATCGTCCCACCCATCCACAGGATAAATTCGATACGTCCTGGACGCAAGAGCCACCAGCGAGTGCGATCAAGGGGATTGAAGCGAGGAACCTGCCGCAAATATATGCGTTTCGCCGGACTCGCGATCAATTGCGCGGATGGAGAACCGCTGGCTTCGCCTGCTGTCCATGAGAGCGAGCGGTCTGGTCGGACCGCAGGCAAGCTCTGTGGCACACGCGCGATGGCGCGCTGCGACTTTTCAGGTACGGGAGGTAGTGTATCAATCTCATCAATGTCCCGCGTGGGAGCCGGGCGCGGAGGCACCGTATCGATCTCATCTATGCCGGGTATAGCGGGCAAACGACGGGTCGGTTTGCCACGCACCGGGGGTTGGGGTTGGGTCGGATTTTCCTGCTGCAATAGGGAGAGCGCGGGCAGACTGCCGGCGGCCTCGTAATGGGGAGAGTCGTATTGCCACACAGGTGACGCTTCCTGACCCTCTGCTTTGAGATGCCCGCTGGATATCTTTGGCATCACACTCTGGTATCCATGCACAGTTGGATCAATCCACACGGCTGGCGGATTGATTGAAAAGCCACAGGCGTAACAGGTTTGCGATCCAAATTTCAAAAGTCTGCTGCATAAGGGACAGCGATCGTAATTACCGGTTTCTTTCAACCACACGTCTGTTTGCATACAACTGTTCTTTCACTACGAAGCCATGCACAGGAGCATCATTCCGACCACAATCAAATAAACGGAAGTTTCGGACAATTTGGCAGGAAGTGAAAAACGCGTTGATGCAATTCCGTCACGTGGGACAAAACTGTGGATTTTTCCACATGAAGCGAAATAATTTCCAATTCTCTATCGAACACGTTTGATATGCATTTCACGCGTGCCACGTCTTGACGGGCGTATCAGGCGGATCGAGGCAAGAAAGAGCCTGAAACGCCGCTCTATAAGTAAATTGGCACATTTCTTGCACTACTACTAAGCAGGGGGGAGAAAAACCGAAAAAATTTCGGTTAATAGGGATTGCCTGTTTCCCTCGGTTACCAGTTTGTGGTAAGTGGATTTGAGGTAAAGGAGTAGGATTAAAGTGGTAGCCATCGCAAAGAGAGTCAAAATTGGGGATGATCTGCGGCTGTGCCGGTCACAGTCGTACCAGGAGGATGATTTATTTGAAGTCGAGGACGAAGAGGACGAGGATGAGGACGAAGCATCAAACGATGCAAGCGTTGATAACGCTATACGCCAGTACCTCGCGGAGATTGGACGTTTCCCACTATTAAATAGCGAGCAGGAGCTGGCGCTGGCATGGCGGGTGGTAAACGGGGATATGGAGGCGCAGCGGCGGCTGGTCGAAGCCAACCTGCGACTGGTTGTCAGCATTGCCAAACGCTACAACAATCACGGTATTTCCTTGCTCGATCTTGTCCAGGAAGGAAATCTGGGCCTCATTCGCGCCGCGCAGAAGTTTGATCCGGCGCGCGGTTTTCGCTTCAGCACGTATGCTACCTGGTGGATTCGCCAGGCCATCAGTCGCGCTGTGGCCGAACACACGCGCACCATTCACATTCCGGTTCACGTGGTTGAGATGATCTATAAGATCAAACGTATCACTCGTAATCTCTACCAGGAACTGGGGCGCGACCCGCTTGCCGAAGAGATCGCCAGCGCTGCCAAAATGACCAAAGAGCGCGTTTTTGAACTACAAAGCATGGCGGAAACGCCCATCTCGCTGGACGCGCCGCTCATCGATGACGAGCAGTACCACCTGGCAGATACGCTGGAGGATACGCGAGCCGCCGCACCGGCGGATATTGTTACCCACCAGGCGCTGCGCGACCAGATTACGCACGCGCTGGAGACTTTGAACCAGCGCGAGCGACAGGTCATTGAGTTGCGCTATGGGCTGTACGACGGCCATTGCCATACGCTGGAAGAGTTGAGCGCGTTTTTCAAACTGACGCGCGAGCGCATCCGCCAGATTGAGGTCAAAGCTTTGCGCACGCTGCGGCATCCGATTCAGGCGCATCTGCTGCGCGATTTCGCGTAGGGTCTGCTGAGGCTGATTGTACTGTTATGGATTTGGAAGGCGACCACGCGCGTGGTCGCCTTTTTTGCGTGAGGGAAAATCGCATCGCGGTATGCAGGCTATATCACTGGAACGACCATTCAAGTGGATGGAGGGTTGGTTAAATCACTATTTTAGTTTATATGGCTTATTTCGAGTAACGGTTTGAAGATAGATCGGAAGTGATAAGAGACGCCATCAAATCGTCAAATATTGACCACCATCAACGACAATTTGTTGCCCATTGATAATGTGCCTTTCATATTCGTATCAACAACGCTATTCCAATCTTCTTCGCTCATGGCATGTAATGGCTTATCGGCTACCCGCGCCGCGTTATTCACGAGAACATCGAGCGAATGAAATTTCTCGAATGCCGCTTGCATGAGTTTTTCTACTGCCTGTTTGTTCGAGATATCTGCTTTCACTAGTAGTACCTGTGGATTGATTTGCCGACACAACTGTAATGTTTCTTGCGCACGCTCATCATCAGAGGCATAATTTAACACAACATTATAGTTCTGGCTGGCGAGCTTTAAGGCAATAGCTTTCCCAATACCTTTTGTGCTACCTGTGATAATTGCCGTTTTGCTTCCCATTATGCTCCCTCTGGACTAAACGAAAAGATCGGCTAACTCTCTAACTTTCGGTTCGTCAGGCCA
>DATLSI010000010.1:0-20266 GCA_035534255.1 Ktedonobacteraceae bacterium | reverse complement strand
AACGAAGCCGCATCCTTTCTGATGACACGGGGCAGTTACGCACAAGCTGAACCACTGTTACTCAGAGCGCTGGATATTCGTCAACAGATAATGGAAGCTACTCATCCTGATATTGCCCGTGCTCTAAATGACCTGGGAGAGGTCTATCGCAAACAGGGCAAATATCAGGAGGCGGAACCTCTTTTGCAAAAGGCATTGGCAATTCGTCAGCAGGTGTTGGGGGAAGAGCACCCTGATGTTGCCGAAACATTTTATAATCTGGCTAATTTATATCGTGCCTGGGGCAAGTATGCGAAGGCTGAACCATTGTATTTACAGGCATTGCATATTCGAGAGATTGCGTCAGGTAATGATCATCCTCTTGTAGCATTGAGTTATTTTGGCTTGTCGAGACTGTACTATTCCCAGGAGAAGTATGAACAGGCCGAAGAGTATTGCAGGCGTGCTCTCCACATTCAAGAACAGCGCCTGGGAAATGATCATCCTGTGCTTGCTTCTACGCTGATCATCCTGGCGAAAATCTATCAGGGGCAACATAAACTCGATCTTGCGAAAGAAATGAATATGCGCGCGTTACGGATTCGAGAGAACACTTCAGGAATGGATGATCCGCGTGTAGCAACTATCGCCAATAACCTGGTCGAAATTTATCATGCCGAGGGAAAGTATCACGAAGCCGAGCCGTGGATTGAGCGAGCGCTCAGGATTCATGAGCAATCACTCGGTTGGGAGCATCCCTATATGGCATACAGCCTGAATAACCTGGCTGAAAATTTCTTTTTGCAGAGCAATTACGGTCAGGCTGAGATTTACTACAGAAAGGCGCTTGCCATCCGTGAGCAACATCTGGGTGTTGGCCATCCACATACAGCCTTTTCTTACTATCAGCTTGCCAGGCTCTATTCATTAGAGAGATATGAAGAAGCCGAATTATTCTGTTCTAAAGCATTATCTATTCGTCAGCAAGTTTTTGAGCCTGATAATCCTGCTATTGCCAGCACACTGGAACAGCATGCTATCTTACTAAGAAAGCTGAATCAAGAGAACGAGGCACACGAAATTGAGATAAACATCCAGGTAATTAGAGCAGATCACAAACTTCCTGAAAGTTCATGATTTATCGTAAGCCTTATGCTAAAAGTGATAGAATTGGATTCTAGTCGTTCCATTTTGTGTCCCTAATGATGTTTGTCCGCGTAGTGCGAGGATTACCAATGGAAAAGATAGTCATTGTCGGCCCACCTGGAGCAGGTAAAACGACGTTTGCCAAAGATTTAGGTTCCGCGTTCAACAGTAAAGCTTTTCATCTGGATCGTTTTTTTTGGCAGCGCGATTGGAAAAGAGTAACCGAGGATAATAGAATAGATACTTTGCAGAATCTCGTTAGAGAGCAACGATGGATTATTGAGGGAACCTATATCAACTCATCCAAACTCCATCTTAATGCGGCAGACATCATAGTTTTTTTGGATCCCCCTATCTTGGTGTGTCTTCTGCGGATAATAAAGCGCCATTTTATGTATCATGGTCGTACTCATCAAAATATTCGTGCTCGTCGTGATTTACCAGAGGGATGTACAGATAAACTTACCTTGCTCCTTATATTAAAGGTACTGCTCTTTCCTCTTCAAGGACGGATTAAACTTGAGAAGAATTTGCACAAATTCCCACCTGAGAAAGTTATCCAGCTTCATTCAGCAAAAGAAGTTGAGGATTTTTTAGCGAACCTAGAACTCTATACCCACAAAAAGAGGCAGTCTGTTAAGACTTGTTCTGTTCTTGAATAGCTTTCCAACAAAAATTTCAGTTACCTCCTCAAGGATTCTATCCCTTTCCTCATACCGCGAAATTCTGCAAGGAGGCTTTAGACATTCGCGAACAAATCTGGCTATTAATCATCTACATGTCGCCCTTACTTACGACTATAATCCTTTGAAGTAGATAGAAAAGAGATGGGTGTATTAAATTCTGTTCTCATTTTTGCCTTTCTTGTGTAATGTTATATTATACAGTACGAGGTTATTGATGGAAAAGATTGTCGTTATTGGATCACCGGGCGCTGGCAAATCAACACTTGCAAAACAAATATACCGCAAGCTCAAGATTAAAGTCTATCATCTGGACCGCATTTTCTGGAAACGTGGGTGGAAACCGATAGACAAAGAATCTAGAATAGATATTCTACAGAAGCTCGTGCAGGAAAAGCAATGGATTATCGAGGGATATTATCTTCGTTCATCCGAACCACGACTAGACGCGGCAGACACCATAGTTTTTTTGGATCCCCCTATCTTGGCGTGTCTTCTGCGGATAATAAAGCGCCATTTTATGTATGATAGTTATCCTCGTCGAGATATACCGGAGGGATGTATAGATAGACTAACAGTGCGTCGTATGTTGAAATTGTTCATCTTTCCACTTCTTGGACGGAAAAAGCTAACGCAAATGTTACGTGGCTATAATTCCAAACAAATTATCCGGCTTCGTTCAAAGAAAGATATAGAAGATTTTTTTGTGGAACTAAATAGAGCGGCGTAATCAACGGGATAATCTTAGTTCTTTTTGGCTTGCAAGCCGTGACCATTTCCCACTTTTGTTTCGCTGCTCTATTTTGTAATGGATGTAGCAGGAAAGACGGGGTATTTCAACACAGATGCCCGTTGCAAGTAAAAAACTCTTATTCAATCAGCAAGAAAGACCGCCCTCCATTCGTTTTACGTATTTGGATCCGCCAAACCTCCTACCGGATTGAACACTAGATAGACAATTGTGTATAATACTGAACATAATGCAATACAAAGAAGCATGTACACGTGGAATAAGTCAATAACGGGAGGAGTATATCGATGCTGTATCATCCAGATACAGGCTCATCGGTTCAAACCGAAGAGAAACTGGTGCTGCCTGCGCCCGCTGAAGAACCGGGTATAGTAAGCGATGATCATAGAGCGCAGATCTATCCTGGCAAGCTCATTCGCCAGCAAACGCCGCCTACTCCTAAGAAGCTACTGCCTAAGCTCGCGTGGTACTGGCGTAAGGACCCGGCTTACAAAGTCTTCATGATCGCTGTAGTCATGATGATAGTGGCGGGAGCGATATTTCTATCGCTGGCGAGCGCCTCTTTGTCTGGCCAAACTCTCTCTAACACGAGCTATCCACAGAGTCCGTCCGCGAAGGCTGCTCCAACCGGCACAGTTGACTTGCAACCTACCTTCCCTAAGCCTACTGGCGGCCAGGGAAGCAGCCAGAGCAGCCAGCCGACTACGCAAAGTACGCCCTCTTTAGGTCCCGCGGCGACGGGAACCGGCCAATCTGGCGGGCTTACTGTCCAGATCGTCAACTATACGTCCAGTGTGCCTAATGGTAGCAGAGCGAGCGTCACGGTCTCCACCAATCAGCCGGGAATAAGAGTTTACTTGCAAATACGCTACAACCAGGCATTGGGCAACCGTCAGATCGCGCAAACAACCGATGGCAATGGTAATGCCACCTTCTCCTGGTTTGTCTATGCTTTTGGCAACGGACGCAAAAACACCCAGGCTGTGGTAACGGCACAGGCGAATGATCAAAATGGGCAAACGGTCAACTCGAACCAGGTGACAATTCAAATAGTAACGGGTGGTCTCCCGCCAACGGGGTAATATCGCGTTCTAGCGCGCACAGCATCCGCAAGCCGCGTGACAGACCGGGCGAAATGTGTGTATAATTCAGCAAGGATGCTATCAGAGGTTTAATATTTCCACCGCGCGACAGAGGACAGCACATGACGCAAACCGATGAAATTCGCCAGGTTCAGGAAGCCGCGCGCGCTGTACGCCAGAACACTAGCCAGGTGATCGTCGGCAAAGAAGAAGTCATTGATATGCTGATGGTGGCCTTGCTGTGTGAAGGCCATGTGCTTTTTGAAGATGTGCCGGGAATAGGCAAAACGACGCTGGCTAAATCACTGGCAAAATCGCTCGGTTGCTCATTTCAACGCATTCAATTTACACCCGACCTGCTGCCCTCCGACATTACAGGTATTACCTTTTATAACCAGAAGATGGGCGATTTTGAATTTCGCCCCGGCCCCCTGCTGGCACAGATCGTGCTGGCCGACGAGATTAACCGCGCCACGCCGCGCACGCAGTCCGCGCTCTTAGAGGCGATGGAAGAACGACAGATTACGGTCGAGCGCGAAAGCATTCAATTGCCGCGCCCGTTTATCGTGATCGCCACCCAGAATCCTGTCGAGCTGGAAGGCACCTTTCCCTTGCCGGAAGCGCAGCTTGACCGTTTCCTGATGCGCCTGCGCCTTGACTATCCCAGTCAGACCGAGGAACGCCTGATCTTACAGCGCTTCAGAGAACAACAGCCGCTCGAAAATTTGCAGCCCGTGCTGGCGGCGGAACGGCTGCGCGCGCTGCAAGGCATGATTCGCCGCGTGCGCGTGGAACCCACACTCGAAAGTTACATGGTTGAACTCGTGCGCGCCACGCGCCGTCACAACGGCGTCGAGTTGGGTGTCAGCCCGCGCGGCACTCTAGCACTGTACCGCGCGTCCCAGGCCTACGCAGCCATCCATGGGCGATCTTACGTCATACCTGACGATATCAAGCGGCTCGCGCGCCCGGTGCTCTCTCATCGCATGATCGCGACCAGCCAGACACGCCTGCACGGGCAAGTCATGGAACAGATCATTGAAGATGTCGTGCATAGTGTCGCGGTACCGGTCGAGCTATGAACAAACGTGCCTGCCAGGGCGACCGCAACACCTGCCAGCGACCAGGGCGACCGCAAGGGTCGCCCCTACCCTACTACGGTTAAGCTATGAACAAACGGTGGTATTACACGACTATAGCATTAATACTGGTGAGTTTGCTTTTTCACCAGGCTTTGCTGCTGCTTTTGGGGCTGCTTGTGCTCTTCATTTTGCTGGCGGCTGATGTCTGGGCGAAGTATTGCATGCGAGATGTGCGTTATACGCGCGAGTTGAGCGAAAAGCGCGCGTTGTTTGGCGAAGAGATCACCTTATCGCTCTCGATTGAGAACGCCAAGCTGCTGCCTCTGCCGTGGTTGGAGATCGAAGAAATTGTTCCGCGCAGCCTGATCTTTAAAGGGCGCAATTTGCGCATAAGCGCGAGTAACAACTCTGTAATCCTTGAAAGTCTGTTTAGCTTGCGCTGGTATGAGCGTGTCACACGCCGTTACAGCATCCATTGTACCGCGCGCGGTGTGCATGCATTCGGTCCGACAACCTTGCGCAGCGGTGATGTATTCGGCTTTCAAAGCCGCCAGGAAGCGCTTAATAACCGCCAGTATCTGCTAGTCTACCCCCTGGTTGTGCCGCTCACCCGTTTTAGCCTGCCCGCGCGTCATCCATTTGGAGATTATAACGCGCCCCGGCGCACGCTGGAAGACCCTGCGCGTGTCGTCGGAGTGCGCGACTATATGTATGGTGACGACATGCGGCGCGTTCACTGGAAAGCCACGGCGCGTGCCATGACGATGCAGAGCAAGCTGTACCAGCCAACCACCACCTATACCCTGGTGATCTTCCTGAACGTAGCCACGCAACTGGACATATGGTATGGTATCCATCCAGAAATCCAGGAACTGGAGATATGCGTCGCGGCCTCGGTAGCGAACTGGGCGCTCGATCAAGGGCTGGCGGTTGGCCTATACGCCAACACCACCATGTATATGCCGGAACTGGGCATGGTTTTGCCCAACGACGAGGACGGGTCGGCAGAGCAAAGCGCAAGCGTCGAAAGCATCGTCGCCGAACAACTGAAACGCCGCCGCATTCACCTGTCTCCATCCAGCAATGAGGAGCAGCGCAAGCGTGTTATGGAAATACTGGCGCGTATTCAATCGTATTTCGGCAGCCCTATAGAAGATCTGTTGCAAGCTGAACGCGGGCGTTTACCAGCCGGAGCAACAGTAGTGGTTATTACCAGCGCCATCAGCGATCCTCTACTGGATGCGCTGGCGCGCGTGCGGCAATCTGGCCATGCTGTGACCATCCTGTTTGTAGGCGACAATCAAATCGCGCCAAAGCTAGCAGGAGTGATTATTTACCAGGTTGGCGGCGAAGAAACCTGGAAGCAATTAGTAGCAGGATACGCGGCCCCAATGGATGAAACACCCGTTATCCCCGCGAGCTTTGCCCTGTAAACAGGAGGAGTGTCCCTACTGATCGAAAGATTTGGAGCATGATCGAACCAGAACAGAATGAGAATGAATTAGAGATCAGCGATTTGCCCGGCACGAACAGTGGGCACCGCGTTCCGGCATTTCTGCGCGTGCTGGCGTCTCGTCCCAGCCTGCGCTCGCGACTCTGGCAGGCAGGAACAACCGCTATCATCTTATGCCTGCTCTTCGTGCTATTGCCTGGCTATCTTCCTTTGCTCCAAAGGAACTTTTCGGGCATTTTCGCGCAGTCTACACGCGTGCCTGCTCCTCAAGCATCACAGCAGGTTGACCCCCGCTATATCGTGCCGGGATATGACGCGAATAAAGTGATTATCTGGGCCGCGAGTACTCCGCCCGTCGTCCCAGTCTCAGCTACATTGGACGCCGCGCCGCGGAACTGCCTGCACAATACGCTGACCCAGAATTTTGACGCGCCATTGTATCCGGCGGGTGTAGGCGGTGAACCGATGTGGGTAACAGGTTTCTCCGGGCCGCGGGCTACCCTGAATCACTTGATACGCGCTCAACAGCCGCAATCTGGCTGGTACCAGCAACTCACGCTCGTTGGCGAAACGAATTTTGACGGCCCTGTTACACTACAAGGCGGGGTCGTTGGCAGCACCTTACCTTTGTGGTTTGGCATGTATCCGCATGACACTTCCATGATGCTGAATATCGTAGTCAATCCCGTCAATAGCAGCCTCTCCAACCACACCACCGGTGACCAGCAATGGGGCATGCTGCCCATTAACCTTTACATAGCGCGGGCAGGTTGTTACTACCTGCAAGCAAGCTGGAACGGCGGTAGTTGGATGGTGTATTTCGCGGCGGGAAGATGATTTATTGACAGGAAAGATGTCCTGAACAGAAATGGAGAGTAGTATTTTATGACATGGGAAACGTATCTCGCAGAACAGCAACAGCGTTACCAGGATGAGCTGCTGCAATTCCTCAGCATTCCCAGTATTTCGGCGCTGCCTGAGCACGCGGGCGATGTGCAACAGGCGGCGCGTTGGGTCGCCAATCGCCTCACGGTTGCCGGTATGGAGAATGTGCAAATTTTGCCGACGGGTGGACATCCTGTTGTCTACGGGGACTGGCTGCACGCTCCTGGCAAACCAACGGTGATGATCTACGGTCACTTTGATACGCAGCCAGCCGACCCGTTGAACCTGTGGACCAGCCCGCCCTTTAGCCCGCAGGTGCGCGACGACCGCGTGTACGCGCGCGGCGCGTCGGACGATAAGGGCAATATGTTCATTCCTATCCTGGCCGTTGAAGCACTGCTAAAGGAAGAGGGAGCATTACCCATCAACCTGAAGTTTTTTCTGGAGGGACAGGAGGAAATCGGCAGCCCGCAGTTACCGGGCCTCATTGCGAACCAGCGCGACCTGCTGACTTGCGACCTCGTGCTCAGCGCGGACGGGGGACAGCACGGTGAGGATCAACCAGAGTTGCTGATTGCCTGCAAGGGCCTCGCCGGTGTGCAGATCGACGTGCGCGGAGCCAGGAGCGATTTGCATTCAGGTATGTATGGCGGCGCTGTTGCCAATCCCATCCATGCTTTGACACGTATTCTTGACTCGATGCGCAGTCCAGAGGGCAAGATTCTAATCGAGGGCTTCTACGACGCGGTCCTGCCGCTCAGCGTGGAGGATCGCGCGGCTATCGCTGCCGTCCCGTTCGACGAAAAAGCGTATATGGAGGCAATCGGCGTCGATGCCCTCGTCTCTGAACCCGGCTACACGCCTCAGGAGCATCTTTCGGCACGGCCTACGCTGGAGGTAAATGGCATCTGGGGCGGTTTTCAGGGTGAGGGTATCAAGACGGTGCTGCCCAATGAGGCACATGCCAAGATTACCTGCCGACTGGTAGCCAACCAGGAACCAGCCAACATTGTTGCGCTTATCAGCAGGCATGTCGAGCAACACACGCCGCCTGGAGTGCGGGCAACGGTACGCTCACTTCCCGGCGCGGCCAGGCCCTACCTGATACCCGTCGATCACTGGGGCAATCAGATTGCCGAAGAAGTGCTCACAGAGGTATATGGCAAAGCACCTTACTATGTGCGTTTAGGTGGGAGCATTCCTGTCTGCGAGCTATTCTACAGCGTTCTGGGAGCCTACACGGTGATTTTTGGCTTTGGCCTCATGGATGAACAGATCCACGCTCCTGACGAATTTTTCCGCCTGAGCAGTTTCCGGCGCGGGCCAGTGGCCTATGGTAAGCTCTTGCACAGGCTGGGAAAGATATGAGTAGAAAATTTCAACCCCAAAAAGCTTGACTTTTGGGCACCAAAATGTTATAAACATAGTGTTACTTTTAGATGCCCCGGTTTCGGGGCGTCTATTTTTTTCTCTCCATGCCTGTCCAATGCACCGCAAACTCCCGACCAATTTCCAATCCGTGATTGTAGCCAGCTACTAGCCCCTCATCAGTTACATCTGTGAAGCCCGCGCCCATTGTGGCAGGGTCAATCTGCGGACGGATAATATGGATGGGAATACCCTGCCAGTTGTCAGGGATAACCTCGCTCTGGAAGATGTCATGATACAAGACGCCTGGCTCATTGGCAATGGCGATGATCTCGCGGTAGCCGCGCTGCGCCATTTCGATAGCGGGGCAGGCGCAGGTATAATAGCCATCAATAAAGGGGCGACCGGCTACCGAGGCCGCCATGCTCCAGGCGTGCAGCATGCGCGTGGACGCGTAGATCACTTCATCCATATTGGTGCTCGTGAGACGATGTTCCGCGTCACCGGCGGCGGTATCGAACAGGTAAGCTTGCAGGTGGTGGTCCGCCCAACTGCGGTCGCCGCGCGCTGCCTGGATCAACAGGCGACGGCCCAATTTTCTGGCACCATCGCCCTGTGTTAGTGTCGCGCCCTCAGCGCTAATCACGGCACTGGTGGCTATCACAATGCGCGGCATGCCAGGCAGAAATGGCTGGTTGCGCAGGATATGCCCCGACGCGGCGAGGCTCTCAAGCACAGACTCGCTCATGCCCTTGCCGGGCTGCTCAAGCGTCTTGAGGGCCACGCGCCAGTATTTCAGGGCAATCTCATTGGCCTGCCTGATGGCAGCGGAAATCGAGGGAAAGACCGCCGACGAGGTCGCAGCATACGCTCCGGCGCGTATACCGGCTGCTTCAAGCGCGCTCAACACGCCATGCGCGAAGACGCCTTTGAAGCCTCCGGCGGCGCTGGCGATCGCCAGCGTCTCTATCGTTTTCTCTTGCATTCAGTATCCTGCACGCGAGTCAGTTCAGGCAGATCAGGTAATCAGGTATATGGCACCCAGTCCTCGGCCAGAGGTATGTCGGTAAGCTTTTTCTTCGTGGCAGGCTCATCTTCTCCTGCTGCCCTGGCAACATTGACGGGTGAGGGCGTATCGCCAGGACGCAGGCGCAGGAGAGCCTCCAACTCGGCCTGTTTATAGAGACGCTGGCGTTTGATACCCTGTTTATAACTTTTCAGGATGCCGCGGCTCACATACGCGTAAAGCGTGGACATCTTGACCCCCAGTAAACTGCTGGCCTCATCCCCGTCCAGGTATCTTTCGCCTTCTAACTCGATCATCGTTTGCCTTCTTCACCCAGATGATTTTTTACGAAATATTCTATTTTAATGATAGAGAGTACAACCCGCTTTGTCAACACTTCTGGATGTTCACCGGCTGATATCAATATAAATACAGTTACTTAGAATTATATCAATCTATATTGACTTTCATGGAATTTCATGGTAATACTTTTACAGGAGCGCAGGCAATTACGAAGCTTGTTAATCGGTTAGACGGCAAAAAGGAGCTAAAAAAGATGACACAGCAGGCAGCAACTCCGGCGCAGCGTGGTGGATTAGAAGGAGTCGTGGCGGCCAGGACCGCGTTAAGCAAGGTTGAAGGAACGCGTGGACGGCTTATTTATCGCGGCTATGACATACATGATCTGGCGCGCGCCGCGACGTTCGAGGAAATCGCGCATCTTATGTGGTTTGGACATTTGCCTGGCAGCACAGAACTGGCGGCCTTGAAAGAACGCTTGCGAGCGGAGCGCACTATGCCGCAGGTTGTTTTGCAGGTCTTGAGCGCGTTACCCGCGACGACCGAACCGATGGACGCGCTGCGCACTGCTGTTTCGGCCTGGGGTGCGGCAAGCGTCAAAGGCAAACCTACGCTTGAGCAGGCCATAGCGTTGACGGCGCGTTTCCCGCTTATGCTGGCGGCGTTCCATCGCCTGTGCAACGGTTTAGAGCCGCTGGAACCAAGGCCAGAACTGGATTACGCGGCTAACTATCTCTACCTTCTATCCGGTCAGTTACCTGTAGAAGAGCACGTCAGGGCGTTGAATGCTTATCTCGTGATGCTAGCCGATCATGGCATGAACGCTTCAACCTTTACGGCGCGTGTAGTAGCCAGCACTGAGTCCGATATCGCCTCGGCTGTCGTGGCAGCTCTTGGCGCGCTCAAAGGGCCGCTGCACGGCGGCGCGCCATCGAAAGTACAGGATATGCTGCTGGCCATCGGGACGCGGGAACGCGCGGAAGGCTGGCTGCGCGAGGCGCTGGCTCGTGGGGATCGCTTGATGGGTTTCGGGCATCGCGTCTATAAGGCGGAAGACCCACGCGCTGACGAGCTGCGCGAGATAGCGCGTCTGGCCGATCCGCAAGCATTCACGCTGGCGCGGCGCGTGGAAGAACTGGCGCTGGCTCTGCTCGAGGAACAGAAGCCCGGTCGTCATCTCTACACCAACGTCGAGTTCTATTCAGCCGTTGTGCTGGCATCGGTTGGACTGCCCGGTGATTTCTTCACGCCCACCTTCGCCGCGAGCCGCGTAGTTGGCTGGACCGCTCACATTCTGGAACAGATCAATAACAACCGCCTGATTCGCCCCGAATCCGAGTACACGGGAGCAAAGGAGGCGCAATTTGTGGTGATTGAGAAAAGGTAAATGCTGACCCGGCACACTAAGATTGATGGTGCGCTAGCTGGTTGCTACTAGCTCCTGGAACATGGTAACTTGCAAGGTCACGTTCTGGTTCAACTGGGGGCGCAAACCGCCCTGGCCAGCCTGGAATGTATTGTCGTTTGCCGTCATCAGCCAGTTGGCCGGTTCTGTGTTGGAAGCTTGCCAGATCTTCGCGCGCAGTGTTGTGCCAATCACCTGGTAGCGGATGGTGTAAAGCGTGTTTGTCTGAGCCGGGAAAGCGATGGACTGATGGAGGGTTGTATTATTGCCTCCCAGCCTTCTAATCATGTTCAAATGTGTACCATCGGCGTAGACTTTATAATAGTTATTGTCGTCGTGATAGCGCAGCAGGACGCCGATATGAGAATTATTGAAGCTATCGAGCATAGCGGTTGCTACTACCTCGAAATCGGTACGCGCTGTTCCCAACACGGCGGTATAGAGGTTATGTCCGTTCGCTGTGCGGTGCGCCTGACCCATCTGGTTGAAGATTGAAAAATCGCTCGAATTACCTGCATCGCCACCCCAGATATGCCCATTAGAAGCGGTTCCCCAGAACGTCTGATTTGGACGGTGAAAGGTATCCATTTCAAGCAGTCCGGGAATGGTTTGTGTTGTCGAAGTAGTCGGTGAAGTGGTGGTCGTCGTCTTTTTTGTCGTTGGTGTCTGGCCGGTTGTATTGACGATAGGTGTGTGAGAAGAGTGCGATACAACTTCCAGGACAATGCCACCGACCGCCAGGACACCCACGGCTGATAGACCCGCTACCAATGCCGCGCGGCGCGATATGCCCCTGCTTTCGGGTTCAGGTTTTGGCTGGCGCTGCATGGGAACCTGTGGTGGAGGCGTGATCGCGTTGTAATGTTGATTGGGCGGTGTCAAAATTGTAGGCGCGTATGGCGCATTGGGCGGCGTATTTATTGCCGACGCTTGTTGCGCTGCCTGTTTTACTTCTGCATCCGGCGCGAGAGACGTATTCAAGAGGGTGGGAGCATTCATTAGCTCAGCGGGTAATTGAGGAGCCTGAGATGGCTGCTCTGCATCTGGCGGCAGTAAAGGCAAAATTGGTGTCACAGGCGAGGAGAGCACAATCGGTTGCTGGGAGGGCTGAGCAGAGACCGGAAGCTCCACCTGAGACCCCTTACTCGCCTGTTGCAGGGCATTGGCAAAAGCGCGCACGCTGCCGAAACGCTGCGCGGGATCTTTGTTGATGGCGGTGAGTATGACCTGTTCAACGTCAGGTGAAATAGTAGGAACTCTTTCGCGCAGTGAAGGCGGGGGTACCATGATGTGCTTGACTGCCATCTCGGTAAATGAACCCGAAAACGGCGGGTAGCCGCTCAACCATTCATAGGCCACAATGCCCAGCGAGTACTGATCGCTGGCGGGACGGGGATGCGCTTGAATTTGTTCGGGTGCCATATAGGCAATCGTGCCGATTGTTTCCTGCGTGAGTTGAATCTGCGTACTCTGCGCGACAATCGCGATACCAAAATCGCTGAGTAAGATCTCCTCACGTCGTCCCAGCAGCATATTCTCTGGTTTGATATCACGATGGATGACCTTCAGATCGTGCGCGTACTGTAACGCGCCCGCGACCTGGTTCACATACTCGACGACGGTAGCAAGAGGCAGGCGTTGTCCGCGCTGATAACGCTGGCGCAACGTTCCATTGGGAGCGTAATCCATCACAAGGAAAGGGGTCGTATCTTCCAACCCGAAGTCCAGAATGCGCACAATGTTTGGATGAATGAGACGAACGAGCGTGCGCGCCTCGGAACGGAATGCCTCGATATCTCCATGTGCCAGATTTGCATGCAACAACTTAATGGCAGCAAGGCTATCAAGAAATACCTGCTTGCCCAGGTACACTTCCGCGAAGCCTCCACTGCCCAGAAGTCGCTCCAGGCGATAGTTCCCTATTTGCTGACCCACACGGTCGCTCATTGTTCGTCTCCTCATTTTGAATATGGCATCATTATAATCCAATTGCACGGCTGCTACAACGGTAGATGTTCTTATTTGTGGCATCTGTGAAGTATTACCAGGGCGACCGCGAGGGTCGCCCTGGTATTTGCGCGGACTTGACAGACCCACATCATCCGATTATACTCGTAGCATACGAGATTTTTCGTACCGTATGAGATTAATCGAATCGCCTGTCGAGGATAGATCATGGCCGCGCAAAATGTACCGCTGCGAAGACAATCTATGACAGTTGAAATCGAGACCAGCCCGGCCTACGAGTTCTTATTGAGCCTGTGCGTCTACGGTGATTACGATGGCAATGTGACGTATGATGTTGGTAAGGCATGGTTTGATGATATTCGAGCCAGTGCCGCGCCCGATCTACTGGCCAGCATCGAGCAGTTCAGTTTTCACACCAACCAGGTCTGGGAGCATGTGCTCAGCCTGGCATATAATTGTCCGGCCCCAAGAGATGTACCTACCTTTATCGCTTACCTGGAAACTACTGACGCGCTTGAATTGCGGCTGCATTTGCTGGGTTATTACGTGCGCGAGCACCGCCGGGTGACACCGCCCGAAATCATCTACGCGGCGGCGCAGGGAGACAGCGAGGCGCAGAAGACGTTGCTCAAGACCTCGTTTCCAGATGATGCCGACTGGCACAAAACGCTGCACTGGCTGCTGGCGTTGGACATGACGGCCACGAAAAACATGTTGCTCGATATCTTACAACGCTGGTACGACGAGGTTTTTCGCGAGCAGGAGTCAACCATCTTACCCATCCTGGAGCGGGATGCCGAAGCCAAACGCGCTTTGAAGTCTACGATGTCGCCGGAGCAATTGATCGAGACATGTACCGGCTGGGAATACGTGCCAGAGCCGGGTATCCGGCGCATTATCCTCGTCCCTTCGTATATCCTGCGACCTTACAACTCGGACGCGGAGCATTACGATACGCGCCTTTTCTATTATCCTGTCGCTGATGAGAGTGTCGTGGCAGGCAATAACGCCCCGCCAGTGCGCCTGTTGCGTCTCGCCAAGGCGCTGGCCGATGAGCGCCGCCTGCGCATTCTCAAGAAGCTTTCAAGCGGCAGTTACACGTTGCAAGAGGTGGCGGATGACTTTGGCGTGGCTAAAACGACCATGCATCATCACCTGATTACGCTGCGCTCGGCTGGCCTGGTGCGCATGCGGTTGAGCGATAAACGCTACAGCCTGCGCCCGGATGTGATAGATAGTCTGGGAGAATTATTAAGTAACTATCTCAAATAAGCTAGTAGAGCGTGTCCACTCCTGGCAGAGATTACACACGCCCTACCCTTTACCATACGGTTGATATCCGCCTGGCTGTTCCTATTCTATAGCATGGATAGCCGGATGGTCAATCAACGTGTCTCTTGAACAAGATGGCATTTCTGAGAGGAGATTGACCATGCATCCTCATTTCAGCGCATACCTGGCACGACAGCGCAGAGAAGCATTGCTGCGCGAAGCGGCACAGCAGCGTAGAGCGCATGCTGACGCCCCGTCATCCAGCAGTGAGAACAAATCGCCGCTCAGGCATCCCGCTTTTCGTCGCCTCTGGTCGGGATTGACCATCTCGCGTATGGGCGACCAGTTCACCATCGTCGCGTTGACCTGGTTTGTGCTGCAATTGACCGGTTCAGGCATCGCCATTGGCCTGCTCGTGTTGTGCTTCCAGTTGCCTACCATTGTGAGCAGCCCCTTGATGGGAAAACTGCTTGATCGTTACCAGCCGCGTCTCATCATGAGCATAGACAACTTTGGGCGCGCGTGCATCATTGCCGCCATCCCCCTGTTGTACTGGAGTGGTGCGTTGCACCTGTGGATGGTCTATGGCCTTGCGCTGTGTGCCGGAATGCTCTCACCGGCGACTGAAGTGGGCGTGCGCGTCGTTGTTCCGCGGCTTGTTGCGTGGAAGGAACTGGAACGCGCCAATGCCCTGACCTCGATCAGTTGGGACGCCGCGACGCTGGTGGGACCGGCGTTCGCGGGCTTCCTGGTGTTCTTTATCAACGCGCCCTCGGTACTTATCATCGACGCTGCCACCTTCCTGTTTATGGGAACGATGGCGCTCGCAATTCCTGGTATTCAGCACGCCACGCAAGTCGAAGCACAGGCCAGCGGCCGCAAAACCCTGCTCGGCTTCGGCAGCATCTTCAGCATAAGAGCGGCTGGCTTTCTGAGCCTGCTGACCCTGCTCTTTCTCTTCGCGCAGGGCCTGACGGAAGTGGTTATCCCCGTTTACAGCCAGCGCGCGCTTCACGCGGGTCCAGCAGGCTACGGACTGTTGATGTCGGCCTTTGGCGCGGGTTCGCTGCTCGCGCTCGCGTTGCTCAGCAGGCGCGACATAGGAGGTAACCGGCAGGGTATAACGCTCGCGCTTATTCTTTTATGCAGTGGTGCATTACTCGCCCCATTGATGCTGGTGCGCGCGCTTCCGTTGGCTCTGCTGGTGATGGGGCTGGCGGGATTGGCTGCCGCGCCCTATTACGTGGTGGAGCAATCGCTCATGCAGCGCCTTGTGCCGGGGCGATTGCGCGGGCAGGTCTTCGGCGCGCGCGGCGCGCTCAACGTGGCGGGCTATCCGCTTGGCGGCGCGCTTGGCGGTCTCTTGCTGGGTGTGATGGCCGCGCCCCTGGTGATCGGCATTCCGGCGCTGTTATGCGTTCTGGTGGGCTGTGCCTGCCTGTGTTTACCTGCCATACGGGGTTTGCGGCGCGAAGTTATGGCCACGCCGTGACCGCCTGCCAGAACAGGTCGGCCAGTTGCGCGTAGCCTGCCGGGCTGGGATGGAAGCCATCGCCGCTGATGTATTCGGGGTGCGCGGTAATCTCGCTGCCATGACTGAAGAGGTCTACCAGCGTAACGCCATAGCGCGCCGCCTGCCGCGCGATGCCCGCGTTCCACTGCTGGATGTCCTATGAGCAGGTAGATGTCTGGTGTATCAGGCTGTATCAATTGTACCATAAGATATCACCGGCTATTGCAGAATATCTTGCACGAAGGTGGTGATAATCGCTTGCACTTCATCAAGACGTTCCTGGAAGAAGTGATCCGCGCCCTGCACTGCAACCAGGCTTTTGGGGGCAGGTAGCTGCTCGAACCAGTGCGCTGTGAGTTCATAGGGAGCCAGTTCGTCATTGGTTCCCTGGATAACCAGCTTGGGTTTGTGGCAGTCCTTGAGATAGTCGCCATCGAACATGCGGGCCGGAACTCCCAGGCCAATCATCGCCTGCGCGCGATCATCTGACGCGGCCACACGCAATCCAACCCAGGAGCCAAATGAAAAACCGGCGATAATGACGGGCAAGCCGGGATAGCGGCGGCTCAAAAATTCCAGCGCGTAGCGCGTATCATCCATCTCGCCGCGCCCCTCGTCGTAAGTGCCGGTGCTGTGTCCCACGCCACGGAAGTTGAAACGCAGCGCGGGCATGCCCAGCGTCTGCAAGGTCTGCGCCACCTTGAACACCACTTTATTATGCATGGTTCCACCACCCAGCGGGTGTGGATGGCAGACAAGCGCCGCGTACTCCGGTTCAACGCCTTCTTCTTCAGGCTTGAGTATGCCTTCCAGATAGCCGCCAGGCGTCGGGATGTTGACATGTAAAATCTGGCCGATATTGCACCTGCTCTTTCTGCTTCATATTATATCTTATCTCTTCTTCCTGGCAAGTTTGTATTACCCCGCTGGCAAGGCATGAAATACAGCAGAGAAGATAATTGATACGGAAGTAGTATATACTTATCCTATGGGCCACGTGTTAAGTGTAAAAGAGTGCCATTCGCACTTATAACCTTGACAACATCGCATAAGTTCATGATAATCGATATATTACATCTTTCCCATCTCCCTATTGAGTGGAAGGAATTTCCTATGGAAACCTATGGATCACACAGCTATCCGGGGCGGCTCTTTGTAGTTGAGGGAGTCGATGGTTCCGGCAAGAGCACACAGATCGCGCTGCTGCGCCAGTGGCTCATTAGCGAAGGGTATACTGTTTTCTTCAGCGAGTGGAACTCGTCGCCGCTGGTCAAGAAGACGACCAGCAAAGGGAAGAAAAAGCAACTCTTAACGCCCACCACCTTTAGTCTGATCCACTCGACCGACTTTGCCGACCGCACGGAACACGATATCATTCCGCCGCTCAAAGCTGGCGCGATTGTGCTGGCTGATCGCTACATTTATACTGCCTTCGCGCGTGACGTAGCGCGCAACGTTGATCGCCGCTGGGTGCGCGAGTTGTACCAGTTTGCTGTTAAGCCAACGGTGGCTTTCTATTATCGCGTGCCGCTCGAAGTTTCGCTCAGCCGCATCCTGACTGGCCGCAACGAACTCAAATATTACGAAGCCGGCATGGATTTAGGGCTGAGCAGCGATCCCTATGAAAGCTTCAAGCTATTCCAGCAACGCATTGTGAAAGAGTACGAGAAGATGATTGATGAGTTTGGCCTGACGGTCATGGACGCCACATTGCCTATACCTGAGCAGCAGCGCCGCATGCGCAAGCTTATTCGCCCCCACTTGCAGGGCGTGCGTCGCATGCGTGGATCGGCCAAAGAAACAGCCTGGGCAGGGCTGGCGCGCGAGATGCGCCCAGCATTGACCGATGCGCAGAGTAGCAGCACGCGATGACACTTGCTATAGCCACGAAGAGACGCGTCGAGCGTGTTCCGGCGACCAGCGTGTTAGAGAGGGAACCTATGACCGAACTTGCATTTTATGGCATTGACGCCATTCACCTGAAAGAACGTGATGAACTGCTGCCCGGACGCCTGATAGTCATCGAAGGCACCGATGGCGTGGGCCGTTCGACACAGTTACAACTGCTGCGTCCCTGGCTGGAGAGCAGCGGCTATGCTGTTGTAGATACGGAGATGACACGCTCGGTGCTGGCCGGGGCGGGTCTCAAACAGGCCAAAGAAGGGCACACGCTCGGCTCCATTACCCTGAATTTGTTCTATGCCACCGACTTTGTAGACCGCTTTGAAAGCCGGATTTTGCCCGCGCTGCGCGCCGGTTTTATTGTGCTTACCGACCGTTATATCTATTCATTGATGGCGCGCGCCATCGTGCGCGGCGCAGACCCGCAGTGGATTCGCTCCATCTATGGCCTGGCACTGAAACCGGACGCGATTTTTTACCTGAAAGTTGGCCTGGACGACCTGATCCCGCGCGTGCTACAAAGCGGCGGTTTCGATTACTGGGAATCGGGCATGGATATGCGGCTGGGCGAGGACCTCTTCGAGAGCTTCGTCAATTATCAGACGTTGTTGCTCGAACAGTTCGAGTTGATGACACACGAATATGGCTTTCAGTCGATCGATGCCAGCCTGCCGGTTGAGCATCTATCCGAACAACTCAAGCAGCGTATCTTGCCTCTATTGCCGCACGGATAGCCATTCCAGGGTGGGGACAAGCCCCCACCCTGGTTCGTGTTTATTCCAGCGCCTGTGCTTCTTCGACGATATAGCCCGATGCGCGCAGGCGTTGTAGCAATTCTTCGCACTGGGCGCGGTCGCGCGTCTCCAGGGTCAGCGTTTCTTCGCGTTGCATGATGGGCAGGCGGCTGGAAATACGCTGGTGGCGCACGTCGATAACGTTGATGCGCATATCTGAGATGATGCCCAGCAGGCGCATGAGTTCGCCGGGGCGGTCGGTGAGGCGCGTGTGGATCACGAAGTAGCGACCGGCTTCCGCCAGTCCATGCTCGATGAAACGCCCGACAAGGTTGATATCGATATTGCCGCCTGTCAAGGGTACCAGCACCTTTTTGCCCGGCAATTTGATCGCGCCGCTCAAGAGGGCCGCGACCCCTGCCGCGCCCGCGCCTTCGACCAGCATTTTACAGCGTTCCATCAAGAAGAGTACCGCGCCGATAATCGACTCGTCGTTGACTACGACCACCTCGTCCACCAGGCGCTGGATGATGGAGAAGGTCAGCTCGCCGGGCCGCTTGACCGCGATACCATCGGCGATAGTGGCTATGGCTGGCAGTGTACATACTTCTCCCGCGTCAAGCGAGGCGCGAAAACCTGCCGCGCCTTCCGCCTGCACGCCGATGATGGTGATGTCGGGCCGCAGGGCGCGAGCCGCTATAGCGATACCCGCCATCAACCCGCCGCCGCCGATAGGCACAACCAGCGCATCCGCGTCGGGTAGATCGCTTAACATTTCCAGCCCAAGCGTTCCCTGCCCCGCGATTACATCCGGGTCATCGAAGGCGTGAATAAACGTCGCGCCCGACTGCTCCTGTAATTCCAGGCAGCGCTGGTAAGCGTCATCGTAGGTAAAGCCATGCAGTACAACGGTGGCCCCATAGCCCTGGGTAGCCATTACTTTAGCCAGGGGAGCAGTTTCGGGCATGACAATGGTGCAGGGAGTATGATACTGGGCCGCGGCAATAGCCACGCCCTGAGCGTGGTTGCCTGCCGAGGCGGCGATCACGCCGCACTCGACTTCGCGCGCGCTCAGACGTGAAAGCTTATAGCTGGCTCCGCGCACCTTGAAAGAGCCGGAACGCTGCATATTCTCAGCCTTCAAATAGACATCCGCTCCGGTCAGATCACGCAAAGTGCGCGAGGGTGAGAGCAGCGTGTGATGCAAAAGCGGCTTGAGCAGCTTGTGCGCTTCCCATATATCAGCTATAGTGACGCTGGTTGCCAGCCGTTCGCGCTCGTGCGGCGCGGATGCAACCCTTGTGGTTGCGCGGTCATCTTCTACAAAACGCATGATTCAATACGATCCTTTCGGCGCGACATCGAACCATGCCACGTCATTGTGGTCTTGTCATTGTGATCTTGAAGTATGGACGCATTATAACGCAGTTGCAATGCGTCCGCAATAGAGCCTACTACATCTCTGCCAGGTGGCCTTTTAAGCGGCCTGGTATTTTTTGCTTGATCTTAGTGACTTCATCGTAGCAACCAGGTTTAAGCATTCTTAGCTCATCCGTGCGAGGGGCGCAGTGATGCACTCGCTGAGCGTAGCCTCTCGCACCGCTCCCCACGCAGTCTCACGACCAGTTCTCCTCAAATACGCGCCCAAAACCCTCTCGAATTCTCCCCCCAAAATCCCGCCTCTCGAAAAAGCTTGCCTTTTCCCGCCTCCCATGCTACACTACGAGCACAGCGGGC
>DATLSI010000009.1:0-24662 GCA_035534255.1 Ktedonobacteraceae bacterium | reverse complement strand
GCCAGGATCGAGAACCAGCGAAACGCCGCTGCGCACGAGCCGCCTGGTGGCCGGGTCGAGCTTACTTACAACGGTGTTGGGGTCCGGGATCTGTTTGATACAGACGTAGATTTTCATTATGTTGTTGCCTCAACTTTATCTTAGCGAAAGTAGAAAGAGGGCTGTCCCTCGTATATTTCTCGGCTATCTTATTGTACCTGTCAAGAAAAGAGAGTGTCAACGTTGCTGGCTAACACGCGTCCATCCCTTATGAATTGTTTCGCCGCCGCCTGGCCCAGGGCAACCCCTCGTGAATTGTGCTGCGTTGAGTGGCATCGAAGCCATACCAATCAGCGACCACTGCGTCTATCTGCTGCTGAAGAGAGATTAATTTATGCCAGCTCGTCTGCGCCTGCTGGCTACTCATATTGTAGCTATCCAACCAGGCTTTAGCGGCTATACTATCCGGCAGTTGCCAATTTTGCGCCTCGCTCCATCTCTCATTCTCCCGCCCTGGCTCATGCAAGAATAGCTCTAATACCTGGGCAAATGCCGCTGCATGCGGCCTGTTCGGGTCTATCGAGCTGGTAATCAGGTTTCTGGCCCGTAATGCTCTAACACGTCCAGTAACATGTCCATTGTTTTTTACTTCCCCTCGTCCAACTAGCGCCGCCATGCTCAGTTTGGGTAGACGAGTGGCGGCGAGGAAAGTGGAGGGAGGGATATATACGTTGCCATCATCGAATTCGGGAAGTTTTGCGCCATACTTCAGCACAAAATCTTTCTCCAGCGCGGCGCGTTCGATCAGCATCTCATCCGCCAGCTTCGCCAGTTGCGTCACGGGCACAGTATCGGGATCGGGTATAGGCATACGTCCCAGGTCGTCCTTGCCTACATGGTTATTCGTGGAAAAGAGATTGACAAGATATGCCGCAACATTGCTGTGGATGATTGCAAGTAAGGCTTTGCCAGGCTCTTCTGTCGCGTTATCCTTGAGTATCATGCGCCAAACTTCATGTGTGAAAGCGATAGGTTTATCCCTGGCTCTTTCAAACCAGGTAGCTGTGAGCCTCTCCCTTGTATTCAAGCGAGCTACCTCGCGTAGAACAATGCCTCTCTCGCTGTCAACAATTTGCTTGAGTTGCTCTAAGATTTCGGAGGCATGGAGAGCTTCTCCTGGTAACTGTGGGTCGTTTTGTACTGGTTTGGCCCAATCAGAGGGCGAGACTGGCAAGGGTGAAAATGGCCTTACATCCTCACCTTTGTAAATAGCAACATGACCAGCGGAAAAGCTACCCTGATTATCACCTAAGCGTAGAGGATTCATATTAGTGGCGTTTATATCGCCCTGTTTTCTATCAAATGTTGCATCTAGAGATATTCCCAACTGGTTTGTCAAATTAGCGCTTATTGTTTTCACATGTTGCCATATAGCGAAACTCTCTAAGCTCTGCGCAACGAGCCAGTTGCCCTGCCAGATGTGGTTTTGTGGAACGGCATCAATCACGTCCTCCACTGGAACGCTAAACTGGGCGGCTCTTGCCTCTTGCACGGTATTTCCGCCGCTCACCAGTATTGTGGAGTTGGGCTGCGAGCGATTGACTCGCACAATGGCGACAGCCTGATCGACGCCCGGAAACAGGATGTCGCCACGGTAAAACCTGACCACTACTGACGGGCTAAAGGGCGCTGTCTTGAGTTGTTTGCGCGCGGCGCTGGCGCTCTTATCTCCAAAAATGGTGAGCGGTACGATGTAGATCATTTGCCCGAAATCGGCCAGGTAGTATTGACCCAGCCGCAAGAAAAGCAGATACAGATTCATATCGCCTGAAAGCATGACTTTGTAGAATTCAGCGTTTCTAAAGCGCGCGGAATCCAGTTCCTCTTGTTTGCTGCTCACATAAGGCGGATTGGAGACGATATAAGCAAATCCATCGGCAAAGGAATCGAGCATGGCTTTGAGTGGGTAGGCGTCATCGGTCAATCTGTTGCTGAGTCGATCAGGGACACTGATACGGTTTGCCTCTTTATTTAAGTCTGGGCGATCAAGAATTTCACGGGGCAAATCCAGGCTATCGGTATTGTATATGTGAAAGCGGTCGATGGGCTGCATTTCACCTGCCTGTTGTAAGACGAAGAGGTCATCCAACGCTTGAATGAGCAAGTTCATCTCCGCGAGATAGCAGGCGAAAGGATTCAGCTCCATACCAGAGAAATAGGTGGTAAGGTCCTGGACATAGCGACTGGCGAACTCCTTTCGTAGCTCTGGATCGGATTGCAGGCTATCTTCACTATCGGGCAAGCCGCGCGAGTTGCAAAAATAGGTGACTAATGCTCTACGATAGCGTCTTGCCGCGTGTACCAGGAAACTACCGCTCCCGCTGGCGGGATCAAGAATACTGCGCCCGATGATTTGCGGCCCTGTATAGTCCAGCAAATCGAGCATGTATTCCACAACGTCGTGGCGAGTAAGAAAATGTCCCTTGCGGTCGCGCGCATTGCGTTCGATATAGGCCTCGTAGGTAAAGCCGATGATATCGCTTGTGATGTTGTGGAAATTGTAGCGACATAAAAATTCGAGTGTTTCGACGAGCAGAAAATCATCGGGATCGAACCAATCAAAAACTGCCTGCTGGAAGAAATGCAAATAAGAATTGCTGGCTTTGCGAGCCAGGATATTGGTAAAGTTTTCGTTCAGGATGCCGATGCCATCCAGTTCTTTGAAATGCCGCCCGATATAGCTACTCCATTCGAGAAACCCGCCATCGCTTGCCAGGCGCGGGGTGATAATGCGCTTATCTTCTAAGACACGCACCAGCAGCAGACGCACGAAGAAAACATAAGCCACTTGCTCGGCAAAAATTTCAGGTTTTACGTCTTCCTGGTCGCTCTGTCGCTCGCTCCAAATCTGGTACGCCTGCACAACCCTGAACGGGTCGGCAGCATCAAACTGCTGTCTCAGCAGAGCGCTGTTGATATGTAATGCGCGATCAAGCCAGTTTTCAAATAGAGGTAGCATTGTAGTAGAAAACCTGGATAAGCCCATTGTCTTTCTACTTGCCTCTTTAACTACCTTACCGATGCCATAAATTTCTGCCGATGCTAATGCGCCAACGCGGGGCGTGAGCTGTGCAATAGCATCGAACACCGGCTTGCTTATGATGTCGTAGTTGATACGCTGCGTGAAGTCGCGTGCGGCCTCCATCCACTCATGGTGCAAATAATTTTCTCTATCAGTGATGTTTTTGTTGCGCGACCTCGCCTCCAGAATTTGCGATAGGGCAGCCAGCTTGAGATGATTGAGGGTCTGTCTGCTGCCATTAATGAAGTTATCGATAGCCTGTGGCGTATCGATTGGAATTGCTCTCTGCTCAAATGTCTGTTCATCGACGCCGATTTTTTCGGCCAGCGTCTTGAAGTTTGTGAAGCGGTCTTTGCTAAAGAGAAGTTGGAACAGGGCCAGGTTAGTAGCCTGAATGTTATCTTCATCCGTCAATAATGGCTGTGGGCCGAATAGCTTTTCGATAGATACGTCAACTAATGTTTCATGGGTGAGGGTATTTTCCGGCACAAAACGCACTGCCAGCAGCCTGCGCATATTGCACCAGACGGCATAGCCTGCCGTACCAAGACAGTAGCGGCGCATCTGTTTAAGGTGTTCTTCGCCATTAAAATCTATTGAACTATTCTTGTCTTCGACGATGAAGGCAGTACCTATCGAACCCCTGATGCTATAATCAGGGCGGTTTAACTTCTTGCCTGTGCCAGTCTGAGGTTGATTATAGGTCCAGTCTGAGGGAATGAAGCCAAGCCATTCGAGCATAGAACGAGTAAATTGTTGGTCAACGGCATTCGCTTCATCGCCACTGCGGATATCTGAGGTTTCAGGAATAGCCAGATACTCTTGATAGCTACGTAACTGGTTGGCCGCCATGATTTGAAAGCGGTCAATAACCGCTTGTTTGAAACTCGAAATTACCTGATCTAAAGAAATAGAGGCTGCATCTGTCGCATTAGCGGGTGTAGGTGAGACTGACATTTATTAGCGTATCCTCAACACTTACTTAAATATACCGTAAAGCCCTGATTTATGGTTCACTCAGTGTAGCGTAAAGCGGCTATTCCCGCAAGTGGATAGCCTCTATAAAAATTTTCAGCGTATTTTCAGAGAAACGTGTATAATCTTCTTGAGCATGTTCGTAGCAATGGCCTGAGAACGCTGGAAGTTTCCGTGAAAGAGCAAGAAGAGCGAGAAGAGCGCGACGACTTGAATGTCGAGATTACCGATCTGGACGAGACAGAATCCCCTGGCTCTACGCCCGTTTCTGCCCACTTAGTCGCGCGAACGCATTTCTTCGCGCGGCGACATAAACGGCCACTCGCTATCGTGACGGTCGCTATGCTGCTGCTGGCTATCCTGCTCGTACTGATAAGCACGTCTTCTGTGCGGGGGCTGAGTGCCAGGCTCTTCACGCGTGCTACTCCTGCGCCAATAGCGACGTTATACCCGGGAGTTGATTACTTCTATGTGCAGGCAGACCCGCCCTGGGGCCAACTCACGATTGATGGACATACTATCGTGAGCTTACCCGTCACCGGCACAGATGCGCCGTTGCGGTTATCGCGCGGGCGGCATACGCTGGTGTGGAGCGCCGCGCCGTTCCAGCCGCAGCGCTGTTCTCTGTCCGTGCCGACCAACTATCTAGCCGATACTTGCGCTGACCGTTCAACTATGGAAGTAGGTCCTGATATCTTTGCCACCATTGTGAGCTTTACAAACTCATTGACGACGTTGCCGGTTAATCAACGTGCCGCGCTTATAAGCGCGGTGCAGGCAGTATTGAGCAAGCGGCAATCGGTTACAGTAGTGCAGACAGGCGAACTGTACGCGCTTACCCCCTCTTATAGTTCGTGCAAACCCGCACCCGGAGAACCGCTTTGTTATGCTGTCGCCGGACAGCCGTTATCCGCAACACTGCGCTTCGAGCTTGATACGAGCGGGCTACCCAACGAAACATGCTCTGGCCCAGAAACTGGTTGTACCTTCATGTATCAGAGTTGCTATGCTTTCTGCCCTCTTGACGCTGGTGTGCCAGGTGCGGCGGATACATGGGACGTACTGGCTCCCGTGCTTCCCCTCTGGACATTTCAGACACTGGATGGCCAGGCGCTGGAGCAGAATGTGCCAGATAATAGTCTCTGGGATTTCGCAACCAAAGAAACAGCGGATGAATCGCTCGTGGAAATTCGTCTCGCCTGGCGTAATCAAGCATGGCAGGTCGCTATACCGGTAAACATGAGCGGGACTTCATCCATCGCGCTCAATCCTATATGCGCTACCGCCAATAACATAGTTGAGCTGCAAGAACCGCCTGTAGACTCAAGTGGCAACCCGCTAAACCTGCAATGGCAATATGGATCTGGCAATGTTCCGGCAGCCGGTTGTGTGGGAGCCGGTGGTCTCGAACAGAATAGTGTTCTCCCTTCTACACTCGCGCAAAGTTCACCGGCGGTGGCATATGTATTGCAGCGTTTTGGGGTGCTGCTGGCCGCAAACGCGCAGACTCATCGTCTCTTTCCCTATTTGCCGCTGGCTGATGCCTACGAGCAACAGTTGACGCAGCAGCTGGCGAAAAATATCAACGGATAAGTACGCAAAAAGGACTGTATGGACCAGAACGATACTGAACTACAACAAAATGATCTTGATATTGAGATTACAAATCTGGACGATGCGAATGTTCCTGGTAGCTCACGAGGTTCTGGGCATAAAGTGGAACGAACAGTACGCTTTGCTCGTCAACATAAACGCGCAATCTCTCTCTCTACCGTTGGAGCCATGGCGCTGGCTATTCTGCTCACCGTGTTGAGTACCGTGTCTATCAGGCAACTCTTCACGCCCGCCTCGCTGCCGGTGGCACAGACGACCTACAATTACAATCTGGATGGTAATCCTCCCTGGGGGCACCTGTATGTAGATGGACAGATTGTCAGTTTAACATATAAGGATCAATACGCGCAGTTCAGTATGAAAGAGGGCCTGCATACCCTGCTGTGGCGCGCCAACCCATTTCCGCCGCAGCAGTGCAGCATTTCTGTACCGACGGGATCGGGTGTTGATACCTGCCAGCATCCTGATACTCCGCCAATCGCGGGTACTACCGCTTCATACTTCACTTTTTCGTCGAATCTGAGCATGCTCCCGGCATATCAACGCATCGCGTTGATACGGGCCGCGCAGTCCGCGCTCGATAACCAGCAATCCAGCGAAATGGTGCGAACTGGAGAGTTGTACGCGCAGACAGCAGCAACAACCGGGTCGAACTCAAGTTCCTGTACCCTTTTGCATATCGCGGTGCTTTGTTTCGCGGCTGCCAGCCAGCCACTACAGGCGACGTTGCGCCTGCAACTTGATACCGACATCTCGCCCAACGCGCCTTGCATAGCAGGATTATGTGGTTCGGGTAACCAGGATTGTCGTTTATTCTGTGATGCTTCCCAGTTCTATATACCTGACCTTGTTGTCTCTCCATCCGTGTGGCAGGTTTCTGTGATAGTGCATCTGCTCTGGCAGTTTAGTACGCTGGATGGGCGAGTAGTGGCAGACAACCAGGCCAACACTTTTATTCGCGGCCAGCAAAATGAGCAGCAAATGCAATTGAATATCACCTGGAACGGTCGCCAGTGGGGAGTGACAGTAGCCAGTAACAGCGCCTATCTCTTCAGCGGGGGGCCTGTATGTGATGCTGCTATGGGCGATATGTATAACCTGGCTTTCGCGGATACTTCACATAATGGCGAGCCGAGCATCTCGCAATACCCGATACTGGGAACAGTTCCCGCGTCTGGATGTATGATCCAGGTCACACTGCAATCGGTTCCCGGCGCGCAACAGACGCCGGCTACCAAGTCATCCGTGGCGTTTGTGATGCAGCGTTTTGGCGTGCTGCTGGCGGTAAATAGTGTCGCGCATCGCCTGTGGCCGTTTCTGCCCGTCGTTGACGCCTATGAGAAGCAGTTAGCGGAACAGTGGGCGGCCCTTCAACCGGCCACAAGTGGTGTGGATACCAGTGGTGTAAGCGGGTAGTATAAGATATTTACGAGATGCGTCGCTGTCTCAGAACGAGGATGGAGGTAACTACGGCGACCAGGCCGGCAACGCACAGGGGCAGCCCGGTCTGCGCGCTATGAGATATGGCCCAGATGAGCGCGCCGGCAATTTCCAGCAGCAGACCGCCCACGAAAAGCAGCACGATAGCCAGAGGGGATCGCTCGAAAGTGCCGCGTATCTCCTGTTTCCCATAGATAGGAGTGCTGGGAGCCTGGACCTGTGGGCTTGTTACGGACGACGTATCGGCGGTATCATAAGACGGGTGCGCTGTGCTGGCATGCTGTGAGATAGCAGCACGAAGCGCCTCATTCAAGCTGACGATCTTCTGGCGGCGCGCGCGAATGTAGACTTTGCGCTTGTTGTCGCTGATGACCAATTCACGAAACACCGGCTCAAACGCCTTCTGGCGCAGAGAGACGGCGCGGATGGATGCGAGCGGCAGCGCATCGAGGAAGAGCCGTTCGCGTGGGAAAGTCACATGGATATAGCCAAAAACGCGCTGGTTAGTCACGATGACATCACAGGCTTTGTTGTGCGTCTCCTGCCCGGCGTCCCATATAGCGGGGATAGTGAAGAGCGGCGTCTCGCCCGCCTGCATCTGCTGGCGCAGGCCCTTGAAACGCTGAAGTATTTTTTCTGCTGCTGTCGTTTGAGAAGGCATGCCATAACCTCACGGGTATTGTACCGAGATTATAGCATACAGGCCCATAGGGTAAAGTCTGATGCTAAATCAGAGAAATACCTGTTGCCGGTCATCGAATCGACTCCTACAATCTAAGCTGGATTAAGATGAGAATGTTTAGCATTGGTATTTGACACTGTTTAGCCTGGTTGTGCGTGGTAGTGTTCAGGGGAAAGACGCGTGTTACCGGCGACAGTAAAGGAGCGTATTTATGTCGGATTTACTGGCTGCGCGAGCGCAGATGGGTACATCGCTTGCATTTCACATAATTTTTGCTTCCCTGGGCGTGGGGTTGCCGTTATTGATGTGTATCGCAGAAGGGTTGGCACTGCGTCACAAAGACGCAGAGTGGATGGCGCTGACACGCCGCTGGGCCAGGGCGTCGGCCATCCTCTTCGCCATTGGCGCGGTCTCCGGGACGATACTCTCGTTTGAACTGGGCTTATTATGGCCCACCTGGATCAAGTTCGCGGGTTCGGTAATCGGGCCGGCCTTTGCCTTTGAGGGCTTCGCGTTTTTTCTGGAGGCCATCTTTCTGGGCCTGTACCTCTATGGCTGGGATAGACTCTCGCCGCGCGCGCACTGGCTCTGCTCGTTTCCCATCTGGATCAGTGGGTTAGCGTCGGCATGGTTTATTGTCAGCACGAACTCGTGGATGAACTCGCCCGCCGGTTTTGTAATTAAGAATGGGCAGGTGACGAACATTGATCCGTTGCAGGCTATGTTCAACCCCAGTACGCCGTATGAAACCATCCACATGATCCTGGCGTCCTACGTGGCGACGGGCTTTGGCGTGGCTGCCGTTTATGGCTGGGCCATGCTGCGTGGCAAGCGCGGTAGCTACTATCGCAAGGGCCTCATGCTGGCTCTCGCCCTGGGTGCCATCGCTATCCCCTTACAGATCGTCAGCGGAGATGCCAACGCGCGCTTCCTGGTAGACTCCCAACCCGCCAAGTTGGCCGCTATGGAGGGCCTGTTCAAGACAACGACGGGCGCTCCTCTTCAGATTGGCGGACTGGCCGACCCGGCTACAGGCAAGGTCTACTTCGCGCTGGAAATCCCAAAGGGGTTGAGCCTGCTGGCAACATTAAATCCGAATTCTACCATTAGAGGGCTGGATTCTTTCCCTGCCAACGACCGTCCTAACCCTTTGCCGGTGCATACCTCGTTCGATGGCATGGTCGCCAGCGGCTTCTTCGCGCTCTTCGTTGGATGGCTCTTCTGGCTGCTGTACTTCATGCGTAAACGTAAGATGCCAGAAAACCGCCTGTTGTTGATTGGCATCGTACTTTCCGGGCCGTTATCATTCCTGGCCATCGAACTGGGCTGGATGGTGACAGAACTGGGCCGACAGCCCTGGGTCATTTATGGCTACCTGCGTACCGCCGATGCTGTGACGACCGCACCCTGGCTGAATATCAGCTTCCTGATCTTCTCGTTCATTTACGTGATCCTGGCGATTGCGTTGACCTTTTTCCTGTTGCGCCTGGCGCGCTCTCCCCTGCCGAAAATGGAATGGGCGGAACTGGCCGCCGGGCAGGCACGAAGCCAGCAGCAGAACGTTAGTGTATAGGAAGGAGGTTGAGAGATGTCATTAGCGTATGTAATGCTGGGGATTCTCTGGCTGGCGCTCATCGCCTATGCCGTGCTGGGCGGCGCGGACTTCGGCGCGGGTATCTGGGACTTGCTCTATATCGGCGACAAAGAAACCAGCAAGCGCAAGCATGAATTCATCAATCATGCTCTGGGACCGGTGTGGGAGGCCAATCACGTCTGGTTGATCTTCCTGATCGTGGGGCTGTTCACCGCCTTTCCCGTCGTGTTTTCAACACTTTCGATCGTACTTTTCGTACCCTTCAATCTGGCGCTGATCGGTATTGTGATGCGCGGGGCGGCCTTCATCTTCCGCGTGTATGGCACGCGAAACGATAGGTATGGTGCCATTGTCTGGGGAGGCGTGTTCAGTTTTGCCAGCACGATTACCCCGTTTATTTTGGGCGCGTCGGCGGCCGCCGTTGCCAGCGGGCGCATTCATGTGCAGGCTGCCAATATCCAGGCCGATGTGACCGGCGCAACCTGGCTCACGCCCTTTGCCATCCTTATCGGATTGATGGCGGTCATGCTATGCTCGGTGCTCTCGGCTGTGTATCTCACGGTTGAGGCAAAGCAGGCTGGCGATACGACCCTGGAGCAGGCGTTTCGCATGCGCGCGATTATCTCAGGCGCGCTTACCGCCGTGCTGGGCGCTGTTGGCCTGGCCCTGTCACCCTCCGAAGCGCCTTTGTTGTGGCAAGGCTTGCTTTCGCACGCGCTCCCGGTCGTAATTGTTACTATGCTCGTAGGACTGGCGACAGCCGCCGCGCTGTTTACCAGGCGTTATCGCCTGGCGCGCGTGCTGGTTATCATCGAGACGGCAGGACTGCTTGGCTCATGGGGCGTTTCCCAGTTGCCCTACTTGATTCCGCCGTCCGTGACGGTGAACGACGCAGCCAATGTGCCCGCCGTAATGCAAGTGTTGCTTATCGGCACCCTTATTGGTATGGCGCTGCTGCTGCCGTCGCTGTATTACCTCTTCTCGGTATTTAAACTGCCCTATCCCGCGCCTGGCAAAGAACCGGCAGCCGCGAAGAACGACTCAACCTTGAAATCCTCATAAGGATTGATTGGAGAATACGCCTTTGGATCGTCTATCGCCTTCTCAACTCACAGCCTGCGGGCTGCTTTATTGAGAATGTACATCACGTTCCCATCATAGTCGGTAACTTCGTTAGCAGAAATCGTTTTTCCGTTGTCGAGGCGGTAGGCGACGATGCGTAGCGTGATGGGCGGCGCGGTTGCCAGCAGTATGCCGCTCACCTTGCCCAGCATATCGCCACTTTCGCTCTTGACAATACTTGAGAGCAGGCTGCCGCTCATTGGCAATTGCGTCAGATGTCCTCCATTCGACTCGTCGATAAGCATCGTGTCACTGGCAATCGTGACGGCGTCGCGCGCGATGCTTGCAATTGCGCTGGACGAGAGCGCGCGATAGCCGAGCACGCCGACCTTGACGCGCAGCGCGTAAATGCTGTTGATTTCCAACTGGTAGTAGAAATCCTCTACCGTGCCAACACTTCTCCCCTGACTGGGGATAGTCACCGGTAGACCTCGCAGGTCAAACCAATCTCTTATAGCCATAATAGCTCGACTCCTTATCAGTGCGTGCGCGCCAGTTGTTGTTTGGGTGGGACGTGTACCGGGCGACCCTCCACGGCCAGCATTGCTTCGCGCAGACCCTCGCTCAGGGTTGGATGCGGGTGAATCGTTTCGATGATCTCGTCGGCAGTCAGTTCGCCGCGCATGGCAACCGAATACTCACTGATAAGGTTGGTGGCGTCAGGTCCGATGATGTGCGCGCCCAGGATTTCATCGTACTTGCCGATGATGACTTTGGTGAAGCCCTCGGTCTGGTCCATAGCCACCGCTTTGCCGATAGCTGTCCATGGGAAACGCTCGACGCGCGCGTCTGGATATTTTTCTTTGGCCTGAGCTTCCGTCAACCCGATGAAGGCCACTTCGGGGAAGGTGTAGATGGGATTGGGAACGACCGTGTAATCCATTTTTGCGGCGTGGCCCATGGCATTGTCGCTGGCAATTTCGCCCTCCATCGAGGCAACGTGGGCGAGACCCGCGCCGTGTACAAGGTCGCCGATGGCATAGATGCCGGGCAGGTTGGTTTCCATCTTCTCGTTGACACGCACGCGCCCGCGCTCGTTGTCAAGCCCCTGCTCCATCAGATGTTCGAGACCGCTGTTGTTAGCGCGACGGCTCACGGCCATCAACACATATTCGGCGCTAAAAGTCTCTGAACCCTTCTCGGTGCTGGCAATGACTTTTTTCAAGTTCCCTTCATCGGCCAGGGATTCCACTTTCGCCCCGGTGACGATGTTGATACCGCGCTTCGACAGGATGCGCACCAGCAGGCGGCGCACATCGTCATCCAGTGGCGCGAGTACGTTCGGTAGCATTTCAAGGACGGTGACTTTTGAACCCAGGGCATCGAACATGCAGGCCAACTCCATGCCGATCACGCCCCCACCGACGCAGATGATGCTTTCTGGCGTTTTGGGCAGATTCCAGCAGGTGTCGCTGTTGATGACGTTGTGACCATCGATGCCGGGGAACGGCGGCATGAGCGGCACCGAGCCGGTGGCAAGAATAATCTTATCCGCGCTGAATTGCTGTGTAGAACCGTCTTTGGCGGTGATGGTAACAGTGCGCGAAGCATCGACCGTTGCCAGCCCGTCAAACACATCGACATTGTTGCCCTTCATGAGCACACCAACGCCGTTGACCATGCGCTTAACCACTTTATCTTTGAAAAGCACCGCCTTACTCATGTCGAAAGTAGGTGGTTTGTCCAGGTGAATGCCGAGGGCTTCCAGTGATTCCATGCTGTGCATCATTTCGGCGATATGCAGCATAGCCTTCGATGGGATGCAGCCGACGTTGAGACAGGTACCGCCGAGGTACTGTTTCTCGACAATAGCCACCTTCGCGCCTAGCTGCGCCGCCCGTATAGCCGCGACATAACCGCCGGGGCCTGCTCCAATCACCGCGACATTGTACTGTGTACTTACCATAGAAATTCATCTCCTGCGCATTGTAAATATATGTGCGGCCTCGCCGGTTGCTGTTTGAGAGAGGCCGCCGACGCCGAGTTGGATCGCTCGCATGTATGTGCCTTCATTGTAGCACAATCCCTGGTTGCCCTGTTCTCCCGCTTATCGTACCCGTGCTCGCCATCTCCCAGGAGCTACAGAAGCATTTTAAATAATCTGGAAATACACCTTCAACGCTTTGCGTTCGCGCATCAATGTAACTCCCTCGTGAAAGCGTTCCAGCGGGAGACGATGGCTGATAAGGCGCTCTACGCGCACTTTGCGCGTTGCCAGCAGGTCAAGCGCGATGCGCAGGGTTTGCGGCGAGGATGAATAGGCGCTGGTGATGGTCAACTCTTGCTGGTAAACACGCTCCAGGTCGAGCATGGCTGCGCCTTTGTGCGCCGCGAAAATGGTGATTGCCCCGCCCTTGCGCGTGCTGGCTACTGCCTGCGTGAAAGGCCGCGTGCCGGGTACGGTCAGGATCACGGCGTCAGCGCCTCGCCCCTCTGTCACAGAATCGAGCAGGTCGCGCAGGGCGTGTTCATCCGGGGGAGCCTGAAAGACGCCATCCGCGCCGAGGTCAAGCGCGAGTTGCAGGCGTGCGGGCAGCAGGTCAACGCCGTAGACCTGTACACCGCTTATAGCTTTCACGGCTTGCAGCATGAGCAGGCCGACCGAACCCAGCCCTATCACCACGACACTATCGCCCGGCAATGTGGTCGTGCGCTGCACCGCCCGCACACAGCAGGCCAGCGGTTCGACGAATGAACCCTCCTCGTCGTCCAGCGTTGCTGGCAACGCGAGCGTGGTATGGCGCGCGTGCTCGGCTGGCACGCGAATGTATTCGGCAAAACCGCACGGATCGATATTGGAACTTTTGAAAGCGGCGCACATCGAATAGTTCTGGTGACGGCAATAATGGCACGAGCCACAGGGGACATGATGCGCTACCATCACGCGCTGCCCAACTGCGAAATGCGAGATGGCATTTCCGCGTTCGACAATCGTCCCGGTCAATTCATGTCCCAGGATAACCGGCGGCGTTGCCTGCTGCGCGATTTTGAGTATATCGGAACCGCATAACCCGCAGCCATGCACGCGCACAAGCAATTCATCCGCGCCAATGGCGGGGATTGACCTGTTTTCCACACGAATATCGTCATAGGAATAGTAGATAATAGCTTTCATGTCTAAAGTATAGCATTTTCGCGGGCGCGGGTGCCTTCGTGCCACTCTATCCGGTTAGAAAAATCGAAATACGCTCATATAAGATGTATGGCCTATTTGGACTATATGTGCCAGGGCGAAAGGATGAATTGTAACCCCGCACGTTTTAATAAGTGTAAAGGAAAGGTTAATTATGTTAACCCTCCCTGAAATGAATGCTTTTTATGAAGACTAAAAATCACCAGGCGCATCGTTTACGTCATTGAGGGCGTCTGGTGTATAGGTGGAAGGGCGTTCAGTTATCCGTCTATCCACTTTAGCGAATAGACGGACGTGTGCAATTTTTTAATTATCATGAGGAGTTATGAATTATGGCAACAACCGGAGAGTTGCGGGCGATCATTGAGGAATTACAATTGGTTGACATTGGCGATGCCGCCAGTTACCTTGGTGAGGAGGGTGTGCTGGCAAGCATGAGTGATTCGCTTGCTCAGGCGGTGGCGTTGACTGTTCCATTGACCATTGATAGCAGCAATAGCGCTGGCACAATGGGCAGTAGTAGTGCGCAATAATCCTTCGCGAATGCGAAGCCAGGTATCCAGCAATGGATACCTGGATTTTTTTGTGTTAATAGCGAGCTTCGAGCAGCACTTTGATACGCTTCTCAGGGTTGGGTAGGCCGCAGGTTTTGATTTGTTTGACGACCCCCTGTATGTCGTAGGGTACGCGCCGTATCTCGGCCCGCCAACCCTGGTCTTGCCAGTTCAGGATGGCATAGGCTGCGCGCTGGTCTTCATCGCGAGGAAGGCCGCAGCTACCAACATCAACCAGTAACAGTTGTCGCCACCGGCGCGTATAGGCGATATGCAGGTGCCCAAAGGCCAACACGCCGGTGCGCGGGTCCACCTCACCCAGCAGGTGCTCCAACGAGCTATCAGAGTCATTGGGAAAGATGGCATCTTCCTGGTTGAGCGGGTTGGCATGCACGACGAGCAGATCGCTGCCTCGCGGATTGGGGATATGGTGCGAAAAGGGCAGAGACGCGAGATAGTCGATGCCATGCTGCCCGATCTGTTCGCGCGTCCAGCCGATGGTGGTGCGCTTCTTTTCACCCTTTTCGGGTGCCTGGGTAACGATCTCCAGGTCAGTGTTGCCCTGGATCACCGGACAATTCATATCCTGCACGCGCTCCAGCGCCTCTCGCGGGTACGGCCCGTTCAGGCAAATATCGCCCGCGATGACGATTTGCTCCACCGGCGGCTGGTTGTCCAGGTCTTGTAAAACCGCCTCTAATGCAGTAAGGTTGCCGTGAATATCAGATAGAATTGCAATGCGCATAGTAAATATTCCTGTTGCACTCTCTAAAATGGCAGGAATTGTGTTCCTGCTGACTCAGGTTAGCCAGAAATAATCATACCGCAAAATGTTGATGTTGACCAATGAAAGAGAAAAGACGTTTTCGCCAGGCCTTGTCCCATGCTTGAAGAAGCACCGTCAGCAGGTGGCCTGAAATCCTGTCGTGGCGAGGCGCTTGTCTTGTAAGGACTTTATCTATTTTACTATTCATATCAATATAATTTGAAATATACTTGACATTTACCTATTTAGTGTGATATACTGTGATTATGAGAAAGAATAGTTGTACTCTTCTTTCCCCACAGGATCAGCTTCGGTACTTCCCTGCTTCTGTCGTCGCGTGTAAGGCCACTTCACATCCCCTCAGTCGATTTGACGAGGAGCAAGAGATGCGACAACGGTGATCTGATCTGTCAGAAACCGCACACACCCCTTACTTACATCTACTAAGGAGGCCGTATGTGGTTCATGAAACAACTCGTTCGCTTACTTGGAGTGGTTTTTCAGATTGATTAAGAGTGCCCGTAAATGCGGGCATGCCGATCCTCTGAGCGTCTGACCATATTCGATGCTAGGCTGCATCTCGACTCGAGAAATGTCCGATAATGGATAATGCAACGTCTGAAGGCGACATCCGCCACGAATTGGTAGAGGTACACAGAGGACACACCCAACACGAGTACATTGAGGCTGAAAAGAACCCATGAAGAGAACAGGTTGACCCAACGTATCCAGTGGACATAAAGAGGGATCACCTAAACATGGATGTATCTGCCCCTCTATGTATTAGATGGAATTTCTGATCAATGTGGATTAGGATTTGAGTCGTGTCACCAGAAGATGGGTCACACGAAAAAATGGAGGACCAGGTGCATACCTGGTCCTCATTTCGATACAGAAAGCGCAATCAAGCTAATTCCTTGCCTTTCCACAGGGTATATTATTCCTCTTCCCAATACACCGAGCCGCCCTCATGACTGCCTGAACCATCCTGTTTCGCACGTAAAGGCGAGTGCATTTCGTGTGATTGCTTCATCTGCTGTAAGTTTAACGAGGCGTAATGGTTCGTCATCTTCGAAGTTGTATGCCCCATCTGCTTGAATCAATGTGTTATAATCATAGAAATCAAGATTATTCACGAGGGATAGATTCAGCTATACCAACAATACAAAGATAACTCTTCAAGCACAAAAACAGCAACGTAAACCCAAAGTTAATAGAGATGTGAAACCGCCTGAGAAGCCAGACGAGAGTATTAGGAAAAGAAAAACAAATGCCCCGGCAAATAGGGATAATCTCAGATACACATATCCCCCACTTCAAACAACTACCAGATGCAGTCTGGCAGCGTTTCGCGGGCGTTGAATTGATTATTCACGCCGGCGACCTCTCGGTTTTGCCGGTCATAGCCGAGTTGGAGACGATTGCGCCCGTAATAGCAGTGCAGGGCAACATTGAAGAAGATGAGGTACGCGTGAAGTTGCCCATCAAGCGTGAAATCGAGGTGGGGCATTGCCGCATCGGCATCGTGCATATCCTGGGTGATGCGCATAATCGCGCGAAGGTGGCGCGCCAGGAATTTCCTACGGCGCGCTGCGTGATATTCGGACATAGCCACATTCCCTGCAATGAAGAGGTGAACGGGCAATTGCTCTTCAATCCAGGCAGCGCGAATGATCGTCGCCGCCAGACACAGTGCAGCATCGGGCTGCTGCATGTGGACGACGCCCTTGAAAGTGTAAGTGGAGAGATTATTTATTTGTAGCCCCAAGCCAGGGCGACCGCAAGGGTACGCCCCTACCATACACGGCTTGTCCCCTCCCTGGCTAAATTTGACACCGGCCCTCTCTCTCGGTACACTACGGGTACGCGGGCGGGGACGAGCTCCGCCCTTACGGAAGGCATGGCAATCGAGAGAGGACGAGGCATGACAACAGCAATCACCATTATCGGGCTTGGGCCGGGGCGTTGGGACGACCTGACGCTCCAGGCTCAGGTCTGTTTCGCGCAGGCCGCGCAAGCAGGCACAGCGGTCTATTTCCGCACCTATATACATCCCACCGTCGAACCACTGCGACAGGCATTTCCCGATCTGCGCTGCGAATCCTTTGATGCCTACTATGAAGAATCGGACGACTGGGCCACGCTCTACCAGCGTATTGCGCAGCAGATTTGCGATCTTGCGGCGCGGCAACCTCTGCTCTACGCCGTGCCGGGACATCCACTGATCGCTGAAGTATCGGTGCAACTGCTTTTGCAACTGGCGCGCGAACGCGGCTTGAGCACGCGCATTATCGCCGGACTATCGTTCCTGGAGCCGGTGTGCGAGGCGTTAGAGCTTGATCCATTTACAGCAGGCATGCAGCTTATCGATGCTACCACGCTGGCCGCGCTGCGCCCCGCTGAAATCGCGGGCAAGATCATTCCGACTCTGCCGCTGCTCATCGCGCAGGTCTACAACCGGCGGTTGGCCAGCGATGTCAAGCTGGCGTTAGGAGAATTTTATCCCGACGAGTGGCCCGTGCGGCTGGTGCGCGCGGCGGGTGTGGATGGCGACGAGCTGGTGAGCGAGATGCCGTTGTACGAATTGGACCGCAACACCTTCGCTAACCATCTCAGCACGCTGTATGTTCCCCCTGGCGGCGAGATGGCCGCGCTGCGCATGCCCGAAACGCTGCGCTACATCACCTATCGCCTGCGCCGCGAGCCTGACGGCTGCCCCTGGGATCGCCAGCAAACACACCAGTCGCTCACCCGCTACGTGCTTGAAGAGGCATATGAAGTGGTCGAGGCGATTGAGGAGAACGACATGGACAAGCTGGCGGAAGAACTGGGCGACCTGCTGCTCCAGGTGTACCTGCACTCCGAGATTGCGCGCCAGGAAGAGAGTTTTGCCATTGGTGATGTCTTCGAGCATGTCAACGCCAAATTGATTCGCCGCCACCCGCATGTCTTCGGCGAAGTCGAGGTCAACAGCGCGGGGCAGGTTGTGCAGAACTGGGAAGCCATCAAACGCCAGGAACGCATCGCCGCAGGTACAGATATGCAACAGGAGAGCCTGCTCGACCGCGTGCCGCCCGCTACACCCGCGCTGGTGATGGCACAGGAATACCAGAAACGCGCAGGCAAAGTGGGCTTCGATTACCAGAGTTTGCAGGATACGCTGACCAAACTCTCCGAAGAACTACGCGAGTTGCAGGAAGCCAGCACGCCCGATCACCGGTTCGAGGAAATGGGCGACGTGCTCTACATGGTAGCCCGCGTAGCGCGAGAACTACACATCGACGCCGAGCAGGCGCTACGCCACGCCAACCGCAAGTTCAAACGCCGTTTCCAGGAGATGGAAAACATAGCGCGAGCCGAAAACCGCGAACTGACATCCTATAGCATCCCTGAATGGAGCGCGCTATGGAAGAGAGCTAAGAGCAATACGCATCACGCGTAGACGGTGGCAAGTCCCCGAACGGTGTCGATCATCTCTGGCGCGTTGCGCGCGAACTCGGCCGGCACGGACAGGCGCGCCTTGAACTCCTCGACGGTGATGTCATCGAGGAAACGCTTGCCTTCGTTGTCCAGCATGACGCGCGGCAGAAGCACGAGGTCTCCCAGGTTGTCGTTGGCTATGAGCGCGTCCAGCACATCCTGGCCGCAGAGCAGACCCGCGACGGTCACTTCCGAGCCGAAGAACTGGTTGACGACGGGCAAGATCTGCACGTCAAGACCTTCGACGCGGCGTAAATCTGCCGCGAACTCTTCGATGACGCGTTGTGCCATCACGCTGGTCACGATAGTGACGCGGCGCGGCTGCGGCATCGACGCGGGAAGTTTGCCTTTGCCACGCGCCCATTGATCTATCATGTAGCGCGTCATGCCGACGCCGTTCTCGATCTGCGCGTAAGAGCCGTAGTGCCGCGCCGGTGGGAAGTTGCGCCCGGTGATGTAGTACCATTCGTCCGAGAGGTAGACGAAGGGGTAGTCATCGGCATCAGCGGCCTCGAAACGCCGCTGGTGTTGCTCAACCCGGTCAATCACCGCCTCGGCCTCCGCGGGTGTGTAGTGGCGCAAGGGCGGCAAATCGCCTGTTTTCATCATATTATTGTACTTTGTAAGACCCACCGGCACGACTGAAATCGATTCGACGATGGGGCGCAGCGCGGCCAGGTCAGCAATGCTGCGATCAAGCTGCGGGCCATCGTTGATGGGCGGACAGAGCACGAGCTGTGTATGGCAGGTAATGCCCATCGTGCCCAGGCGTTGAATGTGATCGAGAATATCGCCCGCGCGCGGACCATCCACCATCTTGCGCCGCAGGTCGGGATCGGTAGCATGCACGGAGACGTACAGCGGCGTCAGCTTTTGCTCGTCGAGCCGCTGCCAGTCGTGCTCTTTCAGGTTGGTCAGGGTAATGAAGTTGCCAAACAGGAATGAGTAGCGGTAGTCGTCATCTTTGATATAAAGCGTGGAGCGCATGCCATGCGGCAGGCCCGGCTGCACCGAAAAACGTTCGGGCAGTCCCTTAATAAAGCAAAAGACACATTTATTGGCGCACTGGCGAATAAAAGGCGCAGGCTCCTCGCCGAAGAGCACGCCCAGGTTCTCATCATACGTTTTGTTGACACGTACTTCATGCTGGTTCAGTTGCCGCTCAAAGCCGATGGTCAATTCTTCATCGGCAACATAAAAGCGGTAGTCCACCAGGTCGCGCACAGCGTGACCATTGATTGTGCGAATCAAATCACCCGGCTGCAATCCGGCCCTGTCCGCCGGGCTATCCTCTATTACTTCACGCACCCATCCATACATTTTTGGCATTGGTATTGTCCCTTAGTCGCTTCAGTCGCTTCAGTCGCTTCAGTCGCTTCAGTCGCTTCGCTGCCAGGGCGGGGACAAGCCCGCGCCCTGGTTCGTGTTATCTTGTCCCCGCCCTGGCAAATTTTCTATCCTTGCAGGGTATATATCCTGTGAATTATAACCGTTCTAGTGAAATGCGTCAAATTTCGGCGGCATGTGGCTTACTCTCAGTCTTCTGGGTGCTCTGACGTTCTTCGGGTGGATGAACATTTCTAAAGAACCAGAAGTATAGGATGGTGTTCACGGCCTGGAAGAGTGCCGCCAGCTCTAAAGGTAGGTCTAGAGACACCGACTGGATGATGTAGCCCGCTATGCCAGGACTGATGGCAGCGGCCACCTGTGACGGCAGGTTGGCCAGGCCGGCGGCTCGCGCTCGCTCGTCGGGCGAGATCACGCCCATCAGGTAAGACTGGCGCACCGGGTTGGAGAGCGTGATAGCGATCATGCGTACCAGGTATAGAATAGCAGCCAGCAGAAACGTGGGCATAACCGCCATGACTGCCAGCAGTATTACTGCAACAACGCGGGTCACGACGACGGTATTGACTGCGCCTAGCTTGCGGGCCAGCCGCCCGGCCAGCAGGTAGGGTACTGCAGCAGCCAGATTGATAATGAAGAACAGGCCGCCCAGCACATTGGCATCAACGCCATAACGCCGGTAGAACCAGTAGACGATGAACGAGCCAAGCATGCCGATAGCCAGCCCATTCGTGGCGTTGGTAATCATGAAACGCCAGATGAGGCCCCACGTTTTCTGAGATAGCCTGACCCTTTCTTGCCCCGACTTCGCGCTAGTTTTCACGCGCGGCGCGCCCGCGTGTTCGCGCACTGGCAGCACGACCAGCGCCATAGCGATGCCAAGAAATGCGGTAAGAATGAACAGGATACGATAACCAGAGATTTGCGACAGCGAAAAGCTGCTGTGTAAGATGCCTGGGAGAATGGCAAGCAGAGATCCCAGCGCGCCCGTCAGCACGCCAATGAAAGAAAGCGCGCCAAATATCGTGGTGCGCTGCGCATCGCTGGCATGTTCGGCGATAAGCGCCTGCTCCGCCGGGTAATAGGGACCCCACGCGCCTCCGCTGCCCGCACCTCCTCCACGTCCAATCGTACCCAACGCCGCTGCCAGCACCAGCACGATGAAGTTGCCGGAAATAGCGAAAAAGATGCCGCCTCCGGTCATCAGCAGCGAGATGACAATCAGGAGCGATCTGCGCCCGAAACGATCCGAGAGAAAGCCAACCGCCGCCGTGAGTGCGGCGCTGGCCACCGCCGAAGCAGTAAATAGCAGACCCAGTTGAAAGGCGTCATAGCCGAGTTGCGCCAGGTATAATGGCACGATAATGGTCAAATAGCCCTGTGCCAGGCTGCGCAAGCCGCGCCCGGCGAATAGCAGCGCGAGGTCACGATTGAGCCACTGAGGTTGCCAGAACTTTGGCCGAGCCGCCTCGCCTATCTGTTCGGCATTATGGGATGAGGGTATATTTACTGGCATATAGAGATTCCTGTAATGTGACTTTAAGGCACGCCGATGGTGGGGAGACACGTACCAACATTGACGTTAACGATAACGTACATTAATTGTATCATTGCGCACAGAGCGCGGTCAATGGTTCTCCGTCCTTCCGGGTGAAAAAGGACGCACATGTGTAGGGACGCGATTTATCGCGTCCGCCCACGCCGACACTCGCCCACGCGGACGCGATTTATCGCGTCCCTACAAATCACCCGGAAGGACGGAGAGCGCGGTCAATACAAAACTTGCGTTCAATACACACAGGGTGTATACTAACTGCCGTATCAATGAGACAGGGTGGAAGGCGAGTTTATCTACTTCCCCTCACGAGGAGCGAATAAGCATGAAAGTTATACTCTTACAAGATGTTGATAATCTGGGCAAGGCCGGCGACCTGAAAGTCGTCGCCGATGGCTACGCGCGCAATTATTTGTTGCCACGCCGCCTGGCCGCGGGCGCAACCCCCTCTTTATTAGCCAATCACCAGCAGCGCATCGCAGCGGAGAAACGCAAGCTGGAGAAGCATGAAGAAGCCAACAGGCAGCAGGCCGAGCGACTCGGCAATGTCACGCTTACCTTCAAGGCGCGTGTAGGCAGGCAGGGTCGCCTGTATGGTTCAATCACCAGCCAGGATATCGCCGCCGGACTGCGCGCGAGCGAAGGAATCGCTATTGACCGGCGTCTGATCGAATTGTCCGATCCGATCCGTTCGACCGGCACCTACATGGTTCCTGTTAAAATTGCGTCGAAACTCCAGCCAAAGATCACCGTCAACGTCATCGATGAAGCTGCGAGCGACACTGCGGTAGAAAGCGCGCCGAGCGCAGCGGCAGCCGAGTAACAAGACAGGGCGGCGAACCCTTGTACATATCCCGGTAATCAGGCTTGCCTGCCCATTTTATGGGGATGTTATGCCTCGCTGGCTTTACTATCTACTTATAATGGCCGTTGTCGCGCCCATCATCCAACTGGTTGGGGGAACGCAGCAAGAACTGGCCATTTTTATTTGTTCAGCTATCGCCCTGATCCCCCTTGCCGGGCTGATCGGGCGCGCTACCGAAGAACTGGAATATTACGTCGGCCCCATCGCGGGCGGCTTGCTCAATGCTACCTTTGGCAACGCGCCAGAAATCATCATTGGCATTTTTGCCTTGCGCGAGGGGCTATTGACGGTGGTCAAGGCCTCCATCACCGGGTCGATCATCAGCAATACTCTGCTTGTGCTGGGCACGTCGCTGGCCCTCGGCGGCTGGCGCTGGGGCAAGCAATACTTCAACGCGCGCGATGCCGGGCAATACACAGCCATGATGGTGCTGGCGGTCGCGGGTTTTCTGATTCCCTCGGCTGGCGGGCTGATTATCACAGATCCGCGCCGCTCACAATCGGTAAGCGTGGCCATATCTATCATCCTGCTGCTGGTCTATGGCATGTACCTGGCCTGGCATATCTTCCACGTGCGCGCTGAAAGGCGCAGCCCCAAACAAATGAGGAAGCTCGCGCCGGTTCAAGAATCAACCGGGCACGATGAAGAAGAGGGAGAAGCGGAGGAAGCAGCGACCGGCCATGTTGACCCGCGCAAGCTAGATGGGCGGCGACCACCTCAAATCGGCCTGACGGTAGGCATGTTGCTTTTAGCCACCGTTGGCACCGCCGTGAACAGCGAACTGCTCGTCGGGGCAATCGAACCTGTCACACATCAAATCGGCTGGTCGCCCATCTTCATCGGCCTGGTTATCATTCCCATCATTGGCAACGCCGCCGAGCATTCGAGCGCGGTCTATATCGCGCTGCGCGACCGCATCGACCTTAGCATGGCTATCGCGGCTGGTTCTTCCATCCAGGTCGCCACTTTTGTCGCGCCCCTGCTCGTATTGATAAGCCTTTTCACGGCTACGCCTCTCAACCTGGTCTTGCAGCCAATCGAGCTGGCGGTGCTGAGCCTGGCAACCATCCTGTTCGCCTTCCTCAGCCTGGATGGAGAAACCACCTGGCTGGCCGGCGTGCAACTGATCGCCGTCTACATTATGGCGTGCGTGGTCTTCTTCTTTATTCCTGGATGATCTCAAAAGTAAATTTATGACACCACAACGTTCTGAACTTCTCACCGGCATCAAAGATATCCTGCCAATCCTGTTAGGCGTGCTACCTTTCGGGCTGATCTACGGCGTCTCGGCGCGCAGCGCGGGTATTCCTGCTATTGCCGCGCAGGCCATGTCGCTGCTGATCTTCGCCGGCTCTGCTCAGTTCGTCGCGGTTCAACTGCTCAGCGCGGGCGTGCCGGTGGGCATCATCATTCTCACGGCCTGCCTGCTCAATCTGCGCCACATGCTCTACAGCGCGTCGATTGCCCCTTATGTGAAATGGCTGCCCGTGCGCTGGAAAATGTTCCTGGCATACATTCTGACCGACGAAGCCTACGCGGTTGCTATTATCCACTACCGGCAGCCAGGCGAGATTACCTCCAAACACTGGCATTTTCTAGGAGCGGGCCTGACGCTCTGGACCATCTGGCAGTTAAGTACCGCCTTCGGTATCTTGCTCGGCGCGAATGTGCCCGCCAGTTGGTCACTGGATTTTGCCCTGCCATTGACGTTTATCGCGCTCGTCATTCCAACGCTCAAGACACGCGCAGAATGGCTAGCGGCAGGTACAGCGGGCATACTTGCGGTACTGGTCGCCGCTTTACCTTTCGATCTGGGCTTAATTGTCGCGACGCTTACCGGCATGGCTATCGGCCTGGGCCTGGACACGAAGCGCGAGACGGCAAAGGACGGTGCGCAATGAGCCTCTGGCTGCTGATGCTGTGTATCGGAGCGTTTACCTATGCTGTTCGTCTCTCATGCATCGGTCTACTGAGAAAAGGGGAAATGCCCGCGTTTCTGCTAAAAGCATTGCGTTTCGTACCAATCACGGTTCTGCCGGCCATTATCCTGCCACAACTCTTTTTACGTGCCAACATGCTTGCTATCACGCTGGAGAATCCGCGCTGGCTAGCGGGCATTATCGCCGCCCTCGTCGCGTGGCGCACGCGCAACACGCTCCTGACGATTGTCGTAGGTATGACCGTATTATGGGCATTGCAGATAATGCTGGCGCACTGGGGGCATCTTTAATGAATTTTGGCAACCGCATCGCGTGCGTCCGTGGCCTCGTCCTGTAGGGACAGGGACGCGGGGTGGAGTGGACGCGGAGGCCTTGTGCCTGTCCCCGTCCCCGTCGTCCCCCCGTGTGATGCTCACGGGGACAGGCGCAAGGCCCAATACATTTCACATAAGCGTTCCCGTCGTCCCCGTCCTGTAGGGACAGGGACGCGGGGTGGAGTGGACGCGGAGGCCTTGTGCCTGTCCCCGTCCCCGT
>DATLSI010000008.1:0-13520 GCA_035534255.1 Ktedonobacteraceae bacterium | reverse complement strand
TATGAAGAGGTCACTAAATTAAAGGGATACGTCATATGAGAGACAATAACATAGATAGCGCGCAACAACAGGCGCACCGCAACAGCGCCATAACGGCCACCAGGCGTTGTCAAGAATGTAACGAGGAGGCGCTTGGGCATTGCCCCGATTGCCGCAAAGGGTTCTGCCAGGATCACTTTCCCAAGCAGCAACATTCTCCATGCGCTGAAAAACAGATGCGGCTGGCGCAGACCCAGGTATGTTATATCTGTGGCACCCAGGTCTATCCCGACCAGTGGTCTCTCTCGCGCACCTCACACTACATAGACGAATTTCGCTGCGCTGGCTGCGGTCGCCATATTTGCGATGAACTGCATACACAACGCAAAGCAGAAAACGTCACCATCATTCGTGAAGGTTTGCGCGGGCACCGCTACCAGACCATAACCCGCTACTGCGGCCTCTGCTCCCCAGTTTATCGTATGGGAGGTATAAAAGGGTTGACGCGTATGGTTGTCGTTGCGGGAACTATAGTTGTGGGTATCTTGTTTTACCTGCATCCCTGAAAACTTTTGCCGAGGAGGATAGCGGCAGGCGCTATTTGCGCCGCTGAAAATATATGACAGTGACACCAACCATCCAATCTACACTGACACGCTATCACCATGAGATACTGGCCGAGATGCGCGCAGCGCTGCAAAAAGCCAGCAGCATGGTATCGATTTCCGAGCCGGATGAGACGTTCGATTTCTACTCATATATGCGCTACCACCTCGGCTGGATAGACACCACCTTCGTGCCCGTTACCAGCAATCCAGGTAAACTATTGCGCCCAACTCTGCTCCTGCTGGCTTACGAAGCCGCCGGGGCCAACGGCCTGATCGGTGATGCACCTACCGACAGAGGCTATCTATCCCGCGCAATGCCTGCCGCCGCGGCGCTTGAGCTAACCCATAACTTTACTCTTATTCACGACGATATCGAAGATGGCGATGTGGAACGCCGCCACCGCGCTACACTCTGGAAACAATGGGGTATCCCCCAGGCCATTAACGCCGGCGATGGCATGTTCGCGCTGGCGCGTTTAACACTATGGGGAGTTCTGGAAAAAGGCGTCGAGGCAGCCGTCGCAGTACGCCTGGGAGCCGCGCTCGACTACGCCTGCCTGGTAATCGCCGAGGGTCAATACCTGGATATCAGTTTTGAAGATCGCCGGGCGGTCTCCGTCGCCACCTACCTGGATATGATTCGCCGTAAAACCGCCGCCTTGATGGCATGTTCCACCGAGATGGGCGCGATGCTCGGCACGCGCGACGAAGAAACCATCGCGCGCCTGCGCAGCTTTGGACAGGCCATCGGTATAGCCTTCCAGGTGCGTGATGACTTGCTGGGCGTCTGGGCCAGCGCGGCAGCATCCGGCAAAACAGTGGCTGGCGACATCTACCGCCGTAAGAAAAGCCTGCCCATCCTCCACGCTCTTGAACATGCCAGCCCGTCAGATCTACAGGCTCTACAGCAGATTTATAGCCAGGGTACGCCCGTTACTCCTGAGCAGGTCAATGAAGTGCTGGCCATTTTCACACGCTCAGCCACACAGGCCTATTGCCGCGATTTCCTGGTCGAGCAATGCCGCCAGGCACACGCTGCCCTGGCAAGCGTGCCTCGCCATCCACACACCATCGCAGCTCGCGCTTTAGATGACATGGAAACGCTGCTCCATTTCGTCGAAGAGGCAATCTAAGAAGCCTTTCAGACCAATCCCCACAGCGTGACAGTATTGCCTGAAGCGGTCGCCACCTGCTTCCCTGTCGGCGACCATGCCAGGGACAGCACGGGGTTATCCTGGCGCACGCGCAAGAGCGGTGCCTGGCCGTGCGCCGGATACCAGATCGCCAGCGTGCCATCATCGCCTCCCGTCGCCAGCAAACGCCCATCGGGCGACCAGGCCAATGCGCGCACACTGCCGGTATGCGCGGGCAAACGCTGAGGCACGTCCATACACTGGTTCCCAAACTGGCTCTGCTGCTCCTGCTGGCAGGTCAATCCATTCCAGAGGCGCACCATACCATCATCACCGCCAGCCGCGAGCACGTTGCCGCCGGGAGCGAAAGCCAGAGCGCGCATCGGTATCTGCGCATCCAGGTAGTAACCATGCACCTCTTGCCCGCTGGTTGCATTCCAGACGCGTATTACGCCCCCTTGCGAAGAAGTGGCTATCGTCTGGTTGTCCGCAGCCCAGGACGACGACAAAATAGCGGCAGTATGGCGCTTAAAGAGCGTCTGCTGCTCTAATGCAGGCACGTTCCAAACGCTGGCCTGCGTATCACTGGAGCCAGAGAGCAGGCGCAATGGCTGCTGAGGCGACCAGGCCAGCGTCGTAACAGTCCCATTATGCGCCTGTTTAGCCTGCGTTTGCGCCATGCCACTGCCGGCATTGAACAGCGTGACATGGCTGATTGAGCCTGCCGCGAGCCACTGCCCATCAGGCGACCAGGCAACAGCATGCACTATACCCGGTTGTTGCTGCTGCGTTTGCACGCTGCCATTCACATTCCACGTAAGCAGCTGCCTGTCGTTCGCGCCGCTGGCTAACGTTTTGCTATCGGGCGACCAACTAACCGCGCGCACAGTTTGCTGGTGCTGCGTGAATACCAGCGTGGCCCTGGCGGAAGTGGGTGGTGTGAACGGCGCGGTGGTTGCGGTGTTATGCGTGGACGTAGTATGTGGCGTGAGTCCAGTTTTGTTCGCCACCGTCCTACCTGAACCCATGAAAAACGAATGATAGGCGGCGTATCCAAGGCCGACTGACCCCGCGCCTAGAGCCGCTCCTCCCAGTACCAGAAAAGTTCGCCGCGACCAGCGCCCTTTGCTTCTGCGCCGCACAACAGGCATCGACCCGGAGGTATGCATATCCAGCGCCGGCAGAGCGGTGAAGTCAGACATGGTGTCCGAAGCATAGAATGAGAGTTGATGAGATCCCTGGCTTTTCTGCATCATGGTGGCTACCGACCCATCAAGCGCATACGAATCCAACATCAGCTTCGCGCCCGAATGAATCCCTACAGCCTCGAGACTTTTATCATCCGGCAGCACGGGGCCGGTGGGAGCATAGCGCAGCACATAGACCAGCGCATTCCCCAGAAGATCGGTTCGGGGCAATTGCAGTTCATCAATAATAGCTGGCACTAGCGCCGATACAGGCGCGTGCGCGGCTACTTCCATCGGGCGCGTATTGCCCGGAACATTCTGCTCAATCAATATTTCTAACGTTCGCACGTTTCCCCCCAGGTACAATGACTTCCAGGCCATAGTGTACCATGCTGTTTTATTTCTATTCATGAATTTCTCACAAATAGGGAGAAAAGGCTACTTCAAGGTTAAGAAATCCGACGGTTCTCCCTGTTACATGGCGATCTTGGTCTGAAGCAACTGCTCGTGGGCAGGCACAGCCTCTGCCACAGCATCAGAAAAGGACTTCCAGGGTTCACTGGCGGGGTTTACGCATGCATTGATGCGCGTGAAGAAATCGCTTCTCGCGTCCCCAGGGCGGTTGCAATCTTCGACATGCACAACATACTGATCTACACTGGTGGCTTGATTATACATACACACGCTGACGACATCTAACTCTTCATCCACAAGTAACACCGACGCGCCGTGCAACGGCGAAATCTGGACAGTATCTACCACCCAACCCCCGCCGTTGTACACTTTGAGCGGTTGAGGATAACCTGTATAGTTTATCTCCTGCTGGAAAGGCTTGTGAGTATGGCCGAAAAGAAATGTGATATCCGCCGGTATATGTTGCCCGTTTTCTCGCAGCATCTGTCCGAGTAATGGGCCTTCTATATAGGATTGAAGGCCGCGCTGCGCATCTGGACTTAAAGCCTGGTCAGTGCGTTGTTTTTCAAGAGGAGAAAGCCTGCTGAAAACAAAATCTGCGAACCACCCTAATCCTCTCGCCTCAACCCCTTCCAGCAATTTCGGTCGCCTGGTTTGCTCGAGCCAATTGTTTATAAAGTTCGCGATAAGCTTCTCAACCTGTGGTCTATCCTGCAATTTCGCGTAGAATAAGCCGATATCCTGACCCACATCACCTGAACGTCCCATGGTTGACCAGAAAAAATCGATCCAGGCAAAATTTTCCGCCTCCAGATCCCAGATGTCTGTTGGTTTTTTACGATTCGGGAAAAACAGGGTATTGAGAGTACTCATCAGTGAATAAATGGACTCTACATATTGGCCATGACTGATGATAAGGCATTTTTGCCCATCATTATTGAGCAAGGCATAGTTTGGATACGCGACGCTGACAGTAGCATCTCTCAATTGCGGATATCGCCGCAACAGACTGGTTAAAAAGTACTCATTCACAAGGTCAGAAGCAAACATTTTTGTGGTGTGCAAAGGAGAAACAAGCTCTGCACCGGGCTGCATAGCGGATATAATTTCTATATACTTCGTCTCGCGAGCGCTCTCCCAGATATGATGATCGTGGTTGCCGGGAATATAAAGAATGTTCTTGTTAAAAAGCGCTTCACCGTCCTGCGGGTAGACGAGTTCAATAAATCGCTCAAAAACCATAGCGGCCTTATTAACATCACACAGGGCCATTTCCAGGATATCGCCATTGAGTACTAACGTAGGTTTTTCCACACCTTCATTACGTGTTATAAGTTCTCGCAAGCAAAGCACAAACTGGCTCAGTACGGCGCTCGGCCGCGAGGTATCCGTACCAATACTCCCTGGCTTGATAGCGGTTAATACGCTATTATCGGCTCCAAGGTGCAAATCTGACAGGCAGACAAAACGAATATCTGGCATGGCATTGAACTCCTTCTTCCCTTTTCTCCAGCATATTGAAGTATACCCACAACATTTCAGCGTAGATGTGCCAAATGAGCGAAGAGGATTAATTTATATCAGAGCTTATACCGTTGCTGAAACCTGATACTATCCTAAGCAATGGTAAGCTATCCACACAATCGAAGGAAAACAGCCTTCCGCTGTGATGATTGTAAGAAAGCAGTACCAAGCCTCGCCTTACCCGTCTGTTTCATTTGGATGAGGTACGCTACGCCTAACCGGGCGATATTGACTGAGGCGCAATAATCCCGGTCCCCATTGTAATGACAATTCTCACACCACATCCAACGTCCCCATTTGACTGCCTCTTTGCGATCATTTGGAGAGCGATACGTTGGGGCAGGGTGCCCACAGTGTGGGCAGGTATGCGAAGTACCACGGGGGTATTCAGTATGGAACCGCAAACCAATCAAATGGCACTTGTACCGCAAAAGGCGCCAAATCTCTCCACGTATGGTCGAGTTGTTACGATAGTTGCGCCAGCGCCCACGCACACCTTTGCCCCGCCCAGTGGATTTCAAGGTTGTAAGCGACTCCATCGAGAGGAGCGAGCAGCCATGCACGCGGGCTAAGAGCAACAAGACATTACTTGCTAGATGAGCCAAAGCACGATTGCGCTGCTCATAAAAATGCTCGCAGATCTTCGCTCACGCGCTCTGGGGCCGTAACGTTTGGCCCGCTATGATCGAGACCGGGGTACTGGGCACGCTTGACATGTGGCAACGTTTGGCTTAACGCGGAAAGCGCGTCACGCAAAAAAGCCGGACTTTTCTCGCCGCCCAGCAAGAGGACTTCTGCGCGCATCTCAGCGAAGTTTTCGAGGGTTGCGTCCATTTCTTTGACCAGTTGAATGTCAAAACGCCTCGTGGGGGCAAGCGCTTCCAGGGAAACATCATTGGGTTTGAGCGTCTGTTTTTCTCTCCGCTGCAACACCGTTATGATTAGCAGAAGCAACCATCGCGGCATGATGGTAAAGGCCCGGCTGACTTGCAACCCTTTGATAGCGGTAATCATGGCGGAGGCATGTTTGCCCTGGACTAACTCACGTTCATACCTCTTGACCCATGAAGTAGGTACGGAGCTATGCAGAGAAAGCGGCGGCTTGTACACGGCAACTTTGCGAAGAGACGGCAGGGTCAGCACTGCCTGAAGAGCGATGAGTCCTCCAGCACTGTGACCAAACACAAAATGCGCGCATGTCTTGCCAAGGAGTGCGTCGACAGGGTCTGCATTCCTCCGGGTGAAAAAGGACGCATATTTGTAAGGACGCGATTTATCGCGTCCGCCTATGCCGACACTCGCCCACGCGGACGCGATAAATCGCGTCCCTACAAATCACCCGGAAGGACGGAGAACCGTCGACATCCTTACATCCTTTTGCCATGGAATACTGGTCACCTGGCGGCCCACTTAAGCCACGCCCCCTCCGATCAGGTACGTACACCGTAAAAGCATCCGAAAGGGCTGTCGCCAGGCGCATATAGTGCTGCGAGGCTTGCAGGCCACCATGCAAGAAGAGCAAGCCAGGTCCGCTCCCGATTTGCGGATAGCCAATCGTCGTGCCAGCCGATGTGACAGAGCCAGTCGTGTAGAGTATGGCTGAATCGCTCAAGGCACCATTCCTTTCAACTCCTTCCCATACCTCTATCGAAGAACTGAAAAAGATAATAATAGTATACAATAGCTATATAAATTTGGCAACTGTTAGCTACCCTTGCTTCCGCGCAAAAAGAATAGTACTATAGACGGCACAGGAGAGCAAGGCCAATCTGGACACCACATGAAACAATAAGGGAACATGCTCAGTGCGAATGAGGAACATTGCATGGAGAAGCGTCAAACGACTCTTGACTACTCGATCGTGACTCAAGTGATTTTACTTCGACCCAAAGCGGAAACCACCGATCAGGCCTTAACTTCGTTCTTCAAGGCGGTTCTGGTATTCCTCATTTGCTGCTTTCTAAAATGTAGTAAAACGTATTTACAACACCTTCGTTCCTGCTTCAACGCAGAAAGTTTCACTCTCGATGCTTCGAGAGCCAGCGCTTCCCACTCCACAGGCGAAATTCTATCCCGACGAAGCCACAGCCGGGACATTCGTTACCAAACGGAGGGCTTCATCCCTGATGTTCAGGGACGCATTGAAATCTCGCTCATTCACCACTCCGCATTGTTCACATCCCCATTCACGGTCATTAAGCGTTAAGTCTTCCTTGATCCAGCCACAGGCATGACAGGTTTTGCTTGACGGGTACCATCGACTCACCAGTTGCACGGACCCGCCATACTGCTCAGCCTTGTAGAGTAGCTGACGCTGTACCTCGTATTCTTCCTCCAGTTCTGACTCCCCTCTACTTTGCGGGACAATCCTTTGCTTAAGCCCTTGATGCGTCCTAAGCCTTGGCGGTAGTGCTTTTGGTTTTCAAACACCATGCCATCGCTACAGGTCGCTAAGGTCTTGATGCCCAGGTCTATCCCAATGGCTGCGCCGCTATGGGTTGGCACTTCACGTTCAACCTCTACTGAGATGGACACGAACCACCAGTCTGCGGTGTTCAGTTCGTAACCTATAGGATAGTGTAAAGTGTTTTTCCCTAACGCAACTCTAAAACGTCACTATGCCCTTACAGTCAATGATTTTTGGCGGGTATGTGGAAAGAAGGGTATCAGAATACCTCCTGCACAAGTTGAGCCTGCTATAATGGTACATGGAGATGTTGTCTTGCGGCCCAACAAAAAGAGGTGTACGATAGAGGCGGAAGCCCTTGCAAGGCCAAATGAACACCCTCTCCGTTGACAGTGAATTTGACAGTTTACAGCTTGAACAAATGTGAATAAACGTGAACATATCTGAACACATAAAATCGCTCACATTAGCAAAGAGGGCGGATGAGGGCTATCATACAAAGCGTGAAGCACGCCCAAAAAGGGGAGAAAAATGCAAAGACCAATCTATGTGATTGGACATAAAAACTCTGACCTGGACTCCGTTGCCTCGGCGTATGCCTACGCGCGATTGCTCCAGTTGCAGGGAGAAAACGAGGCGATCGCGGCCCGCAATGGTTATTTGAAACCTGAAGTGCGCTTCGTACTGGAACGTTTTCAGGTCGAGCCGCCAGAAGCCATCGATGATGTCTATCTCCAGGTGCGCGATGTCATGAGACGCGGCGTTATTTCAGCTCACCTCGATCAGCCATTACTGGATTCTGGGCAGTTATTGCAAGAGCATAACCGGCGGTCTATGCCCGTTGTTGACAGCGAAAATAAAGTACATGGTATTATCGCGATAGAAGACCTGGCCAAACTTTTTTTTAATGATCTTGACCCGCGCGCCGTCAACCGCGTGACGCTCAATCGTGAAAACCTGGTACGCGTGCTCAAGGGGCGCGTGCTAGTCGATGGCAGGCGTAAGCTGGGTAACCGCGTGCTGGTAGGAGCCATGCAGGCCGAAACCATGGCCGATTACATCGAGCCAGGCTGCCTGGTTGTGCTTGGAGATCGTGAAGACGCGCAGATCAAGGCTATCGAGACAGGCGCGGCTGCCCTGGTCATCACCGGCGATCTACTGGTTTCAGAGCGCACCCTGGCCACAGCACGCACAAATGGCGTGCTGGTCATCAGCACTGCGCACCATACCTTCACCGCGGTACGCCTGATAAATCTCAGCATCAGCACGCGCGAATACATGAATCGCGAGTTCGATTTCTGCCATCCAGAAGACCTGATGAGCGAAGTGCAGCATACCCTGGCCCGCAGGCGCTCCATGCCGGTGGTCAATGACGAGGGCAAGCTGGTCGGCTACCTCTCGCGCACTGATCTCATCAACGCGCGTCCCAGGCGTATTATTCTTGTCGATCATAATGAGCAATCGCAGGCTGTTGACGGCATTGACGAGGCCGAGTTACTCGGCATTATCGATCACCATCGCATCGCCGACGTGCATACCAACAGGCCGATCATGTTCCGAGCCGACCCGGTGGGCTGCACGGGAACCATTATCACGGGCCTCTATCACGAAGCCAACATCCCCATTCCACGCGAGGCTGCCGGCCTGCTACTGGCGGGTCTGCTCTACGACACGCTCATTTTGCGCTCACCCACCTGCACACCGCGAGATGAGCGCGTCGCCTCCGAACTGGCTGCCATTGCCGGTGAAGATATCGAGCAATACGGGCAGGAGATTTTCGCGGCTGCCGCTGTCGATCTCAACTCGCGCAGCGCCGAGAATCTGCTGACCGCCGACTTCAAAGAATTTAGCGTGCGCGACACAAAATTCGCCATCGGTACGGTCGAAACCGCCAGCCCTGCCACCATCGAGAAGCGCAGTGAGGAATTGCTACAAACCATGCGCCAGTTAGCACATGAACGCGGGTACACTTCCTTTCTTTTTATGATCGTTGATATAATCAATATGCAATGCAAATTACTCGTCATCGGAGGTGAACGCGCCGTCGCCGAAGCCCTGGGCAGTCCTCTCGAAGCCGGCGGTCACTCATTGACGGTAGAAGGCCTTGTCTCGCGTAAAAAGCAACTCGTGCCCCTACTGGCGCGCATCCAGGCACTGCTGTAGCTTTGTAGAGTGTAACACCAGTTTAACTGTTCAGGTTTGTGACGAACGCGCGCGACTCTTTCGTGCGGATTTTGTGTTACGAAAATACTTGTCAGAGAACAAACACTATGTTACACTAAGGCGTAATCCGAACACCTCAAGCGAGTGGAAGGAAGGCGGCTCTCATGGTCGCCTGGACAAGTTGCTTTTCGGCTGTTTAAGAATGAGCATTTTCTCTGCTCAGGGTCAATGTTGACCCACTGATATTTTTATCAATTGCCTTAAGGAGGGCACAACCTAACGTGAGCAACTACATTATCGTACCTCTGGTCGTAGGAGTGCTGGCGGTGCTTTTCGCAGTGTACCTTGCCAGTTACGTACTGCGCAAAGACAGAGGCACCCCCGCTATGCAGAAAGTCGCAGACGCCATTTTTGAAGGCGCGCGCGCTTTCCTCAATCGACAATATCGTACCATCGCTATTCTCGCTATTTTCGCAGCCATACTCGTCGGAGTAGTGCTTGCCTTGCTTGGTCAAGGCGACTCGGCAGCCAGGTTTAGCCTGGCATGGCATACCTCTCTGGCATTCCTGATCGGCGCCATTTGTTCCGGTATCGCCGGCTACATCGGCATGGATGTCGCGGTACGCTCCAATATCCGCACCGCCAGCGCTGCAACCCGCAGCCTGGGCGAAGCGTTGATGGTCTCCCTGCGCGGCGGGGCCGTCTCCGGCTTCCTGGTAGTTTCCCTCTCATTGCTGGGCGTGTCGCTGGTCTTCACCGCGTATGGCGGACTGACCAACCCTACAGTAGCTCCATCTCTGATCGTGGGCTTTGGCTTCGGCGCGAGCTTCGTGGCGCTGTTCGCCCAGCTCGGCGGCGGTATCTATACCAAAGCAGCCGATGTTGGCGCAGACCTTGTTGGTAAAATTGAAGCCGGCATTCCAGAAGATGACCCTCGTAACCCCGCCGTCATCGCTGACCTCGTGGGTGACAACGTGGGTGACTGCGCCGGTCGTGGCGCGGACCTCTTTGAGTCCACCGCCGCCGAAAACATCGGTGCCATGATCCTGGGCGTTGCACTCTATTCCTATACCCACAATCTCGGCTGGATTCTCTTCCCACTGGTTGTGCGCGCTTTCGGCCTGATCGCTTCAGCGATCGGTTTGCTCTGGATTCGCCCCTCCGTTGTGACCGAGCCTGACAAAGCCGCCGGCAGAGACCCCGGTGAAATAGCCATGAACCAGCTCAACATTGGTTATTACATCACCTGCGCCATCTCTGTAATCGGCGTTTTCCTGGGTAGCTATCTGCTGTTGGGTGGTGTCGACACTGGAGCCGGTACCATCATCGTCACCGCCAATGGCGGTATTCCCGGCTGGGTTTGGTTTGGTTTCGCTGGTACAACCGGCATTGTGCTCAGCATCGCCTTCGTCTTTATTACGCAGTATTACACGGCTGGCACATGGCGTCCAGTGCGAGAAATCGCTGAGGCCACGCTGACCGGCCCGGCCACGACCATTATCACGGGTATCGCAGTAGGCTTTGAGTGCGTGGCGCTGCCTGTCCTGGCGATCTCTGCCGCACTTGGTCTCTCCTACTTCTTCGGTAGCCAGGTGCATATTCCATCGAACGCCATTACCATCAACTCCGGCGGCATTTTCGGCACAGCCGTTGCCACCATGGGTATGCTGATGAGCTGCGCCTATATTCTGGCGATGGACACTTTTGGACCCATCACCGACAACGCTGGTGGTATCGCAGAAATGAGCGGCCAGGCCGAGTCAGTCCGCGACATTACCGACGCGATGGACGGTGTAGGCAACACTACCAAAGCCTTGACCAAAGGGTATGGCATTGGTTCTGCGGCCCTGGCAGCGTTCCTGTTGTTCAGCGCATATCTGGACGTGCTATTCACTTCTAAAGTCAATAGCATCTGTCCTACAAGCGCGAATTGTTCAGCGCAGGCTCTCGCCGCCGCTAAAGTGGCGTCTGCTGGCGTCTACACGATTGACCTTGCGAACATCTCAGTCTTTATCGCGGCTTTAATCGGTATCACCTTGATCTTCTTCTTCAGCTCGCTGGCCATCCGCGCCGTTGGCGCAGCCGCCAAGCGTATGATTGAAGAGGTGCGCCGCCAGTTCCGCGCCAATCCCAAGATCATGGCAGAGGACCCAGCCGATCGCGTCGATCCCGACTACGCCCGCTGCGTGGATATTAGCACGCGCGGAGCGTTGCGCGCCATGATTCTGCCTGGCATTGTGGCTGTGCTCACCCCCATCGCAGTTGGCACCATTCTTGGCCCGCAAGCTGAGGCTGGCATGTTGATGGTTGGTACAATGGGTGGTGTCGTACTGGCGCTCTTCCTCAACAACAGCGGCGGCGCCTGGGACAACGCCAAGAAGTATATCGAGGCTGGCTACCTGCGCGTCAACGAGGAAGGCGAAATGGTTGACCGCCATGATCTAAGTGGTACTGTACTCGGCAAGAAGAGCGAGCCGCATAAAGCAGGCGTCGTTGGCGACACCGTTGGCGATCCTTTCAAGGACACCGCCGGTCCGTCACTGCACGTACTCATCAAGCTGCTCAGCACCATTACCCTGGTACTAGCTCCCCTGTACGTCTTCCTGCACCCGCTGTAGGATCGGCCATCAGGATCAGGTCAAAAATCACTCGTTCAGCCCTATATATGTAGGGCTGAACGCATTTTTACGCATAGATATTCAGGGGGATTTTATGACTCGTACCAGGTCAAAAAGCGAGGCGAACGGCCTCCTATTCACCCTGTTGAGCATCGCGATTATCTGTTTCGCTTTATCAGGCTGCACTATCAATTTGTCGATTGGGAGCAGCAATCCTACGCAATGCCAGAGCAACTGTGTCACCGGCACTGGCGCGCAGGGCGTGCGTATGTACGTAGAACCGGATGACGGCGAACAGGCTATTACAAGCGCCATTAAAAGCGCGACAAAATCAATCTGGCTGGAAATCTACATCCTGTCGGATCGCAACGTCATCAGCGCGCTTGAAGACGCCGCCAACAACGGTCTTGATGTGCGCGTCATGCTCGAACCACATGCCTTTGGGCAGGAAGCAGCAGCCGCGCGCACCCTTGATAAACTGAAAGCGGCCGGCGTCAAAGCTCAGGATAGCAGCCCTGCCTTCAAATTGACCCACGAAAAAGGCATACCAATCTTCCCAAACGTATCAGTGCAATTATAGCGAACTGGCGCGAGATGTTGTTTTACTTGAAAATTTCGTAAGTCGTCTCATAGCACGTGTACAAGAGTCAAACTATCAACAATCCTCAAACCACTCTCCTGCAACGGATACACTTTTACCCAACGCTGTAACACATTCTGACCTGTTCCCCTTAACGACACTTATACCTGACGAGCCTAACGACAGCCGCAGCAAGTTAGCCTCTGCTGTGGTTAGGTAGGTTATTGCCTAAGAAAGGATACCTCTATGAAACAGTTTCACACCATCGAAAAACTTGACACGGGCATTTTGTACGCCTTAGAGCTTGCAGCAAGCATCAGTATCTTACTGCTTGCCTTTGGCCTTATCGCATCAATGGCAAACGTCCTCACCAAAGGCTCTGTACTTTCTGATAACCTCATTATGCAGCGCATATGGGCATGGACGCAATGCATCGCCATTGATGCCAGCGTTGCAGGAACCATCATTCGGACATTTTGCTACCACGCAGAAGGGGAGCGCGTGAAGACCTGGCTGTATGGGTTATTGTCTGTGCTTCTTTTGTTTACGGCTGCTATCGTGAGCGATATAGAGAGCGTGCAGCAAACCCTGAATGTCAGCCTGGATACCGCCTATCTCCATGTGTTCGTACCGGTCGAAGCGTTGATCTGGATACGCTCAATTGCCATTGTGCTTCTCATTGTCGCCCATGCCTTGCGGCATGTCCAGGTGACAAAGCCGGAAGCCGGAGCGCCGCCACAACCAGCAATGCTCCCTATCGTGACGCCTGAACTTCTGGAAAACTTGCGGCTGTTACTCGCACAAACGACCGTTACCGAAGAGGCGAACACTACATCCCTGTTTTTGCCGGAGGGCGAACAAAGGACGAACACCAGCCAGGAAGCCAGTGCAACCGATGAAGATGAAC
>DATLSI010000007.1:0-8265 GCA_035534255.1 Ktedonobacteraceae bacterium | reverse complement strand
ATAACGCGGCGGTTGTCGGCGGTCCCGCCCCTGCTCCTCTGACCAGCGTGCCGATCAACGTTAATAGCTCGACAGGAGCGATCACGTTGCAATAGGGATGGGTCTCCGTCCAATTGTAGGGACGCGATTGATCGCGTCCGCTCACGCCGACACTCGCCCACGCGGACGCGATCAATCGCGTCCCTACAATTCACCCGGAAAGACGGAGACCCTTGCTACAGGTTGCTTGTTGTGAAACCCGGTAGAATGTCAATATGGGGCAAACATTCCTCGCAGTGCGCATCACGAGGGTTGCTGCCAGGGAAAGAGGAGGAGGAGGATTGAATGGATGAAACCCCGGAAAAACGTTCTGCCGCAGGCTATTTTTTCACTATCTTCGCCGTACTGGGAGGCGCGTTACTGATATCTTCTTACACTGTATTTTTTCTAGCGATTACCCCACTCCTTTTACTTACCATGACGCCTGTATTCCTGATCAGCTACGCGCAATACAGGCAACATATGTGTGGTCATTCCCAGGAACCTGTAGCAGTCAACCAGTCGAGCACCAGTTCGGGCATGTGAGATAACGCACCCTGGCGCTGAGAGCAGCGCGGGAGTGTATGAAGCACTGTCGCGCCATACTCTTTTGAAATGATACGCCGATCAAAGAGCACCACCGCATTACGCCTGACATCGCTCCACGCCAGCCGATTGAGGGCGCGACGCACGCGCAGCGACGCCATCGGCACAGTTACCTGGTGGAGCTGGTCGGAATAGTGTTCCGCGCGGGCCGCGATGGGTGGATCATTGAGAACCGGCATGGGCAGACGCGCCACCAGGACACAGGCAGGAGCGCGACTTACTTCATCTATGCCATCCCAGAAGCTGCCTGTGCCAAGCAGCACGATGCGCTCCTGGTCATGAAACATGTTCCAGAGCTGGCGCGGCGAGCCATCGATGCCGTGGCCCAATACCAGGATGCCACGCGCTTCCAGCAACGGCTTGACTGTCGCGTATGAACTGCGCAGCGCGGCATAGGAGGTAAAGAGTACCACCAGTTGACCATCCAGCGAGGTTGCAAGCTGCACAATAGCTTCATCCAGGTGGCGCTGGTACTGGGGCGCGTTAGGTTCAGGCACGTCGTTGGGCATATACAGCATGGTTTGTTCGTGATGCTCTGTAACGACTGAAAGCGCCGGACACCCATCGGACTCAAGCCCATAGCGACCTCGATAGTAAGAAAAGCTATGGTCAACCGAGAGCGCGACGCCGGCGAAGATAGAACTGACTCCCGGCGCGAGGAAATATCGCTTGATTAATGGCGCGGTCTGCGCATCCTGAGCATACAATACAGGCATAATCTCAGCCTCAGGCACCTGCGGCGTCGTATGCGTTGAAGCTGAGTCACTCTGCCGGTGTTGCGATGAGGATGGCGGCGCGGGAGGCACGCGCAGCCAGTAGACCATAGGAACCTGCTCGCTGCTGTCCGCGATGAGAGCGCGGTGGCCCAGTTGTTTCTGCTCTTGCAGTCGTCTTGCCAGTTCGGTCAGTTCCCAGGCGAGCGATTCGTCCTCGCCCCCGCCTCCTCTGCCGGCATCAAGGCGGTGACGACTATGTTGAGCGGTGAGCATGACCTTCTGCGCCTCCTGCACGCAATTGATAACCGCCTGCAGGCGTTGCGATGTCTGCTGCCAGGCACGCTCTACTTCCATCCAGCTCGACAGGTTACGCATCTGCGGCGACAGTCGCAGCGGTTGATCGATGCGTTCGTTACCGCGCCCCGCGTAGGTATTGCGGCCCGCGTTTTCCTGTTTACCCTTATCGCGCGCGCCCCCGCTATTCGCGCCCTCTTGCAGAAGATGGCCCAGCGCCTTAAACAAATTGTCTATAGATGTACGCGCCTGGCGCAACGTTTGAAACCACGACAACATACGCGCATCCAGCCCCGATTTTTCAATGGTAGGTGTTGCTGAAACACCGCCGGGGCCATTTTCGCGTAGCGCGGGAGCGGCCAGAGCCAGCAGTCCCTGGTAACGTCCATTTGGCAAATCAGTACCAATCGTATTGAGCAATTCCAGCAGGCGCGTGTGATCGAGATCAGCGCTGCTCCAGCGCGCCAGTTCATCCTCCAGTAAGTCGGCGTCGAGGATGAGACGCCGCGTAATGCCGCTCAGCAGCGAACGCGAAGACGAGAGATCATCGAGCAAACCGGCATGGGTGGTCACGACAATGCGCGCTTCTGTGACGCGCTCTTCCGCGCGTTCGACAAAACAATAGCCCTTTTTTCGATACAGGCAGCGCTGAGCCGGCGTATCCTGGCGTCCATCAGCCAGCGAGACACGTTCGACGCCGGAGGAGATACGCTCCCACGCGGAAAACTCCTGTGGCAACAGAGTCAGCTCGTTGCGCTGGCCTGTCAGGGTTTGCTGCGCCCATAGTCCCAGTTTGGCCAGTCCGCGTGCCTGTTCAGCCGTAAGTTCCCCGCTGGTGCGCCGCAACGCTGAACCAAACCAGCGATGCACGCACAGGTACCCACCGCGCTCGGCTAAATACGCCACGGGCAACATACTATTGAGCGATGCCTGCAAAAGCGGCAGCACATTCTGTACCAGGCGGCGCGCTGCCTGCTGGTTTGCGCAGGCAATCACCATGCGGCGAGGATGCGTCTCTTGCTGCCCAGGCTCGCCCACCCATTCGAGCGCGGGTAATAGAGCAGGCGTATAATCATTCGCGCCCACCGTCACTTCTAAAAGCAAAGGCGTTTGCTCATCAAGCGCCCGGCGAATGGCGTTATATGCCGTTTGATATCCCGCGTGCATGGCAGGCTGTTCCCGCGTATCAGCCTCTTGCTGATTGGTAATTGCGGGAGCTTCCTGCCCGGCCAGGTCTTCTGGAATGACCTCAACCAGCGTGCGCAGCGCATCGGCTATTGGGGCATCGCCTAATTCCACCAGGGAGGGCAGCCCTTCGAGCGCCGCCCGGTCGCCAGCCAGCGCGGGAGAAGCGAAAGCTTCAGACGGTTGCTCATCAGCTGGAATCGGGAGCGCCAGAGCATCTTCGCTCTTCTGGCGCGAGATAGCAAAAGAGAGGATACGTGGGTCCATTCCCAGTTGGGCCGCGAAGTGATCTCCGAGGCTGCCACGCAGCGAGTCTGAGCGCAAGCCGTCATGCTCCATACGCTCGCGCCACTCCTGGCGAAAGAAGCCGAGTAGTGGCCACGTGCGCGGCGCATCCAGGTTCGCCAGGTCTTTGAGAATAGGCGTATCTACCGCCTCAAGCATGCGATGTAACGCTAAGAAGACATCCATCGCCAGTATGGTATCGGCCATAGCACGGTGCCTGCCTGGAGCGACAGGCACGCCCAGCGCGAGAGCTACTTGCCCAAGCCCATAGTTGGGCAAGGAGGGCAGCAGGACGGTCGCCAGTTCAAATGTATCGATGAGAGGATTATTACGAGCCAGGCCGCGACGCCGCAAGAAACCAACGTCAAAGGGGATGCTATGACCAACAATGGGATATTCTCCTAAAAACTTGTGCAAACCCGCGGAGATCGAGTCGAAAGTGGGGGCGTCGACAACTTTTTGGGCGGTAATACCGGTAAGTCGTTGCACGCGAAATGGAATCGAACGTCCAGGAGCAACCAGTGTTTCCATTTTATCCAGAATTGTCCCACCCTGAAACTTGACTGCTGCAACTTCCAGAATGGCATCCTGTTCCGCGTGCAGCCCGGTCGTCTCCAGGTCTAGCGCTACGCGAATGGGGGGCTGTTTTGCCATAAACGTCTTTGTTCCTTGCGTTATCATAATTCAACTCTTATACGCGTACATGGGCTTTCATTCTACCGAACCATTTCCGTCAGTAGGGACGCCCTTGGTGGATGTCCGGGATTGGGTCAGATGTCCGCCCGCGTGTATAATAGGGCGACAAGGACACCCACCAAGGAGCGTCCCTACTGACGCTCTCACAGCAAAGGCCAGTAGTCGAGCAGCACGCGCGCGAATTGTGCCGCGCGTCCGCGATGACTGATCCGATTTTTCTGTTCAGGCGTCAGTTCGGCAGTCGTTTTGTTAATCTCAGGCAATAGAAAAATGGGATCGTATCCAAAGCCCTGTGTGCCTCGCGGCTCATCAGCGATAATACCCTCAATCACACCTTCTACTACGCGGCAATAGCCAGAAGGTTCGGCCAGGGCGATGGAGCAGCGGAAACGCGCTTTGCGTTGCGCGCCTGTCAGCCCCTGTAACTGTGCAAGGATCAAACGGAAACGCTCTTCATACGGCGTATCCCGGCCAGCATAGCGAGCCGAAAGCACGCCGGGCGCTCCGCCAAGCGCGTCAATTTCCAGCCCGGAATCATCCGCCAGGCTTAACATCCCACTGGCCCTGGCATAGGCCAGCGCTTTCAATTGAGCATTTTCAGCGAAGGTCTGGCCTGTTTCCTCAACATCTTCATCAATATGAACCTCGCGCAGTGATCGCAATGTTAGCGGGAGATCGGAGAAAATGATACAAAACTCATCCAATTTATAGCGATTCGTGGTCGCCAATAACAGGTCACGCATAGGTTCTTTCTAGATGGAGAAAACATCCCTACAGTATGAGTGTTATCTTACCATATCCTTCTAGCCTTGTCGAGTTTTTCTTCGACGGAATTTCCACCCATTCGGGCTACTTCACCGAGCCATTTTGTCACTTCGGCACGTATATGTTATTACAGAGATACACATTGTTATACATTAACACACTGTATTATAAAATATCATCTGCAACGTCTAATAAAGAGAGAGCACGTTATCTCTTGTCATACGCCCAACCGAAAGAGGGTGAATTATGCAACTGCAAGACACTATCAAAGGCGATAGCGTTTCCGCATCACTTTTGGAGACCATTTCTATCCTGCCTCCAGGTGTTGTTACGCCCGAATTTCCTGGCACATTGCCCTCCAGGCTAAATAGACAGGCTTTAGCGGGACCTGGGAGCATCCAGTTTCAACGCAAGTTGCGCGCCGTGCTCAAGGTGCAATTTCGTGACCTGCTGCTACAACTTTCGCCACAATTACAGGCAAGGTTCTTGCAGTTGTATAAGCACGCGCAGGAAACATTTTCTCATACACTACGCCTGCTCTCAATGCTTGATCTCGCTGTAGATGAACAGATTACCATCGCGATGGCGGCATTTTTTCACGATATTGGCAAGCTTGAGATCGACGAGGCTTTGCTGAATAAGTCAACACGCCTTACTCCTCAAGAGTTTGCGATTATCAAACAACATCCAGCCCTCGGCGCGCATATACTCAACCAGTTCACTTCGCTAGAGAACGTCGGGGTGCTGGTATACCATCACCATGAACGCTGGGACGGGGACGGCTACCCTGATGGATTAGCCGGAGAAGTGATACCACTGGGAGCACGCACCATCGCCATAGCTGATGCTTTCGATGCCATGACCTCTGATCGCAGCTACCAGGTGCAACGCACTCCGTTGGAGGCACTTGAAGAACTGCAACGGTGCGCGGGTACACAATTTGACCCCCTGCTGGTGGAACTGTTCTTCGCCAGCAGGCTTATCTCGACTCGTCGGACATCACTTGCGCGATCATATCCAGCAAGTCACTGAGCCCAAAGGGCTTTCTCAGATTTCATTTCTTATTAAAAGGACGTACCAGGTATAAGAATAATGAAATTTGGGAGCGCTATTTAGTACTAACAGGTTCTCGTTTCAGGCGTTCCTGTTGGATTGAGCGATAGCATCGGCGCAGGTCTTCTTCCAATTTCGCCCAATCACCTTCGATATTGGTAGAGCTATTACTCGTTATCAGATCAACGGTGGTAGCAGCCATAAGACGCAACTTCGCCGACTCGCGCGCCTGCTCAGGCGTCAGTCCGAAGATGGCACTATGCAGGTCCACCAACGCTTGCAAAAACTCTTCCTTCTCTGGATGACCCGATAGACGCCGGTGTACCTCAAAGTAACACAGTTCGAGGGCGGCGACGCACCGGGCATCGAATTGCAGCCCAGAATACCGCCGCGCTACTCTGTAGAATTTTCTCAGGTAATTCAACACCTTGCGCTCGTCATGCTCGACAGGCGCCCATGCTGCCGAGGCACGCGCTGTATAGTATGCCGCGAAGCAGTGAGGCTTTAATAAAACACACGCATTGCGTTAGTGCAATTATAAACGCTGATTGCCGTGTAGAAAATAGCAAAAAGGTATCATCTCCTCTTTTCTTACTATCACGGCGCCAGCACTGGCCGGGATGTGCCAGGCGCAGTGTTGGCGCTTGTCGGAGCTGGGAAAGGTGGCATCGTGTGACGCCACATGGTCGTGCCATCGCTGAGGTGGTAGGCGACAAACACGTAATCCGTATACGAAATGGTATTGGCTATGCGCGGTACGTTGATCTGTAAGTAGAGTAGTCCGTTGCTGGCCCCGATCGCTACCGGATTGTCTTGTTCAATCGCTAAAGGGTGCTCAGCCAGCAGCTGACCTGTACCCGCATCAAAACTCTTCAGAGTGTAGACTCGCTTATTTAGCGGCTGGCCGTCTGACTCTAGCAGGTAGAACTTCCCGTTGATTGCCTCCGTCCACAACGCGCTACACTCTGGATACAACAATTTTGGGCCAAAGTGGTAGACAGCACATTGAAATGGCACTTGCCAGGTCGCCTTGCCTGTGCGCGCATCCAGCCCCGCTATGCTATAGACCCCATTGTGTTCGCGCGCAGCCAGCAGCAAACCGTTTGTAATGGACACGTTGAGCGTATTGTATCCCGGACCAGCAGACCACAGAAGCTGCCCTGTTTGTGCATTAAGCGCATATATGTTTCTAGTATCGGTGCTGGATTCCATGATCACTGAACTGCTATTGACATAAAGTATTCCACCAGCAGGGGACACATCTGTCAGCATTCCTGCGGCGGGAACCGGCTGCTCCCAGATCCTCTCGCCGCTCTGCTCTTTTACAGCGAAAACGAGGTTGCCAGATGAATAGTACACTGTCCCATTCTCTACCAGGGGCGCGTTTAACAGGGAACCTTGTGGCAAAGGCACGCTCCATCGTACCTTACCAGTCGCGCCATCCAGTGTATAAAGCTTTTGGTCGTTCGGATCGGCGGTGCTGTTCTGAGTATACAGGTTCCCGTTGCGCACGCTAAAGCCGTACCCGTTTTCTGTCGTGAAGGTGGTATTGTGCCAGAGCGCGGAGCCGTCGGCGGCATTGAGCGCACTGAAAGTCGAGTCGAGCGAGTAGAGATACAGCCGTCCATTATCCACCACGAACCAGAAGTAGGATTTGTTGGTGTGGTTGGCAACGTGCCAGATCTGCTGACCGGTGCTGGCGTCGAGCGCGTAGATGTCAAAGTCGAGTACTGCATACACAACGTGGTTGACGACCTGCAAGTACGCGCTGCTGCCTACACGCGGATCAGGCTGTTTGCTCGTTGCCAAACGATGTTGCCAGATTACTCTGCCACTGCTTCCATCGAGGCGATAGGCGGTTCCGTTGTGGATGATGTAAAGATTACCCGGCCCGCCAGGCACTACGGTTGCGGGAGTGCCGACCATATGGGTTACTACTAACCAGCTCCCTACCAGTACACCAACCAGGATGACGGCTGCTAGACCGCTCAATATACGCATGAAGCGTGTTGCGCGAGGTCGCGCGATTGGAGTAGCCGGATGAAATGTGACGACTGGCGTATCATCAGCAGTGATATCCGCGTCACTCTGTTTGCCTGTAATGCGCTGCCGGGCATGTTCCAGCGCGGTATGGTCTGCGGCTATAAGGGGAACGCTGTAGTGACGCTGCAATGCATGTACCAGTTTTGCCTCGTCCGTTGATTCTTCCAGAATGTTTGATGGTTGAAGTTGCTCTATCTGTTCATCGACCCGTTCGGAGGTGAAATACTCGTTGTTGGGTGTCATAAACTGCTCCTTTTCCATTTCTCCCCTTCCCCCTCACTCCAGTCATGTTTGCCTGACTGGCTGTGTTGAGCAATGGATGAGCGCTGCGCATACAGTTGACGCAAGGCATTCATGGTTCGCGAAAGCATGGCACGTACCGCGTCTTCACGTTTACCCAGAATTGCCGCGATTTCTCCACAGTGGAGGCCAGACCCGAAGCGCAACCGTAACAGTTCCTGCTGTACTCCTGGCAGAGCGTGTACGAGAGCATGTAACTCGCGTTCCTCGTCCTGCTTCAGCGCCATCTGTTCGGGATCGCGCGCCTCGTCTTCACAGGCCGTCTCGCCTGCCAGTTCCAAAGGCACACTGCGCCGCAAGGTCG
>DATLSI010000006.1:0-7994 GCA_035534255.1 Ktedonobacteraceae bacterium | reverse complement strand
CAGTTCGGCTATCGCCTCAAGGCGCGCAAAATCGCGACTCTTGAGGCCGGCTTTCAATAGCCTGCGAGCAGTTTGCCATGTCGAAGCGCCGCCCGTGGAGGCTTCCCAGCGAATATCTTGTGTTCGCATCTGGGTAAAAGTCGTTGGCATCTCCGAGCGTACAATCGCGGCGGGAACGTAGCGCACGCGCTCGCCCTGTTCTATCAACGTGAGATAATATTGATAATCTTCAGCGAGCGAAAAGGCTTGCCAGGGATAGCGCTGCAAGAGAGCGCGGCTCAAGCACATGCCGTTACCATTGAGGGTAGAGGAGCCGCCCAGAGCATTTCTACCCAGCGAGCGCACATGGTTGACCAGCGTCAGCGCCAGCCAGCGCAGCGCAGTACTGGGCGAATCGGTCACATTCAGAACAGTATTGCATCCCTGCAATGCTCGCGCACCTCGTGCCATTGCTCGCGTCATTGCCTGCAAAAAATTAGGAACAACCACTGAGTCCGCGTCAAGAATGACATAGGCATCGTGTACCAGTTGATCCTCATCAAGCTTCAGCAACAGCCAGTTAAGCGCGTAGCCTTTCCCGCGCTTCTCTGCATCGAAGCGTTCGTAGACGCGAACCCAACCAGTTGCGCGGGCAAGTCCCACAGTATTATCCGTGCAGTTATCAGCTACGACATAGACGGCATATTGATCTTTGGGATACGCGAGTTGAGAAAGATTCTCAAGCAAGACACCGAGGATAGCTTGCTCGTTATGCGCGGGAACCAGGATCGCGAAGCTGAGCAACGCGGATTCTGATTGCCCGGCCGATCGTGCTGCCGCGTGCCGTTGCCATACCGTCGCACAGAGCGCCGCGACCGATACGATGCAAAGGTACAGAATAGGGATGGCAATGCACAGCTCCGCGATCAGCAGCAGCCAGCGCAACGCCTGTAATACTATCATACGGCTACCTTCTCCTCCAGAAGGCGCAGCAGTTGTTCACTACTACGCTCCCAACTATAGTCAGTTTCTACCAGCGTCCTGCCGGCACGACCAAGCTCGCCGCGCCTTTCCGGATCGCGCAAAAGCGCAATAATTGCTCGCGCGAAAGCTTCAGGCGGGTCGGCTATCAGCAAATGTTTGCCCGATTCTACAGCCAACCCCTCACAGCCAATGGTGGTCGAGACAACTGCCTTGCGCGCGGCAAAAGCATCGAGGATCTTCAAGCGCGTGCCGCTGCCAATGAGCAAGGGAACGATGGCAACGGCTGCTTCAGCCAGGTAAGGACGCACATCAGGAACGGTTCCTGTTACCATCACGCCAGGTAGTTGCGCCAGTTTCAACACATCTCGTGTGGGATTCTTTCCCACAATCTGCCAGGTTGCGCCAGGAATCTGCGCCCGGACGAGAGGCCAGCAGTACTGGGCAAAGAAGAGAACAGCCTGGGTATTGGGATAATAGTCCATCGAGCCGGTGAAGATAATGCGTTCCGGCCCTTCCGCCGACGGCTCATCCACAGTGTACATCGCTGTAGCGACGCCATTGGGAACAACCTCAATCACCTTGCCCGACACCAGTTCTTTGAGTTTCGAGCGTTCCCGTTCACTTGTCACCAGCACACCGTCAGCGCGCTGGCAAAGGCTCAGTTCGGCGCGTTTCACGAGGCGGCTTTCTTGCCAGTTGTACCATTTACGCGGCAACGATTTTTCATGCTGATAGGTCCGCTCCAGCAATTCGTGTTCGATGTTGTGCTGGTCGATAATGATGCGTATGCCTGCCGGCACGCGATAGCCAGCCATAAACATACTTTCAAAGAGGACGACATCATAGCGATCGCCAGCCAGCACGGCATCTAACGCGCGTTGCACTTTGCTCTCTCGAAAGGAATCGAGAAGATATGATTTGCCGCGAGCTATGCTTGCCAGTTGCTGCCAGCGCTTCGAGTTGGAAGGCTCGCGCGGTACAAGATGCAGCGCGTGAACGGTATCTTCCAACAGAGCAATGTCGCGCGATCGCGCCATATCAGCCTGATTCACCAGCGCAATCAACGCAGTGGAATGGGAGCGCGCTACTGCTTGTAAAAGGTGATAATTTCGGGAACTAGCTCCTCCCGATGGCGACGGGAAGTTCGGTGAAACGACGAGTACTCGCATGAACCGGTGCTTTCTCCTCTTTATCCATAGACGGGAGTTTCAACAACATCCCGACAAGCAAGCCAAGATAAATGACATTGCGATAGAAATAGAGCTGGTAATCTGCATAGGCGACAGCGACCTCCATGAAGACAATAGCAACGATAAAGATAGCGACAAGCTGTAAGTAGGGATTACGCAGTTGGCGGGCAACGAAACAACCGCGCACGATAATAGATCCGATCAAAAACCAGAAGGCTCCGTAGCCTATGGCGCCCATCCGCATCCAGACCCAATAAATGGTGTTATGGGGAATGTAAAGGTAGTACGGGTCAAGAGTGATGATATTAGGAAGCGGCAGGGGTTGAAGAAACGGCTTGCCAAAACCCCAACCAATGAGCGGGCTTTGCCTGATAGTGAATTTCAAATCAAAATCTTCAATGCTCCGGTACAGGTTCGAGAAGTAATCCCTGGAGCCAACGGTAGGCGAGAATATCGAAATAATGCTCTGTGCCGGCTTCGCTATCGTCCCGCTCGCGTGAGCAAAGGCCAGCACGTAGGCGCCGCCCAGTAGCAGTGTCACTACCAGGATAATCGCCAGCCGCTTGCGATACTGCGGCTTTATCAGGAAAAGGAGGAGCCAGGCAACCCCGATACCTAAAAGTAGGGCTGCATAATCGGCGCGGCGTTCGTTGCCTACCAGAGCGATCAACACAAAAGGCGAAACCGCCAGCGCCGCAATCAGTTGAGGACGATAGGCATGGTGTAAGACAAAGAGGACAATCAGCAAGAGCAAGGCCGCAAAGAAGAACGAATCCTCGTGCGGCATGATCTGATTGACATTATCCAGGTTCCCATGCAGCACGATCAGGTAGATGTAGGTTCCTTGTAGACCTTTCAGCCCCGCGCCAAAGATCACGAACCAGAAGAAGAGGCGCACATGCTCAAAGCGCGTAAACAGATTATACGCCAGGATATAAGACAGAAAGAGATATTCAAACGACCTGATCTCCAGCACGATGACACGAAAATCGCCGCCGCTGGTCAGGCCATGCACAATGCCCATAGCAATGCAGAGGATCAAGAACAAGAACGGCAGAAACAATTTTCCGCCCTGGAGCAGCTTCTTACGCCTGACAATGTTATGGCACACGAGTACCAGCAGGATAAAGAAGAACAGAACACCGATAGGTCGATCAGCTAATCCCTGCAAGCGCGTAGGCCAATAAAAGACATAGACATTGAGAGTGAGGCTGCCAATCGAGATGGGGTCCTGTTCAACAACCAGGGCGCAAGCCACGATGACAAAGAGACCAAAGACCGGCCATTTGATGATGATAAGCGTGAACAGAAGGGCCACAAAAATAGCCAGCACATAACTAAAACCGATGGACCACGCGCCCAGCACTATGACTGGAGTGAGGCAGAGCGTCACCAGAAAAATCGCTAGAAACAAGAGGATATCGCTGCGCCGACGTGTTCGCAACATAGCGGACACGTCTCTTGTTGCTGAAGAAAGAGAAGCTACATCTAAGTTCATGATATATCTCAACCGAAATTCTCGTAGAGCAGTACTGCCACAATAACGCCTATCAGAAGCACGCGCACCCAGGTATTGTACGTTTTCGCGAAAAGACCGATGCCTAAAAAGACAACCAACAAGACGGCGAGCGTCTTCATATTTGCCTCCTAGAGTAACTGGCGTATCCAACGCGGTATCCTACTCTGCAACTGGTTCAGCATCAAGCCGTGAACTGGCAGATCTTTCAACTGGTTGCAGGTTTCCGCGATCATCACATCCGGGGTGACACCAGCACGCACCACCACAACCAGCGACTCCACCAGCTCTGCCGCGAGCGTTCCATATCCAGAGACAATGATTGGCGGCAAGTCAACGATCAACGCTTCGCCATTACAAGCAATGGTATCAAGCAAACCTCTCGTGCGTAGTTGGCGCAAAAGCCTGACCGCCTGACCTTTCGCATCGCCAGCAAGAATAACCGACAGGCTATCGTTGATCCGGTGAGAGATGGCCGACACGCTGCACTCACCACGGAGCCACTCAGCCAGGCCAGGCGTCGCAGCAAACCCGAGGCGTTCGTGCAAATTTGGATGTTCCCAGTTGCACTCCAGGAGAATAACTGGGGAGTTACAGTCCCGCGCCAAAACGCCGGCGGTGACCTGAGCCAGAAACGTCTTCCCTTCGCCAGGCACCGCGCTGGTAAAGCCCAGACTGCGGATCGGGTCACGCGAGCGCAAAAAGAGCGAAAGACAGAGCTGACGGCAACGTTCGCGCAGCGCCCTCGCAAACGCACCATCCTGATCGCGCTTTCCCGGCGATTTGACAGGAGCAAGTTGCTTTTTCGAGGGCTTCTTCGGTAGAAGCGACGGTTGCACTGTAAGTACCGCTTCGGGAAGCGGCGTTTCGATTGTAGAGAAAGCCGCACCAGGAGAAGGCTCTTCATGAGCAACATCCGCCAGGGAAGGTTGGGCTGCCATGTCGTCCCCATGATGGGACTTGCCATTTTTTCCTGGATTCTCCGTCACGGAGAGGGAAGTATAGCTCATAGGTTCTCCTGGTAGTTGGAAAGGTTGTAATGCTGCCACTTTCTGAGTATCCGCCGACTCATTTATATTTTGTTCTTCTTGCATATTTTTCCTCGCAAGCTCTTCTAGGTTTGAACCAACGACAACTACTCTAACTCTTCCACATAAGGCGTTAGCAGAGAGATCATTCGCGTATTCAGTGAAGGTATCTGGATCAGAATGGGCAGTGATGTCACATTCTGTATATCGAGCGGTGTATAGATTCCGTGATCACGGCGAACCAGGATCAGGATATATATGGCACAAGACAGTAAGGCCACGCCTAATCCCGCTCCCCCAGCAATCAGCAGGGTTTTCATACGCGACATGGCAATGAGCGGCAAATCAGGCGTATCCAGCACTTTGAACAGGCTGCCCGCACTGGTTCCCTGCGCCCCCATTTGCTGCTGGACGGTGGCAATACTGGCCTGGATATTCTGTACCGCCGCCTGATCCTGCTGGATTTGTTGATACAGCAGTGCATAATCAGGGTAAATTGACGCCGCGTATTGTTGGCTACTGCGCAGGATAGTTTGCTCTACCTCTGGATGCTGCAACAGGTATTGCTGCGCCGCGTTCGCCGCGGTTGCCGATGCCTGTTTAGCCTTCGCCAATTGCGATTGATAACTGTCTAACAACTGCTGGCCTTCAAGATGCGTCAGACCCTGGCTCTGTTGGCTAAAATTCTGGATAACGGCCTGGAGAACCTGCTGAGCAATTTGCGGTTGCGAACTTTGGTAAGCAAGCGTATACAAGCTGTATCCTTGCGAAACTATCTGTACTTTCTGGACAGCAGCAATCAGCGCGTCTTCGGTCATCAGGGGACTGGCTAATGTCGCGGAACCCAGCGTTGACCGGAGACTTGTTGCGCTGGCAACGGAGAGTGCAAAAGAGCGGCTCTGGAGCAATTCGGTCAGGGCCGTCGCCTGCGTTTCCGCCGGCGTAGCCGTTAAATCAGACTCGGTGCCGGTCGCACCAATGACTTCATAACGATGTAATGCCCACAAGGAAGCCGTCGATTCATACGTTCGCGGAAGAAAATAAGCAACTCCCGCTCCGATGATAGGAAGAACTACGATAAGCATAAGCATTTGCATAGGATGTCGGAATATCACCTCAAGTACACGTCCCACAGCGCTGATCTCCTTTCTACAACATAAAGACAATGAAAATCCCTTTCAAGGGTATTCCCCACGCTTGTCTCTAGCTTATATGGGATGATTGCAATATCGGTATTCACTACTGTGTAGAAAGCGTTGTGAACGATAACGCCTGGTGTACATCGCGCTACCGCATAAGGCCCAATATAGAGTCTTTTGATGCGCTTGCAGGCGAGTTCAGCAATGTATACCAGGCATATTTCTATCTACTTTCTGCTTCAAACATCACTGATTTTCAACCTGAATAAACATGGCATTAGCACATTCAAATGACAATAATCAGTAAGGAAAGACATAGACCTGTCTGCTTTCGTGTGATTGATCATTCAGTATTGTGGTAAGGAAGAATCAAATGGCATCAAATGATCTGACCGCGGTCATTGGCGCGGGACCCTATGGGCTTGCTGTGGCAGCCCATCTGAAAGCGAACCACCTCCCCATGGCGATCTTCGGCAAACCCATGGAGTTCTGGCGGCAAATGCCGCCCGCGATGTACTTAAAGTCTTCGTGGAGCGCCATCACTATCTCAGAACCATCGGGAGAATATAGCCTGAACCGCTTCAGCCAGAAGATGGGAACGCCCAGGCAAGAGCCAGTTCCTCTGCAAACGTTCCTGAAATACGGCCAATGGTTTCAAGAACAGGTAGTGCCGGAAGTTGATCCAACCTACGTCAGTCGGATAGCCCGTGATGGAGCAATCTTTCAACTTGAGCTGGCGGATGGACGCGCGCTCCAGGCAAAGAGAGTTGTTGTCGCGGCAGGCATTGCTTCTTTCGCCAACATTCCCGGCTTCGCGCGCAATCTGCCGCAAACGCTGGTATCGCACAGTCAAGATCACAGCGATTTCTCTTCATTCAAGGGCCAAAGAGTCGTTGTTGTTGGCAGTGGTCAGAGCGCGTTGGAATCCGCCGCCCTGCTTCATGAAGCCGGGGCCGACGTCGAGTTGATTGCGCGCGGTCCGATTAACTGGATCAACCGCAAGCTCTACTACTACACTGGCCCGATGAAACGCTTATTCTATCCGCCCAGCGACGTTGGCCCTCCCGGAGTCAACTGGATAGTCTCTTTCCCACTGCTTTTCAAGCGGCTTCCCCAGGAGGCGAAAGCATCGCTTGATGAGCGTTCTGTGCGCCCTGCCGGCGCGAAATGGCTTCGTCCCAGAGTTGAAGGCCATTTCCGTCTGACCTCTCATACGACGATCATGAAGGTTGATGAGCAGGGAGAAGGATTGCATCTCACGTTAAGCGACGGCACGACGCGCGAGGTCGATCATATCCTGCTGGGAACTGGCTACCAGCCAAACATTGACGCGCTCACTTTCATCGACGCTGCTCTCAGAGAACAGGTGCAAAGGCATGATCAGCAGCCGATCTTAAACGACTGGTTTGAGTCCACTGTCCCTGACCTGCATTTTGTGGGAGCACTGGCAGGGTACTCCTTTGGACCGCTTTGCCGCTTTGTGGTGGGATCAAAAATTGCCGCGCGGCAGATTGCCCGGCACGCGGTGCGGAGCAGCGCAACAAGATCATTGGAGCCAGCCCTGGCGTAGGCAGCAATAGTTGCACACGGAAGCAGAGCAGGAAGTACAGAAGGGGACACCATGCGACAACCAAAAAGCAAGCCTGGGGCTGTCGTGCTTGGCAGTGATTTTAAGGCATTGGGAGTAGTGCGCAGTTTAGGGAAAAGGGGCATACCCAGCGTCGTGATCGACAATCAACCGCGCTCCGCATGGTTCTCGCGCTATGTGACAAAACGGTTTAAGTGGAATGGCGAGATGGACGACGACGCCTTTTTGCACTTCTTGCTCTCGGTCGGGAAAGTCTACCAGCTTGACCAGTGGATGCTTTTTCCTTTGCAGGATGAAGTCGTCGAGTTCGTAGCGCGCAATACCTCCCAGCTTTCCCAGGTCTTCCAGCTCGTTACCCAGGATTGGGATACAGTGCAATGGGTCTGCGACAAACGCCTGACCTATCGTATGGCACAAAATATTGGTATACCCTATCCGCAGACCTGGTATCCGACGAACGAACGTGATCTCCAGGGTCTGGAGATCACCTATCCTGCTATCCTTAAACCGGCAAACTCGATTAAGTTTCAGCACGCCACTCATCTGAAAGCCATCACTGTCCACAACGAT
>DATLSI010000005.1:0-2360 GCA_035534255.1 Ktedonobacteraceae bacterium | reverse complement strand
GTGCCGCTTGGCGCGGCGAATGACGACCTGCGCAACCGTCTCGCGGCGCAGATCATCCGCGCTGGCGAAACGCGCGTCGTCGAGCAGGCGCAGCAGGGAGTAGAAGCCTTGCGAGTAGCCGTCATGCGGCGTAGCGGTGAGCAGCAAAAGGCTGTCGGCGAGCGGGGCGATAGCCTCGCCGAAGCGGCTGCGGTCGGTGCGCAAGGGATGATCCGCGCTGCCCGCTTCGGCGAGGTAGTGCGCTTCATCGATGATGATGATGTCCCAGCGCGTCTTTTTGAGCGCGCGCAGGATACGTTCCTGCTTGGCGAAGTCGATGGAGGTGATGACGCGATTGGCGTAGTGCCAGGGATTCGCGCCGGAAGGCAGGCGCGGCAGCAGTTCCCTGGTCAGATAGTCGTTATCCAGAATGGCAAAGGGAAGGCCGAATTTGTCGCGCATCTCGTCGGCCCACTGATCCTGCAAGGCGGCAGGGACGACGATCAAGATGCGGTCGCCGCGCCCGCGCGCGATCAGTTCCGTGGTGATGAGACCGGCCTCGATGGTTTTGCCCATGCCGACATCTTCAGCCAGCAGGAAACGCTGGCGTGGCGCGGACATGACCTGTAGCACGGGAGCCAGTTGGTAGGGTTCGATGACCAGCCGCGTGCGCGCGAGGCCCAGCAAATAGTCGGCGTTATGCGCGACGGAGAGGCGATAGGCCGTGTGCAGCCGCTCCCACTGGCTGGGCGGCGTGCCAGGATGCCAACCCAGCGCGGGCGTTGCCAGCCGCGTGACCACTTCGAGCGCGCCGTCGCCATCCTCGCCCACCGGTCGGTAAATAAAGACGCGATCCTGGCCTTTCATCCGGCCATCCAACCCGCGCACGCGCAGGGTATGATCGCCGCCCGCGTAAGCCGCGTGGTCCTCCAGCACCTGCCAGGTCAGTTCGCGGATGCGCACCAGTTGCCCAACTTCAAACATACGGAAGATCGCTACTTTCTCTAATGTAACATTCGTATCTTATCGCACCTGGGAATAGGAGTGTCAAGCAGGTTCGGAACGAGTTCACCAAGTTATACAAAATGTTTGTTGGCTATACAAGCTAATCTCCCCGAATACCTACAAGCTGCGCGTGAATAAGATCGTTTTCTGTGCTGTCATCGATCTGCACATCTGCACTCACTAGCTGATGCACCCGCTTACTTGCCTCACTTCCGCTTCTTAGAGCCTTAACTCTATGGAAAATTTGCTCAAGAGTGATTGATCCTTTGCCCTCAGCCTTTGCCTTTTGAAGCAGAGCAGCAATAACCAGGGGATTCTTGACGGCCTGTTTTGGCTTCGAAATGTCAAAGTCACGCTGGCATTCTTCGAGGAGTTGATTAAAAACTATTTCACCAATTTCTTGCATCAGGGTCTTTTCCAGGTTGGTATCGAAGCAGGCAAACGTGTCCATAATTTCATTCGGCCAATCAGCCTGTGGTCTGCCCATCAACCTCAACAAACAGCGATTTTCTCCTGTTGTCCGATCTATATCACTTTGTTTGGTATAGCTATGGTTATCGCTATCCCAAATGACATAGGTGGGAATTTCCAGGCTTCGGAATATTACTGCCGCTTTACCCAGGTTCGACTTGCCATCGCATGGGATAATGACGATCCCTTGACTTTCCAGATCATAGTTCAATAAAGCTGCTACCCCCTGGATAGCGGCGCGATCATCTTCTCCTTCTACCAATACCACGACATCTGCGAAGAAACCTTCATTCATCCAGGGGGTCATAAGGCTACGCAGGCGAGGACGCAATGTACTCCCTGAATATGATGGTAGCATACTACCGGTTGCATTCCACAAAATATTTGCTACTTGATCTAATGTTGTGTATGTTACTCTGGTTACCATCGGTTGGCTAGCTTCCTTCACGCGAGCTTTTCGAAGCAATCGCAAGTTGTCAAACCAGTCAATACTGACAAACAGAGGAGAATGAGTACAATACAAGACTTGCGTTTGGCGAGCCACTCCATTCACAGTACCTCCTGCCAATCTTGACAGAACATTCGCAAAATGGCGCTGGCGTGCTGGATGCTGATACAATTCCGGCTCTTCGATAGCGAGTACAAGTGCGGGAAATCTTTGGTCTTCACTCGGCGCATAACTACCTGACGTCTCAGAAGTATCTCCAGCAGCTGATATTTGCGGCTGGGCAACTGCTTGATGCTGCAACAACGTAACAATAAAGGCTCGTTGAATGCCGTGTCCTTTTCTGGTGATGTCTGAAGGATAGCCATCTTCCGTGAGTTGTACCTCTACTTTAGGCAAGGGAACGTCAACAACGCTGCCCGTACCGAGAGAAAGTGACACGCTTGCGCCGGGGGCAAAT
>DATLSI010000004.1:0-4523 GCA_035534255.1 Ktedonobacteraceae bacterium | reverse complement strand
GGGCTGCTGTATGTGGATGACGAGGCGCGAAGTGTGCAAGGGGAGATTATATATCTCTAGCGATATAACCCTCTCCCTTTGCATCGTGATTGCTGGCACTCTGAACTACACTTGTACAGGACTGGTTACAGTTCCATTTTTTTGCGACTTCGCCTCTATTTTGACTGGCTCGATTGCGGGGAGACTGGCCTGCTCTGCTCGCTGTTTGATGCCGAGCAACATCTTGCGAGTCATCAAAAACTCGATCGGTTCGACGATGAAGCCTGTCAGTTTGCTCGCCGGTTTGGCCGACTGAGACGATTCGCTCTGGCCACAGAAGCGAGAGATCAGGCGCGTATACTCACTGTCGATCGCTTCAAGCACGAAGGTCCAGGTAAATGCTGGAAACATCTGCTTGAAGCCCTCAAAGACGCCCTCATCGACTGCCTCGACGCTGCCAATTACCAGGGCGTATGCAGGCTCGATGGCGAGTACTTTGAAGCCCTTGCCACCCGGTTCGGCTGGAATGATGTCCCCAACTTTGAGTTGTTGCCACGCCGGATTGATGCCTGCGGCATTCTTCATCTTGAGACCGACCAGGTTCTCGATCCGGTCATAGCTGTAGTAACCGCCTCTGCCCTGTCCAATTTGCACAAGCCAGGGCCAGATGTCGGCTGGTTTTGCTCGAATCGTAACGGCCCGCGTGAGCTTCACGTCAGGATGAGATACCAGTTCATCGCCGGGGAGTTTGCGCAGAACTTCTTCGTCGCTGGCTCCCCACCTGCGTTGCCAGGGGCGAACCAAAAAGACATAGGCGCCCAGCGCGGCCCCGCTTACTGTGATCAGCCTACTGGCGAATTTTATTGCCATTATCATGTTTCTCCTTTGCAAAGTCATGCCCCTGAAAGGAAGTGCAGAGGGCGACATTCCTGAGTAAATCGGGAGCATCCGCCATCTACCGGAGCAGACAACCTTCCAGCATGTATACTGCCACACCGGCTTCACATGTCTGTCACGAATACCGTGAATCGTCGCACAAGGAGGTCACGATTTTGAACCGACGGGTACCTATCGTGCTGTTTCTCGTGGCCTGATATACTCCTGCCCGCCCATAAATGGGCGCAGGGCAGTCGGAATGCGCACGCTGCCATCTGGCAGCTGGTGATTCTCGAAAAGCGGCAGCAGAATGCGCGGCGAGGCGATAGCGGTATTATTGAGGGTATGCACGAACTTTACCTTGCCATCTTCGTCGCGGTAGCGCATGTTGACGCGCCGTGCCTGCCAGTCGTGGAAGTACGAGCACGAGTGGGTTTCGCGGTAACGGCCCTCGCTGGGTAGCCAGCATTCCAGGTCGTACATGCCTACTTTGCCGTCGCCCATGTCGCCTGTGCAGACGTTGACCACGCGGTAAGGCAGTTCCAGCGCCTGTACCAGTTCTTCCGAGTTGGCCAGTAGTTGTTCGTGCCATTTTACCGACTCGGTATGGTCGGCCTTGCAGATCACATACTGCTCTACCTTGTTGAACTGGTGGATGCGGAAGACGCCGCGCGTATCCTTGCCGTAGGTGCCTGCCTCTTTGCGGAAGCACGGACAAAAGCCGACGAAAGTCAGGGGCAGTTCTTCAGCCTTGAGAATCTCGTCCTTGTACATGCCGGTGATCGAGACCTCGGCGGTTCCCACCAGGAAAAGGTCTTCCTCTTCCACGGCGTACACCTGGTCGCGTCCTTTGGGAAATTGCCCGTTGCCGATGAAGGCGAAGTCACGCGCCATGGCTGGCACGATCAGGGGCGTGAATCCTTTGCGAGCTATGCGATCCAGGGCGAAGTTCATCAGGGCCAGTTCGAGACGCGCGGCATCGCCTTTGAGCGCATAGCTGCGCGCGCCCGCTACCTTGACTGCGCGTTCGATGTCCACCACGTCCAGCTTTTGCATGAGCGCATAGTGGTCGAGCGGTTCGAAGTCAAAAGCAGGGACCTCGCCCCAGTATTTGACGGGAACGTTATCGTTTTCATCCTTGCCTATTGGAGCGCTCGGATCAGGGATGTTGGGGACGTAGTACAGTAATTGCTGGCGTTCGTCCTCTAACTCTTTTAGACGCGGCTCTAATGCCTTAATATGTTCCGCGAGAGTTTTCGCCCCGGCGATCAGGCTCTCGCGCAGTTCCCTGTCCTTGCCTGCCTGCTGGACGCGCTTCGATATCTGGTTCTGCTCGGCGCGGCTCTCTTCGACCTGGCGTTGCAAAGCAAGCGCCTGGCGGTCTATTTCCAGCAGGTAATCAATGTCGAGCGTGTTGTTTTTGAGACGCGCAGCCTCCTTGACAACGTCTGGATGGCTGCGGATAAACGCGAGATCTAACATGATGATAGTGTCTCCTTTTTGTTCCAGGGCGACCGCGAGGGTCGCCCCTACCATACCGCGTAGCGGCTGGCGAAAACCCGTGTATGGTAGGGGCGACCCTTGCGGTCGCCCTGGCCACTGGCCTCTGCGTATAACAATTAACAATAAAAAACGCCCTCGTTCCTTGTGAAGGACGACGGCGCAAATATGTGCGTGGATCGTGGTGCCACCTTGATTTATTCAATCTGCATGAGATTGAACCTTTCTGGCCTGCTAACGGAGGCCGCCGGTGGCGCTTATCGCGCTGGCTCGCGGGTGGATTTTCCTTCGTGCAGGCGACTGCGTTGCACCAACCCGCAGTTCTCTGTGGCTCAACAGAAGGTACTCGTCCCGTTCATTGCCCTTATTATTTGCTATTGTGAGTGTAGCAGTGTTGATCTTCTCTGTCAATAGCGAAATTGCCATGATAATGTATCCCTGGCTAAGGGTTGAGATTCCGCAGCCTGAAATAGAGTGGCCTGCTATTGTCTGTCGGCTCTCTGACGCGCAACAGCTTCCAGTAGCTTGAGTTCCTTGCGATAGATCGACGGATTGGCCAATGGTATGACCAGGCGCTCGACCAGACCTTTGAGACCGGGGCTGGCGTTCATGGTCGTCCTGATCTCGACCTGAGACTTCTTCCCCTCTTCCAGAGGAGTGACGCTGAAAGTGGTGGTAACATTCTGCGCGCTGTCGATATCCTGCTCGACCAGCACTCTGCCTGGCTCCGGCTCGCTCACGCGATGGTGAAATGACTGTTCAACCCCAAGTATGCGCGCTTTGAAGCGGATAATAGTGCCCGCGCCCTGACCGCCCTGCTCAACCCGGAGATCATACAAGTTCTTCCTGGGGAGAATGCCAGGATGCCCCTCCTGATAGTCGGCTATCGTCGCATAGACATCTTCCGGGCGCGCATCAAGAATGTCCACGGCCTTTACATTAATCTGTCCCATCGTTTTACCTCTTTGCTTTTCCTCTCGAAAAAGCCTTCTCACTTGATCGCATACGGTTATATTCCCATGCTATATAACTTCAAGTCATATGACTATTAAGAGTATAGCATCGAAAATTCCTTATGACAAGGGGACATATGATTTCCTGTCATATAATGGAGAAAAATGGCCTTGAGGCAGATGTATCAATCGGAGGAGGAACATCAATGGAGCAAGAGGCATACCCGATCACGTATGGCGTACTGGGGCTGCTGGCCTTCTGGGGGCCATTGTCTGGCTACGATATGAAGCGTTTATTCGACCACACACTCGCCCCTATGTGGGGAGCTGCACAAAGCCAGATTTACAAGGAACTGCGGCGCATGAAAGAACTTGGCTGGGTGGAGATGGTGCGAGAAGAGCAGGAGGCGCGGCCCGATCGCAAGGTCTACTCGATCACAGAGCAAGGGCACGCCGCGCTGCGCCAATGGCAGGCCCAGCCGCCGGAGGTCTTTCAGTTGCGCGATGAATTGTTGCTCAAGGTATTGTTCGGCACCTTCGCCGCTCCTGGCGACATCGCTCAGCACCTGCGTACCAGCGTCGCCACCCACGAGATGCGCCTGTTGGCCTATCGCCAGAACGCGCATCATATTCCTGCGCGAGGCTCCTATCCACCGGGCAACGAGCGCCCCAATCCATATGCCGCCGGGCGTGAAGAAGATCCCTACTTCGCGCTCATTACCCACTTCGCCATCGACTTTGAGAAAACCTATATCCGGTGGCTCTACGAGGCGCTGGAGATGATTGAGCAGAAACGATCAGCCATACCATCAGATGAGTCACACTAACAGCCATTTGCCAGGGCGACCGCGAGGGTCGCCCCTACCATACACGGCTTTCATACGTTCTGAAGTCATCTATCTACTTCTCCAAGCACGATATCAATACTGCCAATCGCCGCTACTACGTCTGAAAGGAAGCGACCTTCGATCATCAGTGGTAAGGCCTGTAGATTGGCGAATGACGGGGCGCGCACGTGCATACGATAGGGCTTTGCCGTGCCGTCGCTCACGATATAGAAGCCAAGCTCGCCTTTAGGTGACTCGGTGCGCACAAATACCTCGCCCTGCGGTGGGCGATACCCCTCGGTATACAGCTTGAAATGGTGGATCAGCGCCTCCATGTTGGAGGATACCTCATACTTGGGTGGCGGGATCACCTTGCGGTCGGCGATCT
>DATLSI010000003.1:0-2393 GCA_035534255.1 Ktedonobacteraceae bacterium | reverse complement strand
ACTATAGAGGTACCAGCCGTCACTACTGCCACCGCCTCGAGTGCGCCTGCCGCCAATCCAAATCCCTACATGTCGGTAGATGATGTATTGGCCCTGCGCATCGTGAGCGATCCCCAGCTTTCGCCCGACGGCTCGCTTATTGCTTTCACTACACAGACAAGCAATGCGGAAAAGAATACCAGCAACAGCGCGATATGGGTGGTGAACGCTAAAGGCGGCAAAGCAGAAACACCACGACAACTGACGAATCTCGAAAATACAATGCACGACCTGGCAGCGCGCTGGTCGCCAGATGGGCATACACTGGCCTTCTTGAGCGACCGCAGCGGCTCGCTCCAGATTCACCTGCTCTCGCTGCGCGGCGGCGAAGCGCGGCAGATCAGCCATCTGAGCCAGGGAGTAAGCGAATATAGCTGGCGACCCGATGGTAGCGCGCTGCTGGCGCACAGCGCCTGGAAGGCAGAAGACGAACACCAGCCCGACAATAGCGCAACATCTGTTGTTTATACGCGCCTCGACGAACAGTGGGATGGTATCGGATACAAGCACGGACGTTACCAGCAACTCTGGCTGGTGCCACTTGATGGCGAAGCAGCGCGCCTCACCGCTGAGCCGGTAGACATTCTCTCTTCCTGCTGGTCGCCCGACGGCGAAGAAATTGCCTTTTGCGCCAATCGCTTGCCCGATCCCGACCTCAGTGCGAGCACCGCTCTGTGGGTTATGAATGTGGCAAGCGGACAGATGCGCCGCCTGAGTCCAGAAACGGGCCTGGCTCAGATGCCTGCATGGTCTCCTGATGGGCAAAACCTCGCGTACTACTATAGTGAAGACCAGAGCGAGGCCAGCAACGTCTCACCCTGGATTGTAAACGCGAGCGGCCAGAGCGCGCCGCGTCCGGCAGCCTCCACTACACAGCAATTTACCTGTCTGCAAGTCATCGTTGACGAATTGCACCTGCCCTTTCTCACCCAACCTCAATGGTATCCTGACCGTGCATCCCTGCTCGTCACCGTCCAGCAACGCGGACAGGTTCACCTCTACCACATCGATACGCAGCACGACAGGGTCACGCAGCTTACTACCGGCAACGGCTGCTATCTCAGTCCGCGCATCAGCAATGATGGACAAAGCGTGACGATGATCCGCGCCGACTGGTTCACCCCCGGCGATATCTGGGCCATGGACGGCGATGGCGCGAACAGGCGCAAGTTGACGGGAGTCAACGATACATTGTTACGCGGACGCCAGCTCACGCGTCCCAAACGCATCTCATGGAAAAGCTTCGACGGGCTGGATATCGAGGGATGGCTCTACCTTCCCACTCTGCCGGATGGAGTGAAAGCCCCGCTCATACTGGAAGTGCATGGCGGCCCCACACTGGCCTGGGGCGATAGCTATGTACACGAGTTTCAAGCCCTGGCCGGCAAAGGATATGCAGTGCTGGCCGTGAATCCACGCGGCAGCGCCGGTTACGGCGAGGATTTTTGTCGCAAGGTCATCAACGATTGGGGCGGCGACGACTATCGCGACCTGCTGGCCGGTATCGATCACGTTATCGCTACCGAGCCTGTAGACGACAACCGCCTGGGTATCGGGGGTCTCAGCTATGGCGGCTATATGACCAACTGGGCCATCACGCAGACCAATCGTTTCAAAGCGGCGGTAAGTCGCAACGGCATCAGTTTTCTGCCAGGTGCCTCACTGCTCAGCGATCAGACGGTATGGTTTGACCTGATGATAGGCAGCGACAACCGGGATGCCGATACGCTGCGTCGCAGTTGCTCCGCCCTGACCTTTGCCGATCATATCACCACGCCTTTGTTATTGTTGCACTCCGAAAATGATCTGCGCTGCCCTATCAGCGAGTCGCAGCAGCTCTTCGTGATACTGCGCAAACGCAAACAGACCGTCGAGTTTGTGCGCTACCCCGGCGCCAGTCACCTTATCGACTGGCCGGATATCGGCATGCCCGCGCAACGCACAGACCGCCTGCACCGCGCAATCGAATGGTTCGGACGTTTCGTGTAAGAGTGTAAGAATATGTAGCGAGTGCTTTGCGCTCGCTACATGAACATCAACACAAGAGCATAGATGGTCAGTACCAGTAGTAGCAGAAAATATCCACCCACCACGATGCCTGATACACGGAGAACATTCATCATATAGTGCGGGCGAAAACTCCGATAGGCAATGCGCAGAGACACTATGCCGATAATCAGCAGCATGATGACATCGAAAACGCGCGCGGTCAGCGTGCCATTGTTCTCCGCAAAGATCACTCCAACCGGCCCAAACACCAGCAGGCCGCCGAAAATATCGGCAGCCGCCAAACCCATAAAGTAGCCCTCATCAAAATTATGTCTCAGCAGCAGTGGTGTTACCTTGAGCAGTAA
>DATLSI010000002.1:0-15365 GCA_035534255.1 Ktedonobacteraceae bacterium | reverse complement strand
GCCATGTGGCCACCATTTCCGCCCCTCTTCTGTCGGCGATGGAACAGAAGCAAGTCGCCTCTGCCCGTGCCATGAAGGATGTGTTCCCTGGGAGAGCGACTGAGTGGACTACTGCTCTGTTCTCTCCGACAAGCTGCTAGATAACTTTATAACAGGAGAAAAAATGGAGAAGACGAGGATTTCTCACTTCGCTGCCCTTGCTCCCAAGAAGGTTGCCTGATTCTGCTCCCTACAATTCGCCAACGGTATCAACTCTCGGCATGGTGTCGATTTTTCTGTCTTGACAGAGTAGGCCACCATACTCTACCAGGCCGAGACCATTATCGCGCAGGCGCAGTGTGAGAGCCGCACCGTCTTCGACACGTCAGCCGGACCGGTAGAAGGCGCGCGCCGTGTCAGCACGTTTGATCCCTCTATTGAAACCTTGATGGTCGTTGCTCGCATCGCCGACGGCTAAGAGATCCCTGGGGAGCGAGCGTGGAGCTTGCTCCCCCGTTTGTTGTCGCAAGAGAGGAGCCAGCTATGCCACGCAGCCTCGCGCGCGGCGACTACACCCTCGTCCTCGCCATTGAATCGGCTTCGCGATCCATGTTACTTACGCCTACATATTTATCAAACAGGTAGAAAGGACGGGCTCTTTCGAGAAAATCGGCAGTATCGTTAAAACCTCTATCGAGGATGGCAAATTGCCAGTCTGCTCTCTCTCCCTCCCATCGCTGCATGAACCACTCATATATCTGAGCCGAGGAGAGTCGCCTGAGCTGAACCCCGTGATCTTGTTCCTGTAACGTTTCATTGAAGATGCGCGATTGAACGACGATCTTTAACAGGGAATGAAACATGTTACTTTCTTTCAGGCGATCTATAACTATTTTCTGCCAGCTAAGACTACGCGGCTCTTGCCACAAGCGCACGCCAAGTAGAGCAAGTTGCTGTGGCTGGGAAAGCGTTTCCTCTCGCGGCTGTAGCCATCTACGTATCCGTTCTGGGAGTTCTTCGTGTAGATTGATCCTGCATTGTTTCGCTACATATTGAGCAACCAGGTCAGTGAGTGCATCTTCTGATAGGACGGCCCCGCTGTACCCGCTCGCTGCGTTCTCTAGAGTGGCTTCTGGTCTATCTTCTGCAACTTTCGCGTGATCTGAGGACAGCGCTACGTCCAGAGAACGATGGGCCATCTCCGCGAGTTTCTCTAGCAGGATGTGGTAGCGAACGCCCGGATAGCCTTTGCTAAACAACTGATAGGCCGTAAGAATATCGAAGTCCGACACGTACATGTCGTCACCGATAACTGTCCCCTGTCCACTTATTCTCCAATTGCGCAGGAATGCCGTCTCATGCAAGGTGAAAGAGGCTTCCGCCGGCTCTTGAGGCGGAGTACACAACGCCTGGATGAGTTCCAGGGCATCTTTACGTTTCAAATCGAGCTGTTGTCCCTGTACAAAGCTTTGTAGCTTCTGTGCCATGTCCTGGGAAAGCCCCTGTTTCGTCGCCAGGTTCAGTATGTGCGGGTACGTCCTTTCATGAAAAGGAAGGGCAGTCGCTGTAGCCACGATCTTGTTGTGAGCATCTGATGAGATTACACCCGCGGCGACCGCGCACTCACAGGCGTAACGAATATTGACAAGAGCCTCTGTAAGATTGGTATAGCCCATGTCTTTTGGGGCGTGCAGTATCGCGACTTCGTCATCGCCTTCAATGTCGCCCTGAAGGTACGCTTTGAAGATGCGTCCAAATCCTCGCATCCCAAAGGAGGCCAGTTCAGCAGCTCGTAAAGCTCCGATGCTGGCAGCGCCCCAGACATGTACTCCGCTCTTGAGTAAGGCAAGAATCTCTTTATGGCGTACCGCGGCAGATTGAAAATAGAAGCCGTCTATAATTGCCACAAGGTCTCCAGGAGCCAGGGCTACTCGTATGAGATCTTCTGCTGCGATAGGAGGACGAATCTCGGCAGCAGGGACAAGAGCGTGAATCTGCTTTTGAGAAATGGTTGGTCCAGCGAAAACGACAATGCGGCTCATGCGTGTGCCTCCAGAGAGCGAAGTTGCGGCGCTACAACAAATACGACGGGAATCATCAACTCCGGGCGCGTTAAATCGACAATAATGGGGGGACAGGAAACGGCGGAAAGTAAACGCCGCGTTACTTCGTCCAGGTCCTCTTTCAGACGCGCAAGACGGAGTGATGGAATGTCCTGAAAAGCTGCCAATGGTTTGCCTTTATCCATCTTGACCAGCGGATGCCTGCTGCGTATTCTCGCGTAAGTACGCCTATCTATGTCATCGCGCGCGCCTGAGATCATGGTGAGGCGCGATTGCGCGGCTTCAGTTAAGGCGCGACTGAGAGCGACATCGCGGTCCAGGTGGCAGCCATAGCCGATAGCCACAATGGGATAATTTGAAGAGATGATGCGCGCCCCAAAGCAGGCGATGCCTGTTGGGCCGGAAACGCTGAAGATTGCGCAATCCGCCCCTGCTTTGGAGAGCTGTTCGATAAGCGGCGCTGAAGCTTCCCCATCCACGGTTGCTGGATCAATGGCTACTTCTTGCAGGTTCCGTACCCTTGCCTGCGCAAAAGTATCACGTTCGACCACCTCGTAGAGACCATGCAGAATGGCTTCTTCCAGCGTATTCCCACTGGCTAAGCCGTTCGAGGCAAGTTCAAAGGTTGGCGGCAGCCATTCGTTCGTCGTTGTAAAGTCGAGACGAATATAATCCGTCGGCACAAATGTTTGCTCCCAGGAGCCTAAAATGGTACCAGGAAACCAGTCGAGAACGCACGAGTCGTGCAACAGGCAGTGTTCCACCAGGTTTAGATCGTAGATTGAATATGGTAAACATGCTGCCATTTCTCCAATCGCGCCCCGTGTCGATGGCAGAGACGGTTCCTCGGCATGCCATGTCTCGATCGACTCCATAATAGCCGATACTTTGGCAAGCTGCCTTGTAATTCCCTTGCCTTGCGACACAGAAAGATTGCGCGAGTTAGGCCGGATCGCCTGGAAGACAGGGATGCCGAGATCATCGAGTCGGGTTACTTCAGCAACGCGTGTAATGCCCATAGCTGGTAAAAGAGGCAGCACACGCGCAAGAGTTGCTTCAGGTGAACAGGCTCGATGTGTGCCAACCTGAACGGCCTTCTCGTCAGCCGCACTACTTTCCAGGTTACGAGAGCGAACTTCTCTACTGTCAATACTCATAGGTTCCTGCGAGACCTGTCCTTTCTCACTAACAAAACAGTGGAGCGCAACTCCTCATCAGAACGTTCAAAAAGCGTGTAGCTGCTCCTTTCTAGGAAACCTGCACCTCTTGCTCGTGTTGTTTTCTGGTCAAAGAACGATAGGTATAGAGGCCAGAAAGCAGGAATAGAAGGCCCACGCCGGTAAAAATGGTATCAATAGGCCCAAACGTGGTTCCCAGGATATGCCAGTGAAGCTTGCCCAGGAAGACGCTGGCGAGATAGCCAGAAAGCGAAGCGGAGATGAGCGATGCCAGTATCGAAGTGGGATTGATCACCGCGAAAACTCTCCCAAGCATCTCCTGCGGGGTCTCGTTGAGGAGCATCGGACTGGTCGCGACTCGTATCGAGGCCAAAAGCGTACCAAATAGGAAGAATAGAGCGAGAGCGGGTAGAAAGATCGTCAGGCGCGATAACATGATCAGGCACAGCCCTGAGCCTAGCAGAGAGAGGTAGAGCAATCTCTCCAGGCCCACTTGCCGAGCCATTTTCGCTGCCGCGAATGCTCCGCCGATCATACCCACTCCCAGGGCAGCCGCGACAACGCCGGTAAACGCCGCTGGTACATGCAGGTTGCCCGGCAGGAAGAATACATACAGCGCGTCGAATGCCCCCGCGCCAAAGGTGGCGATGAAGGAAGCAACGATGATGGTGCGAATCGTATGATTGCCGAATGAGAAGCGCAGGCCATCAATGAACTCTCTGCGCAGATTGTTTTGAACAGAACGCTTGCCCGGTGCAACTGGAACGTGTATGGCCCAGATGGTGAGCAGCGAAACCACGAAGGAAAAGGCATCGATCAGGAGCGCCCACTGGACTCCAAAAGCGAAGAGCAGCGGCGCCGCCAGTGGCGGACCCACAATGGTTGCAAAGGCTTGCATGGTTTGCCCCAGTCCCGCCGCCTTTGGACGCTCTCCTTTGGGGATGATCCTGGCAAGTATTCCCATGCTGGCCGGGCTGAAAAATTGCGAGCAGGCGCTGTTCAAAAAGGTAATGGTACAAATGACGACAAGTTGGACCATTTGCGGAGGCCGCCCGTTTGTAAAAAAGGGCAACTGGATGACGCCCGTAAATGCCACGAGCAAGAATGATAACAGCGCACGTATAGTATCCATGCGCATCATGGTGACTCGGTGGTCCCAGCGATCGACGAATACTCCTGCCAGTGGCCCGATCAAGAGATTCGGCGCCAATGACGCGATCAGCACGGCGCTGATCGCTAATGGCGCCCATGCCTGGCCGGAGGCAATGATTGTCACAATCCACAGAATAATCGTATAGGTAGACACCTGATCGCCTAACAGCGAAATAGCCCGTCCTGTAAAAAGGAACCGGTAGTTGCGATTGATGAGAAAGCGGGATTTGCTTTCTGGATAAGTCGCCTGGGTGGTTGGTGTACTCATAGTGAACCCTCTCTCTTATAGACCGGCGGGGAGGGTTCCGCCTCCGGCGTTTCCCGGCCAGCCTCTGCGCGGCATCGGCGGTCTACATGCACTGCATTAGCCGCCAGTGCGCGCAGAGCAGTTTTAACCTGGAACGGCGTCAAGTGTGGATGGTTCCCAAGCAATTTGGTGACGATCCCCGTGATATGGGGCGCTGCAAAGCTGTTTCCGGTCGCTATAATCCACTGGTTGTTTTTCCAGGCAACGCGAACTCCAATGCCCAGCGCCCCAAACTCGACAGGGGGCGCGGGATTATAATAAAATCGGTAAGCATCCTGTTCATCATGAGCGGCAACAGAGATGACCGCGGCGTACATCGACGGAAAGCTAGGAATAGGGTAATTATTTGCCGCGGTGATCAGGACCATGTGGTGGAAATACGCGAGATCAGTCACCTCGTGGAGAGCGGCAAAGAACTCTTTCCTTGTGGTACCCAGGCTCAGGTTGCACACCTGTATTCCGTTCGCAATGGCCCAGCGCAGCCCCTCGACAAAAATCACTCCCTGGCCGACGGTCCCGCTGCCCAACACCTTGACGCTGTAGAGTTCACAATCCGGAGCAATGGCGCGAATGATGCCGGCGCAGGCGGTTCCATGACCGCTCTCATCGCCATGCGGTTCCGTGCTGGCGATAATCTCCTCCCCCACCTTCTGAAAAGCGACATAGCCCTGAACAGAGCCTTGCAGAGCAGTATGGGTCGCCTCGATGCCGCTATCAACGACCGCGACCTTGATCCCTTTGCCCGTACTGCCGCCAAAGGCTTCCTCCCAGCTAATGCGATCAACAGGCGAGCCAACATCGATGCTCTGCAAGGCGTCCGGGGTAAATTGGGAACTCCAGGCTGGTATACGCCGACCCATCACACATTTCTCCTTAATGCAGCGCGCCGAGGGCAAACGTCCCTCGGCGATTGCGGGTAGATGTGACAAAGCTTTGCATGACGTTTCTGCATATTTCAAACTCTTGATCGCCGGAGATGATCAGCTCATGCACAAGCTGCGCTAATTCTCGAACTTTCATACTCACGATATCTTCGCTGTCTACCCAGTTGGAGAAGTCCACTGCACGGCGGTAGAGCTCTTGCCGGCGGCCCGCGCTCTCCTCACGAAAGGCGCTGAGCAGAGTATGCAGAACGGCGCTCTGCCTCTGGTAGGCTTGTGATTGCGCGATGGCGAATGCCGCTATGTTGGCAAAGGAGCCAAGCATGTCCATATCTTCAGGGCTAAAGGATGCCGCTCCCATCTTGTTCAACAGCTCCAATGCGCCGATGACACGATCATCGTAGAACAATGGCACACAAAGAATGCTCTCCGGTATATAATTGACCGCCGAGGCGATATCATACGCGAGTCGCTCGTCCTGCTGGGCGTTGGCAATCGCCATGGGTTGACCCGTTAGCACCACCATACCCACGACACCATGCCCCAGCGGCACCCGAAACTTTTTCACGGATTGAGCTGCCGGCCCAATGGCGACTTTAAAAATAAGGTCGTTGGCTTCTTCGTCAAGAAGGAAAAGTGAGCCGGAGTGCGCGGAAATCACCTCGGCGGCTGTCTGCACGACCATTTCCAGCAAATGTTCGTGGGTAAATGGCGCCAGAACCGTGCTGACAGCCTGCGCGCCGATCAAGATCTGCCGCAATTCCTGCGCGAACTGCTCTCGCTCAAGTTGCCGTTTCAGCGCCTTTATTTCCTCTGCCTGCCGGGCAATCGTTTCATTTGCCTGATCCGGTACGTCCGTGTGTTGCTGATCCATAACGGTCTCCTTTCTGGACTATAACGACGAAGGCGTATCCTACGAATCTTGTCTACGATAACGGAAACCTGAGCGGCTTAATTGATGTGGCAAGCGATCCGGCGCACTCAAGCGGAGCAGGCACAGGGCGATTCCCGCGTATCCGACCATGTAATCTGGCGTGAAAGTATCGGGGAACTCTGATGAAAAGACGAGATACCCATCGCGTTCCTGAGAAAACGCTTCCAACAAGAGCGCGAGAGCGCGCGTTTCGGCCAGGTAGGAGCGGTCCGCAGTTGCCTGATAGATATCGAGTAAAAACTCAATATTGCCGGCGAGGCCGTGACACTGAGTGGGGCCGACGCTTCTCGTGCCACGGGCCACTACCCTGGCGGCCCGCGCAGCGATGTCCATCGCCGAGGGAATCACGCCGACCCTGGCCGCGTGAAGAAAGAACTGGCCTATACCGGCAGACCCATGACACCAGAATGCCTGGCTGGCCGGCCCACCTTCGGTCATCGGCCAGCTCAGACCGCTTTCATCGTCCAGGGCGGGGATAGCCAGGCGTTGGAGCCAGGAGCCTGTTCCTCGGATGGCCGGGAGAAGTCGTTCGTCCTCGGTGATCTCAAAAAGATCGAGCAGGGCATCAGCGATTCCTGCCGCGCCATGCGCGTACCCTGCATAGGTATGCTCACTGAGCGAATCATAACCCGCGGGAATGGTCCAGGACACTTCCCGGTTGTCTTGCCTGGTTGCTGTCGCTAAGAGGCGCTGCCCGCAGTTGATAGCGGATAGAAGGTGTTCTTGTTCCCTGGTTTCGTCCCATAAGAGAAGATGAAAGCGTAAACGACCGGCGGTGCCGTTAAAAAGATCGGGAGAGCCATAGGGAAATGAACCGACCTGGCGTCCTCGTTGCGCGGCTATGGAGATCAACGAGTCATCGTGCAGTATCTGCCCGGCGCGTAGGAGCGCCGCGCCGACGCCAGACTCACCGACATAAAGCCCAGGCAATGGCTGCGGGTTTTTCGTGAGCGCCGCGCAGAGCCATCGCGTCCCGGCTTCAAGTATCTCTCGTTCATGTGATCCGGTAAATTCCGCGGCGAGTTCCGCGAGCGCGAGGAGCGTGCCGCTATTGCCGGTATTGATATCGCGTGAAATGAACCCGTAGGATATCGGATGCGCGCTTTTCCATGCAAGCCCCTCGCTACGCGCTGGTTGGCGCGCCTGCGCACAAAGCGTATCCAGCAACCGTTTCGCCAGTTCCCGGTAATGAACCTCTGCTTCCTCATAGGCTTCCTGAGCCGGATCGCTGCCGGGCGACACTGATAGCGGGCGCACACTGATGGATGTCAACGCGGCATTGAGAGCGTTCATCGAGGGATAGCGCGCTTCCGGGTTCCTATCGAGGCAGCGCACGATGATCCCTCTTAGCGCCTCCACTGCTTGAGGATTGAGACTCTCAACTGGCCGCTCCAGCAGCGTGAGAGGGTGGGGGGCATACGACGGCTCGGCGCCGGTAACAAGAGAATAGAGGAGGGCGCCAAAACTGTAAATATCATCACGAACGGTTATGGGTTGTCCGCCTTGCTGTTGTGGCGACATGTATCCCCGTGTACCGCACCCCCTCCACATCGGGTCTTCGTCCCCCTGTTTATGCGCCAGTTCAAAGTCAATAAGATGCAGATTTCCATCGCCGTCGATGATCACATTGGAGGGCTTTAAATCGGTGTAGACCAGACCTCTGGCGTGGATAGTTTCTAGCATCTCCGTCAGTTCCCGGCTCCAGACGATGATACGGTCAAAGGGAATGTGCTGCCCGCGTGCTGCCCTTTTCCCCGTGTGGACATCAAGGGTTTCTCCCTCGATATCTTCCATGATCAGGAAAAGGCTTCCATCTTGCTCCAGAACATCGAAAAGCGCCGGGAAGCGCCTGTCAGGGGCAAGCAGACGCAATATTTGTGCCTCGTGGTATATTTTTTGCCGTGCTGGCTTGTTAGAATTGTTGCGTTGCGCGAAACTTGGTCCTTTGATCACGCAGGTGCGCGCAGCCTCCAGGTCGCTGCCGAGGTAAATAGTGCTGTTCATCGAGGTGGATAGAATAGCAACGACCAGGTAGCGATTCCCAAGAAGCCGCTTGAAGGGGGGAGGCTCGGTGGCAATACCCGCGTTGATAAATGGATCAACGACCCACGGCGGCGCCTGATAGGGTACGTGTCGCAAATCGGATAAGATCTCATTTTCGGGCGTTCTGATTGCCGGAAGGATCAGACCGATATTGCTCTGGATGACAAGTTGATTACTAAAACCGCCGTAGCGATAGTAGACCAGGCTGCCGGAACGTAAAGCATGATCCGATGGAATACAGGGGCCGCTCAACCCATTGGTAGCTTCATCTAACAAAGCGGCGAGGTCGAGAGCTTCCTCGTCGTTTCTGGGGTAAACCGTGATGAATTTGCCAATTTGACTTCTCCCCGCCCCTCCCTGGTTGAGGAATTTCAGGCGCTTCAATGAAACAGCCATCTTAAAGGCAACCGATCTGGCGAACAGGATAGGAAGAACTCCGCGGAGGACGGCGCGCGCCGACGAAGCGCTGGCCGAAACATGCAATTTCCAGCCTTGTTGGGGCAGGCTGGCAGGGTCGGTATGGAACTGAAGCCATTGTTTTAACGGATCGGAGCTTTGCTCGATCCGCCAGTGTCTGTTCTGAGGAGAAGCGTTGCTGTAAACCTCACGCACAATTTGCACTAAAGGGTCATCCGGCTCATCTGTTTCAATTTCTGGCACTCTCAGACGGGGTTCTATCATATGGCATCCCTTTGTCCTTATTCTCTGCTTAACCATAGCGGAGCAGAACGCCTACACTTCTCGTGTTTTGCAAGCAAACAGGCAAGTTATGAGAAACTGCAAAACGAGAGGGAGCCTGTTGCCTGGCCTGTGTGCAGGACCAGGCAACAGCGATGAAGTCCAACAGATTCGTCACACCCTGTTAAGCGTAGCGGATCAGGCTTCAGCAGCAGTCACGGAACAGGTCAGTGAGCAAACGAAATAGCCGGCGACTTCGCCCAGGCCGGTTTCGCGCATGAAGTCCGAAACAGCGATTTCCGGCAACCCCGCGGTCGTCAGCGTTCCAGACGGATCGTGCAAAACTTGCTCCTTGAAAGCCTGATCATCTCGGACGCGGTCTGCCAGGCCGCGTGCAGTGGTACGGATGTGTTGAAGGGTTTTTTCAAATTCGGTATAATCCATGGTGGTCTCCTTCTTGTTACCTTCTGAAATCCTGAAGGTTGCGAACTCTACTGTAAAACTCAAGCATCGAAGCAAACAGCGTTTCTGCCTGCTTTTTACCGGGTCACGTTGCAGTGATTTTGCCAGGCGCAGCATGTACGTGATTCATGAGACTGACCTCGCTGCTATCACTGCCCGGCCTCACCTCCTTCCTCAACTGAATCGCCAAAGGCGTTATCACTCTGTTAACAGGGCCGCGTGGTATCTTTGCGCAGATTTCTCCTCGCAAGCCGCTCCCCTGCTAACAGTAAGCCGCAAAAATCAGAGAGTAATGATCCTGCCAACAGGACATCAGGTCTACAGGTAGAGAGTCGGTCTTCGCAAAGATACTTGCTACCTGCGAGTTTTAGGAATAGATACTATTTGAATTCTTCAGGATATGCGTCACATCTTGTTATGGCACAAGTAGTGGCGCACTCAGATAGTGCGAACCCAGATACTTCAGCCTGCATACCCGTCTCACGGAGGAAATCTTCGATAACATCGTAAGGAAGACCTTCCTCGACTAAAATATGTGTGGGATCAGACCGAAGCTGTTGCATGTATGCAGGATCGGTACAAGCCCGTGCCAAAATCGAACGCAGTTGCACTCGTGCGACTTTAAGACGCATGAACGTTCTCCTCGACTAGATGTGATACATGAATGGCACATTTCCCTGAGCCGTTTTTGAACGGTCTATATGGGTAATAGCATATCTCCTCAATCTTGTCAAGGATAATTAGCGTTAACATACGTTTAACGTCATACATAGATAGAGAAACCAGGTTGTATATTTGAAAGACATGAAGTGAAATACTCATCAATAGATGAAATCCTGGAGGTAGCCGATATCAGAGAGCAGGCACTGCTGACCAATGCCATAGCTAGAGACCTCACTCAATTGTGCTTCTTGCAGAAACATCTCTACAAATTTCTCTGGGAGACCGGCATCTGACAATGTTTCAACAGGATTTTCCTGGATGCGTTTCTGAAAATCCGGCTCGGACCAGGCTCGCTGTGCGAGCGAGCGAGCAAGCGCTCGCACATGCTCCATATCATGCTGACCCATTGGTAGTATCCTCTCTGGCGATCGGCGAAGAATATTTCTATTAAGATTCATACCATGTTTTTGGGAAGATGTCAATAGCTTTTAGGGTAATTTTCATTGAATTTGAAATAATTGGAAGTTATTCATAGTTTATGGTATATTATTGAAAGATATTGTAGCTTCTTTAAGAACAGAGGAGCAGGTAAAATGGAAGAACCATTGATGCCGAAATTGCCAACAGGAACAGTCACATACCTCTTTACCGACATTGAAGGAAGTACTGAGCGTTGGGAGCGCCATCCAGAGGTAATGCGCGCCGCAGTCGCTCAACATGATGTCCTTCTGCGTAGTATCATAGAGGCTCACCGGGGAAGCGTTTTCAAGACGGCAGGCGATGCATTCTATGTAGCATTCGCGGTGGCGCTGGATGCTTTGACTGCCGCCGTAGCTGCTCAGAGAGCGCTGGCAGCAGAAACATGGCCCACCGAGATACGTCCGCTGCGAGTCCGTATGGCTATCCATACAGGAGCGGCGGAGCAACGCAACAACGATTATTTCGGGCAAGCTCTTAATCGTGTCGCGCGTATCCTATCGGCGGGCCACGGAGGTCAGATCCTGCTCTCTGGGGCCGCGCAGGGACTGGTGAGTGATATCCTTCCGCAAGGAGTGACCCTTCGCGATCTGGGAGAACATCAGCTGAAAGACATTCAACGCTTAGAGCAAATTTTTCAAGTGGCTGCTGTGGATCTGCCTTTTGAGTTTCCTCCGCTGAGGACATTGGACAGCCATCCTAACAATCTGCCTATCCAGATGACGCCTTTTGTTGGGCGCGAACGCGCGCTGGAAACCGTGGCCGGTCTGCTGCGGCGGAAAGATGTGCGGCTCGTCACTTTGATTGGGCCTGGCGGTATAGGAAAGACGCGGCTAGGCTTGCAAATAGCGGCGGATGTCGTCGATGCTTTTCCGAACGGTGTATTCTTTGTAGATCTCTCGACGACGCGAGAGGCCGATGCCGTTCTCTCTGCCATTAACCAGACGATAGGCATACGTGAAGTGGACGATAGAGCTTTGCTGGAACACTTGAAGGATCTTTTAAGCGGTCAAGCGCTGCTTCTCCTTGATAACTTCGAGCAGGTCATCGATGCTGCCCCCTTGATAGTGAAACTGCTTGTTCTCTGTCTGGGCCTGAAAGTCCTGGTAACAAGCCGGGCGGCGCTCTCACTCTCAGGAGAACACGAGTATCACGTCCTGCCACTGACCTTACCCACTTTCAGACCCCCTTTCGATCTGGCTGAACTGTCACAGTACGAGGCAATTGCCTTGTTCTTACAGCAAGCCAGAAGCGTCAAATCGGATTTCCAATTGACTCTGAGCAACGCAACAGCGATTATCGAAATCTGCAAGAGTCTTGACGGCTTGCCGCTAGCCATCGAGCTGGCAGCGGCTCACATCAAATTATTGCCGCCGCAGGCAATGCTCAAGCGGCTGGAACATCGTCTCCGGCTGCCCAAAGGCGAATGGCGAGATCGGACAGAGCGGCAACAAACGCTGCGAGGAGCAATCGCCTGGAGCTATGATCTGCTGGATGACGACGAGAAAAAAATGTTTGTCCAGCTCGCTGTCTTCAATGGAGGCTGTACGTTTGAGGCTATCGTAGCGATTTGCCCCATCGTAGAGAATCTTGTGGTTGATCTACTAGATGTCCTGAACGCGCTCACCGATAAAAGTCTGCTGCGCCCGCAAGAGCAAGAGAACGATGAACCGCGTTTTACGATGCTGCATACCATACGCGATTTTGCTCTGGAACAGCTAAGCAAGAGTGGTGATGCAGAAGTATTGCGACATCGTCACTTCACCTATTACTTGAGTATGGCCGAAGAGGCTGCTTCTGCTCTTATGGGTAGTGAGCAAAGGCGATGGCTGGAGCAGCTCGAGTGCGAGCATGATAATTTGCTGGCGGCGCTCTGGTGGTGTGTGGAAAACGCAGAAATCGAACTCGGCTTGCAACTGGCGGGCGCGCTCTGGCGTTTCTGGTTAATGCGCGGCTATCTCCATGAAGGACGCTACTGGTTGGATAAATTTCTCCTTTCCGAGGCAACGCCCATGATTGCATTGGCAACTCGTGCCAGAGTACTCAAAGGGGCCAGCGTACTGGCCTGCCGTCAAAAGGATTACGAACGGGCAGTTTTACTGGCGGACGAGGCGCTGGCGCTCGGTCAAGCGTTGAGCAATCAAGAAATTCTCTCCGGCGCGTATACCTCTTTGGCGGAAGTTGCCTATATGCGAGGAAATAGTGAGCGCGCGGCTGCCTTATTCGAAGAGAACCTCAAGATTCGCCGTACCCTCAGCGATAGACGCGGCACCGCCAGCCTGCTCAATAATCTCGGGAATGTCTTGCTACAGCAAGGCGCGCTTGAACGGGCTACTTCACTCTTCGAAGAGTGCCTGAGTCTGTTCCGCATGGTAGGCGACGAGTTGGCTCTGGCGTCGGTACTGAATAACCTGGGTGAGGTAGAACGACAACGGGGTAATCACGAACGCGCGTTCCTTCTCTACGAAGAAAGTCTCAAGTTGAGTCGAGGATTGAAATATACCTGGGGTATTGCCGCCTCTCTGACAAACCTGGGAGCTATTGCACGTAATCAAGGCAATTATCGCCAGGCGCTGGGCTACTACAAAGAGAGTCTCAGTCTGTTCTATGAAATGGGAGAAAAGCTTGGCATTGCACTTTGCTTTGAGGGACTTGCAGAAGTTGAGTACGCGCAACATCACCTGGAGTATTCCGTACGCTTACTCACCCTGGCCGAAATGCTCCGTCAATCCATTGGCACCGACGTTTTACAATTTGAGCTTCCCGCGCATGAAAGCCTGGACAAGTCACTGCGTTCTGCGCTGGGCCATGATGCATTCGAGACTCTATGGAGAACCGGACGAATGCTCTCTTTGGATCAAGCGATTACCGACGCTCTGGCGATAGAGAACAATGATCTCGAGATCACTTCAAACGTTTGGTGTGAATGAGAAAAGGCTTGAAAAGAAGAGGTCCAGATCGTAGAGTGAGCTGACTAAACCAATTCATGAGAAAAGGATCTCGTTGATGATCGATCTAGATACCTTCATCACCACACTATACGTGATGGTAGACGATTTTTGCCAGTCGGACTATGAGCCAGAGCGGCCCAAGCCAGGCCGCCACGCATCGTTGAGCCGAAGTGAGGTAATCACGCTGGCCCTGTTGGGACAATGGGTGCAATTTCCCAGTGAACGAGCGTTTTACCGTTATGCACAGCATCACTTGCGAGAGGCGTTTCCGCAGTTGCCGGATCGCAGTCAGTTCAATCGGTTGCAGCGAACCCACCGCGATGCCATCACGGCCTTTGCTCTGTTTCTGGTGCAGCTGTTGCACGCGCAATCCACCGCCTATGAAGTACTCGACAGTACAGCGGCCGTGACCCGTGATGCGAAACGGCGCGGCACAGGCTGGTTGGCGGGTCAGGCCGATATCGGTTGGAGTAATCGTATCGGCTGGTACGAAGGGTTCCATCTCTTGCTGTGCGTCACGGCCCAGGGAGTCATTACGGGCTTTGGCTTTGGAAGCGCGAGTACGCATGATCAGCACCTGGCTGCCACTCTCTTTGCGACGCGTCACACTCCCTCGCCACGCCTGCCCAGTACCGGTTTGCCTGCCCAAGGGTCGTATGTGGCTGATAAGGGGTTTGCCGGGGAACGCCCCCGGCGTCAGTGGAACGAGCGGTATCAGGTCGATCTGGTCACCCCACCGCATCCAACCAGCAAAAGATATCATTGGCCCAAAGCCTTGCGTCACTGGCTGGCCCATCTTCGCCAAATCATCGAAACTGTCAACGACAAGTTGCTCAACACGTTCCGCTTGGCTCGGGAACGTCCTCATGACTTGACGGGCTTTCAGGCTCGCTTGGCCGCGAAAGTGGCTTTGCACAATTTTTGCATCTGGTTTAATCTGCAACTCGACAGCCTTCCTTTGGCCTTTGCTGAGTTGCTCGATTGGTAAGTTTGTCATTTCAATTCACACCAAATGTTTAAGATGTACAGAGTTTTGCGGAGAAAAGTATACTACTTGTGAGAAAGTTAAGAGTATTGACACTTGTGGTATGATTAGGGAAACTGAAGGAAGTTCATAGAATATGCACGATACTCACTATATGCTGGAAAGCAACGAAAATAAAGCTAAAATTGCGTTGGACGACCTCATCTGGATCTCGGATGCGGAGAAGGATTTTAATCGCTCCCGCGAATGGTTTCTCAAGCAGATCAAGATGCAACGATTGCGTAGAGTCAGGATAGAGGGCGACCGCAAAGTTTATTTGCTCCGCGAGGAAATTGTGCATCTGCTCCAACCCCGCATTCTGGACAACTGAAAACAATCTCTCTTGTCGCTGATCACCATCGTAACCTAACGCTTTACCACACTATCCAGCGAGGATATCTTCTGGTAGTCTCGCATCCTGTGAGCTTGACTTTCCCACGAGACGCTCATGTAGGGCTACACCACCCCCAATGAAAAAGAGTAGAATAGGCGTAGACGCTCCGACACAGTGATCGCGCGCATATTGTGCCTCTGAGCCAGACCACGAGACTGATCCGGATGGGCGCAGGAACC
>DATLSI010000001.1:0-7939 GCA_035534255.1 Ktedonobacteraceae bacterium | reverse complement strand
GTTCGCCTACACGCCGCTCACGCAGAATTGGGATGCCGAACCGGTCTGGCACGAGCGCACCGAACCCTACGAACTGGAATATCGCGACGGCCACTGGTATTACACGGCGTTTATCTTCGACCTGAACACGTTTCTCGATTACCGCGTGGATCGCATCCAGCCCGGCACGCTGCGCAAGGAGCATGATCGCTTCTATCCAGGCGGTCGGCAGCGACCCGGCGTCAAGGTGAGGTACTGGATTTCGCCGATGCTGGCGCGGCACGGCAGCCTGAGCGCGCGCCTGCGCGAGCAACACGCGACGATGTTAGACAACGACCAGGGAGCCATCGTCGAAGGCAGCGCGCGTTCGCTCTGGTGGGCGCGCCGCCTGCTGCTCGGCTACGGCGAGCAAGTGAAGGCGCTCGACCCGCCCGAACTCGTGCAGATGATGCGCGAAACAATGGCAGCGATGAGCAGATTGTACGAGGAGGTTTAGCTAATGAATGCATTGCGCTTTACTATACGACCGGTTTATTCGGCGGAACACCCTGATCACCAGATCGGCTCGATGCGCCTGCTCAGGCATCAAGCCGAAACGTGGAAGGCATTTCACGATCCTGACGTTGATGTCATTTTCAACACGGCTATGACGGGCGATGGTAAGAGTCTTGCCGCGTATTTGCCCGTTTTCAAAGAAGGCAAAAGGATTATTGCTATGTACCCAACAAATGAGCTGATCCTGGATCAGCATCATGCACTGTTGGGCTACGAAAAGCGGTTGGGTATTCAATTGTCGCGCAATGCGACAATGTATGGCGAAAAGATATCGCACGACATGCAGGAGCAGGATATCAAGAAACGCCTGGAAGCGGTACGGCAATTGCTTAAGTACAATCCCATCCTGCTGACGAATCCCGACCTCGTTCACCTGATCATGAGCCACCAGTACGGTTGGGATTACCTGCGGAAAGAGTTGCCCACGCAGCTCTCAGCCAGCTTTGACTATTTTGTGTTCGATGAATTTCATGTCTTCGGCGTGCCGCAGATCATTTCCGTAATGAATATGCTGGGCTATCTGAATGTGGCCTATCGTGACAAGCCGCGCGATCGCAAAAAGTTTGTTTTTCTCTCAGCTACGCCCAATAAGCTTATGGACGATCTGCTTGAACGCAGCGGGCTTCACACAAAGAAGATAGCGGGAAACTATATTTCCTTACCGCAAGATAACTATCACTGCATTTTGCAGGGATGCGAACTGGAACTGCACGAACTTAGCCAGGATATGTCGCAGGGTTCGCCAATGGAAACATGGGTAGAAGAGCATTTAGAAGAGATGCGGGCTTTCTTCGATGAGCATCGTGACTCAAAAGCCGCCATTCTGGTGTATTCTGTGGCGACAGCGCGTAAGTTATATACTCGCCTTTACGACTACTTTGAAAAGCAGCGCGGCATTACCGTGGGTGAGAATACAGGACTGACGTATCGTGGTGAACGACATGATGCCCTCAAAAAACAGATACTCGTTGGTACAACGACCGTCGATATCGGTATCGACTTTCGCATTAACTACCTCGTTTTCGAGGCATACGATGCCGGTTCGTTTTTGCAGCGTTTTGGTCGCCTGGGACGTCACGAAGGCTACGATGCCTACCGCGCGTATGGGCTGATCCCGCGCTTTGTGCTAGAACGTTTGCGTGGGGAGTTGGGTGTGGAAGGTGAAGTTGGACGCGAGAGGTTCAACACCGTCATACGCGAGTCGTTCCCGTTTGTAGAAGAATTTAAGGGGTACATGAGTCGCTGGGGTGTAAAGCAGGCCGCTCAGGTGCTTATGGCGCTGGAGAGTGAGGGGAAGTTAGATGCCAATGATGCCTTTACCGCCGCTTTGATGGATAGGTATGAGCGCATGTATGGCTCCCCTGAGCAGCCAGTGATGCCGAAGAAGGTCAAGAGCTTCTGGGGAATTCAGCATCGCACCCATGAAATTGCTGACGAGTTGAGCAGTTTTCGCGGTCAAAGTCCGCTGACTTGTGGCGTGTGGGACAGTGACAACCATCTCAAGACATATGACCTGTTGTTCCTGGTTGCCAATGCTGAAATAGAGGTATTGAGTGAAGCCGAATTTATGGACGAGGTCAGGCAGCGAATACAAACAGGAAGCGAGAAACCGTACGAGCGCGATTTCCTCAAACGGCTGCTCTACCTGAAAGTTCACAAATACATCCCTGAGCGCCAGCGATTGACGCTCGGCATCGATCTCGATCTTTCCAGGCTGGTGGATAAGATGCATAAGGTGAGTGTGTGTCCTGGGTTTTATGTCGAAGATCCCGTTTTTCCCTGGAAAGATCAAGTGGATAAGGCGCTTAAAGCGAAGAAGCTGGTGTGCATTTTCAGCGATTGGACGCGCGCGGAGTTGAAAGGGCGACTGCACTTGCCTGCTTTGTTCCCTATCTATGCTGTACGAGATAGGTTGGGACAATGCTATTCGGTGGCGTTCGGCCAGGAGGCGTTGCTGCTAGATTCACTCCTGTACCGGTTTCAAACTAAAGGCGACACCGCCATGTTTCTCTAATGATCAACACAGTATTTGAAAGGAGGGTTTGTGTCCTATGTTTTTTCTGAAATTTCTCCAGGGCGCTGTCGATCAAGATGATCCTGTGATGCTCTTTTTTGTGTCTGAGATGGTTCCGGCGCTGATGGAGCATTACAGTGATACCTCAGCTAAAGGTGGCGATCAATCGCATAAAAATGAGTACGACGAACAGACTCGCAGAGAGTTCGAGGAAAAGGCCGATCAGAGTATGCTCAGCCATCAACTCAATGGCATTTTTCCTACCATGCGCCTGATGAGGATTCTGGAAGGTGAGCGGCTTGGCCCCGCGCCGTTTTCTGATGTCGAACGGCGCGTGTATATCCTGGCCTACCTTATGCACGATGTCAACAAGATTCTCAGCATTCGCGATCTGGAGACGCAGACCCGCGCGGCAATTGACGAAGCGAAGGCGATGATTGCCGATGAGCTGCGGAAGTGCAATGCGGATGCCTTTCTCCCTGATTGGGAAACGTATCTGGAAGATATCGCCTACCTGGTCGTCAACACACAGGAGCGATGGGGAACGCATCTAAATACCTATGGCTGGTATCCTCGCTTGCCTGAACACCGGCTGCTGGAATTGCGCCGGCTCTGCGCGTACTCGGATTGCATCGCCTATCTCATTCCCGCACCTTCAGAGATTCTTTGGGGGGAAAATGCGGGTAAGGTCAATACGATTCTGGCGGAGATGAGTGAGAACCAGTTGGTCTTCACCTATCATCAGTTGCGCGAGGTGCGCGGGCTGCTAACGAACGTCATGAATGATGGCCTCGTTAATCTTTACAAGCGTGAAGGCGTCTGGCCCTATCTCTTCTTTTCGGATGGCGTTGTATACATCAAGCGTAAGAAACTCCAGATTGCAATCTCCAATGAGCAAATAACACAAGCCGTTCACGCGCGACTACGCGAGCTTTGTGCCAGCCGTATCAGGCAGAGCGCGCCAGGATTCAAGTTTGATAATAAGGGTATTGCCAAACATCCTGAATACTACTTCGAATTTCTCACTCTTGAGGATTACGCAGCGCTGCTGGCTCGCTTTACCGTCGCCGTGACGAGGAATGATGTCACCGCAGGGCCATTAGCTAAGTTACGCAAGATGCAGACTGATGGTGAAATTCCGGCGGATATTGATCTGAGCTTTGCGCCTGATAAACGGGCCGGTAAGGTGAGTCGCTTTCTTTCGGTTATCTTTATGACGCTGCTCGGTAATCTTGGCAAGCGCCATGACTTATTGCGGGAGCGCGTCGAAAAAGCTGTTGTAGATCATCTTGGGTTAGCGCCGTATTGGGGACAATCGAAGGCAATCCCAAACAAAGGTGGAACGGAGTATCGCTGGTTCTGGCTGGGCTTGTGCTATCTGCGTGACCATCAAGATCAAGGAATTACTGACTACGAAGGCAAAGGGAATCTGCTTGAGGTTTTCTCCTCGACGCTCAAACTGGTGATCGATATGGCAGGTCACGAGTTGCGTCAGAGTATGCCACAAAAATACCTGTTTCACCTCTCCAGCTATCTTGACAGCGTGGTAGAAGTACCCATGAACATGCGCGAGGGCGGCGCATTGCCTGATTTCGCTGGTGAGATGGAGCGGTATGCCAACGCGAAAAACGCCAGAAAAAAGGGCGGCAAAGAACTCATTTGCACGCTCTGCAACGGCGCATATCCGACCGACGAGCAGTCAGATAACGCGGTACTGTTCCAGCCCTGGGTGTATAAGAATAAGCTCTCGCTCTACTCCGGGAAAAATGCTGGCGGCGTCTGCGCGATCTGTGCCATCGAGTTGATGCTGCGGCAAATTTTGCAAAAAGGCGAATTGCACTTGACCGGCAGCAAATTCGAGGGGCTGAAAATGAAATACCTGGCTATCTATCCCGATTTCTTCTACACTGCTGAAACCGGTAAGATGGTGCAGGGAATGGTCAATCAGTTGGAATCGCTCAACTTCTTTACAGTGCGCCGCCAACTGGATGGCAAGGATATCACCGTCCGCTCGCTGATGGAACTGGATGTCTTCGCTTCTCCTCAAAGTAATGGCATGACGACCGAGCAGCAATTTGTAACGGTGGAAGATGATGAAGACCTGGGCGATTTTGACAGCGAAGAAGAGCAGGATGCCGGCAGCGAGACGTCACAAGCGCAGAGCAGCGGTGATCGCGCGTATATCAGATACGAATCATCGAATTATCCTGGTATGTGTTTCTTCGGTGTGAGGGCAAGCAAAGGCGATACCGACTCAGCATCGTGGGCGATGCCGGCATTCCTGGCGCTGGCTTTGCCGCTCATTACCGGTACCAAAGTCGTTATATCGGAAATGATCCTGCCGCTCTTCTCGTCCGGCCACGACTTCCGCGAGACCGTCATCTTTGACGCGCCGCACCCGTTTCTGGATCGCCTGCTCAAAACGAAGCGTGTGCGCGTCAACGACCTGTTGCGAAAAATCCGGTTGCTATCTAGCCTGTACATCATCAACCTGGACACCAATGCCGATAGAGGCAAACCACAGTGGCAGCATCTCAGCGCCATTGCCCGCGACCTTGATACCGACCCGTTGTTGTTGTTCAGCTACCTGCACGAGCAGGAACGGCGCGACAAGCGCGAGTCGTTCCGTGCTGACGATGCAGCGCGCTACTTACACATTTATAAAGAAATATTGGAGGCAGATGTGAGCAAAATCGAACAATGCGTAGACCTGTACATCGTCTTCTATCGCGGCGGCGGCTGGAAGTCCCACTCGATCCTCAAGCCAGTGGACATCGTCGCGAAGGCGATCATCAACAGTTCCCTTAACATTGAGGAGGCCGATCTGCTCTGGCAGATGCAAGGCGAGTTGAAGAACTGGCTTGATCGCGTGCGAGGTGGGCAGGCTACCGGCTATGCAGTCTTTCACCGCAAAGAGATTACCGATCTGGAGGAGCCAGCAATTCGCGAATTTGTCCTATTCTTTTACAACGCCGTCTTCAAGGAGTATTGCCAGAGCGAGCGCGGCATCTTGCGAAGTCGTATTAACCAGTTCAAAGACGGCTGCGAAGCATACTACATGCACCTGATACACCAGCAGCGCATCCAAGATCAGGAAGAAGATGCTGAAGCGGAACCTACTACCGTATAGAGGTGTTGCCGGGCAAAGCAACACCAAAAATGTAGTGGCGCAATGAATTGCGCCCGCCACACCTTACGCGAGCAATTGGCTATGAACCATGTATCAACAACACGCAAAAGGAGAAACCATTCATGTTTTTGAACACACTCGAATCGTTTGACGTTTTTCACACCGCCATCCCGTCCTTGCCGATGGGCAAGTACGCGCATATTGTCATTCTGCGCGAAACCAACTCGTTCGCGCTGTTTCAGACCGATGGCGAATTGAACATCGCCCGTGTCAGTAATGGCCGTAAGAGCCAGGGACAGGCCACGCGCATCGTCCTCTTCAAGCGCAAGCAGTCCACACCGGAGCGTTTGACGGGGCGCGAGTTGCTGCGCCGCTATGGGCTGGTCGAGACGTGCGAATACAACAGCAAGGACTTTTGTAAGCATTGTCCTGACTGCATCTACTATGGCTTTGCTATCGGCGACAAAGGTTCTGAACGCTCGAAGGTGCTGGTCGATTCGGCTTTCTCAATCACCGGCTATGATATGTCACACCAGCAGTTCACCTTCAACGCGCCGTTTGAGAATGGTACGATGAGCGAAAGAGGTGAGATGAAGACGGCCCTGGGCGAGCAAGATTATGTCTTGCCACAGGTGTACTTCCCTTCGATTGTGACGATCAAGGACCCGACCGAAGCTGAGTTCATCTATGTGCTGAACAACATCATGAGAACAAAACGCTACGGAGCGCAGAACACACGCACCGGCACGGTCGAGAATCATATTGTGGGCGTGATCTTCGCCGACGGTGAGATTTTCTCTAACTTGCAGTTGACACAAGCTGTCTATGATGCGCTGACGCCGGAGCAGCTTGCGCGCACACCACTTGCCCAGGCCGAAGTGTTATCCGCCATGCATTCTGTTGTACCTGCACTGCTGGCAGAGGACAATGTAGTTTCCGAACCAATTATGGGCGAGCGGTTGAGTCGCCTGCTCCAGGAGATTAACCAGATCGCCAGTGACGAGAGACGCCTGCAAGCTGTGCTGTCCCAGGCGAATGTTGAAACAAACAAATATGCAGTGGATCATGGCGTTGATGCTAACAAAGGGGCCAAAGCCAAGAAATAGGAGCGGGCTATGTTGATCACAGTCTGTCGCCTGGAGTTGCATGATTACCTTTTCTATGCTTCGCGCGAGATGGGGCGTCTTTACGAAACGGAGAAGTACCTGCACAACTACGGGCTAACTTACGCGCTGGGGCTGGTGGCATCTCCCTATGCCAACCTGACCCAGGTGCCGCGCTATCAAGAAGACCTGGACAGGATGAATGAGCGAGGAGTGTACGTGACGCCGGCCTATCCGGTGCGTTATACGTTCTCGTTCAGCACTTTCAAGCTAGCAAAAGTAAATTATTACAGTAAGCAAGAAAAAGATAACACCAACATAGCTGTATTCGGGCGATCAAAAGAACTGGCTCCTGAAAGCGCGTTTGAGTTTTTTGTGTTGAGCGAGCAGCCGATTGCTTTGCCGCGCTGGATTCGCCTGGGCAAGTGGATGGCAAAGGCGCGTGTAGACACGGTAGCTCAGGAAATAGCACAGAGCCAACGAGGCGTATTCAAAGCCGCGGGCGCGCTCAACCCGCTTGATGTATCATTGCGCCCTGATAGCTGCAATATCGTGGCAATGGCTCCCGCCAGCCTGATTACCAACGTTCACTGCACCGGCGACTATTACGAGTTCACCTATAGCCCAGGCGGACGCAAACGCACGATCTGCTTACCGGTAGCCATGAGCTATCGCCCGGCGGGTGAGCGGCGTTTGTCGGCGTGAAATAACGGATACAGGATGTAGGGGCGCGATGCCTTGCGCCGCCACATCCTGTTTTGCCGCGAAAGGATCACATCACCATGATTACAACCACAACGCCAACAAATTTTGGGGCGCAATGCCTTGCGCCCGCGGCTCCCGCCAAGCTGTACTCGCTGCTGCTGAAGGTGCGGCCGTTGGAGTATGGGACGCTGATGCCGTTTTCGGGCGAACTGGTTCACGCGGCGTGGCTCGATTGGATCAGGGATGCCGCGCCAGATGTCTCGACGGCGCTGCATGATGGCAACCGGCAACGGCTGTTCACTTGCTCCAGCTTGCAATTCCCGCTGCCGCCGCAGAGGGTACGAGAGGCTGAGCGAGAGCATGTGCATCTGCCTGTCGAGCCGACGAAGACGTATACGCTGCGCCTGACATTCCTGCTGGGGGAACTGTTTCCCCTGTTTTACGATTCGTTGA